>NZ_JBEXSJ010000014.1:0-198851 GCF_040613535.1 Kribbella sp. NPDC006257
CCCCAACCGCGGCCACCCGGTCCGATCTGCCGGCGCGGGTTGCCGGGTTCGCCGGGCGGTCCGCGGAGCTGGCGGCGATCGCGTCTGCGCGGGTTGCCGATGGCGTGGGCGTGGTGACGATCGACGGGATGCCGGGGGTGGGGAAGACGGCGGTTGCGCTGGAGGCGGCGTACGGGCTCGGCTGTCCGGACGGCAGCTTCTACCTGGATCTCGGCACGCACTCCGACCAGCCGCTCGACGCCTTCGATGCCCTCGGCAACCTGATCCGCGCGGTCTCCGGCACCGAGATCTCGTTGCCTGCAGCAATGGATCAGCGGGCCGCGCTGTGGCGCTGGCTAGGCGCCCGGATCCTGCTCGTACTCGACGACGTCGCCGACGCGTTCCAGGTCCGCCAGCTGCTCCCGAACACCGCAGGCTCGATGGTGATCGTGACGAGTCGCCGCCGCCTGACCGGCCTGGACCGGACCGGCTCGGTGAGCCTCGACGTCCTGCCCGCCTCGGACGCCGCCCGCCTGACCGAGCCCGCAGCTCTGGTCGGCGTCGCCGAGGCCGAGCACGTACTGCGCTGGTGCGCCGGCCACCCGGCCGCTCTCCGCCACCTGTCCGACCGGATGCGCGACCGGCAACCCTGGACAGTCACCCGGCTCGCTGCCCGCTTGGACGACCGGACCAGCCGATGCCAGGAGTTCGCGGAGGTGCACGCGCTCTTCGACCCGACGTACGACGCCCTCTCCGAGCCGATCCGCCGGTGCTACCGGTTGCTGAGCATGACGCCGTCCTTCGACGTACGGCGTACTGCCCGGCTGCTCGACACCACCCAGCAGGAGGTGGAGATCCTGCTGGACGAGCTGCTGGACCTCCACCTGATCGCCGAGACCGGGCCCGGCCGCTACGCCCTGCACCCGCTGGTCCGCGATCACGCCCACACGCTCCTGCTCGCCACCGAGTCCGAGGACGAGCTGACAGCCGCAGCCACCCGCGTACGTCGGGCCGGTCGCGGCGAGCTGGAACTCGTGTCGCCGGAGGAACTCCACGGTCCGAGGGTTGTCGCATGAGGCCGCCTGCCGCGGCCGCTCCCGCACCGGGCCAGCAGACTGCCTACAGCCCGGCGGTCACCACCGTTCCCCAGTCAACTTCAGTCGGTACGCCGATCGCCGCTGTCCTGACCCGTCCACCCGCGCCTCGTCCGCTCCATGCGGCTGCTCCCCAACCTCCGATCGCTCTCCCTGTCCCGTTGCACCTGGCAGAGCAGCCACCAGCTCCGGCTCCGGTCCTGGACACAGTGGAGCGCCAGGAGAGGTCGATCAGAGTCGGACAGATCCTCAGCTGGCAGCTCGCATTGGTGATGGTGGGTGCCGCTACTGCCGGATCACGAGTCGTCCTGATCCTGACTGCAGTCGCAGCACTGTCGCTAGTCCTGCTGACCGCAGTGCGGTTCCGCGGGATGTGGCTCTACCGCTGGGCCGGAGTACTGCTGGCCTTCCTCACCCGCCACCGCCGCATCGACCTCCCTGCTGACACTGCGATCAACCTGGTCAGCCTGTTCTGCGGCCGCACCTCGACCAGCTCTCTGGTCGTCCGCGAGCAGCCGTACGGCGTACTGAGTCGCCCGGCCGGGGCCAGTGTGGCTCTCCGGGTCGGCGCCGACGCGCAGTACGAGCTGTTGCAGCGGATGGGATCGCTGGCCGACTCTGCCGACGAGCAGCCGGTCGACGTCACCGTGCAACTCGTTCTGCACAAGGGCACCAAGCAGAGCCAGCCGGCTCGCGCCTGGATCGCTGTCTGTGCGACCCGCTCGGCAGAGATCGCGACCGACGAGCAGGTCGGCCAGGTGCTCGCCAACACCGTCCGGCGGATGGTCCGGCGATTCGACCGGGAACAGCTCGAGTGCATGCCACTCGACGAATCAGACCTGCTCGCGTCAATCGGCGCGCTGGCCCACGCCAACGCGGGTCGCGGTCAGCTCCGCGAGCGCTGGACCAGCTGGGCTGCCGGCCCTGTCCTGCAGGTCGGCATCCGGCTCACCGGCTTCGCGCGGCTGTCCCAGCCCGTCGCCAAGGCCCTGATCAGCACCTTGCTCGGCACCGGCACCGGGGCCGCGCAGACCATCGCCATCACGGTCGCGGCACCCACCGACGACACCGAGCCCACTCTCTACGACGCCGTACTCCGGGTCGCCGCTTCGCACCCGGCCACGCTCGACACGGCGATCACCGTCCTGACCACGCTGGCCCGTTCCTGCGGGATCGAGCCGGAACGCCTCGACGGCCGGCACGCCACCGGCGTCGCCGCCACGCTACCTCTGGGGGTCCCTCTCTCATGACTGTCACGATGATCAATCGCCCGACGACCTTCCACCAGGTTCCTGCCCACGACGGGGTCGCTGCCCTGCTGGCCGGTGCCCGCGACGAGGTGATTGCCATGAGCAACCTCACCCCGAGCGGCCTGGCCTTCGGCCCGCGCGATGTCCGGCCGGGCCTGCGCTACCGGGCCATCTACCCCGACACCGCCCGGACCGCGCCGACGCTCTGCCGGCACCTGGGCGCGATGTCGATGGCCGGGGTGGGCGTCCGGACGATGCCGCTGGTGCCGATGAACGCGCTGATCATCGACGGCTCGGTGGTAGTGCTGCCCACCGACTCGACCAACAGCAGCGTCGCCGTACTCCGGCTGAGCAGCGTCGTCATCACCGCCTCCGAGCTGTTCGAGCGGGTCTGGCCCGACGCCGTGCCGCTGAGCGACAGCGACGTACCGCTCGACACCGACCTGTCCGGCCGGGAGCGCGAGATGCTGCGCCTGCTCTCGCTCGGCGCGACCGACGAGTCGGCCGCCGCGCAGCTGGGGATCTCGGTGCGGACCGTACGCCGGATGGTCGCCCAGCTGATGAACCGGCTCGGTGCTCGCAGCCGTTTCCAGGCCGGGGTGAAGGCCGCCGACCGTGGCTGGCTGCTGGACCGGGCCAGCTGATGCCGGCCGCGACGCGGGTACTGACCGTTGCCGCCGACCGTCCAGGCGCCTATCCGACCATCGGGGCCGCGTTGCTCGAAGCACCCGACGGAGCGGCCATCGCGATCGCCGCCGGGACGTACCCCGAAACGCTCGAACTCAGTGGTCGCTCGATCACCTTGCAGGCCGAGGCCGGGGCGACCGTCGTACTGGATGGGGCCGGGGCGGACTGGCCGACACTGCGGGCGGTCGACGGCGAGTTGACCGTACGCGGGCTCGACGTACGGGCCGGTGACAATCTCGCGATCTCCGTCGAGCGCACGGTGCTGACGGTCGAGCAGTGTGCCGTCCGCGGCCGGACGCGGCCGGCGATCAGCGTGCACGCGGCCGGCGTCTTCACCGTGGACCGGTGCACGATCGAGGGCGCCGAGACCGGGATCGTGGTCGAGGGCGCCAGCGGGCGGATCCTCGACACCGACGTCAGCGGGATCTCCGGCGACGGGATAGTCGTTGCCCTGGGCTCCGATCCGGTGATTCGCGGCTGCACGATCACGGCCTGCGGTGGTCGCGGCGTCTACGTCTACCAGTACAGCCGGCCGGAGCTCACCGACACCGAGATCGGGCACACGGGGGCCGAGGGGGTCGGCGTCGCGCACGGCAGTACGCCGGTCATCCGGCGGGTGACGGTGCACGACACCCGCGGACCGGCGATCACCTTCGCGCCGGGGTGCGGGGGCACCGTCGAGGGGTGCCGCACCGACAACACCGGGCAACCCGCGCTGGCTATCGCCGACGGCGCGACCGTCGAAGTGATCGAGCAGGCGTCCGCACGGCCGGCCGATACGGGTGGTCCGCTGGAGGAGCTGTTCGCCGATCTCGACGAGATGGTCGGTCTGCCCGAGGTGAAGGCTGAGGTGCGGGCGATGGTCGACGAGATCCAGGTGAACGAGTGGCGCCGCTCCGCCGGTCTGTCGGTCGGTGCGGTGAGCCATCATCTGATCTTCGCGGGCGCGCCCGGGACCGGGAAGACGACCGTGGCCCGGCTCTACGGGAAGCTGCTCAAAGCGCTCGGCGTGCTCCCGAAGGGTGACTTCACCGAGGTGTCCCGCCGGGATCTGGTCGGTCAGTACATCGGGCACACCGCGGAGAAGACCGCGCAGGTCTTCGAGAAGTCACTCGGTGGCGTGCTCTTCATCGACGAGGCCTACACGCTGTCCCGCTCGGCCGGGTCCGGCGGCGATTTCGGGCAGGAGGCGATCGACGCGCTGGTGAAGCTGATGGAGGACCACCGCGACGAGATCGCCATCATCGTGGCCGGCTACACCGACGAGATGAACGACTTCCTGGCCGCCAACCCCGGTCTGGGGTCGCGGTTCTCCAAGACCATCGAGTTCGAGAACTACAGCGCCGAGGAGCTGCTGCTGATCACCGACCGGATGGTGGCGGGTGGCGACTACCTGCTGGACCCGGCCGCGGGCCCACCGCTCACGGCGTACTACGACCGGATCGCCCACGGCCCGAACTTCGGCAACGCGCGCGAGGCCCGCCGGCTGGTAGAAGGCATGCGCAAAGCGCAGTCCCAGCGCCTCCGGGCGCTCGGCCGCATGCCCACCACCGACGAACTCCGCCAGCTACTCCCGACGGACGTCCTCACCGCCGCAGCTAGCTAGCTGGAGACCTTCGGCTGGTGCTCCCGGGATGCGGGGCGGCGGTCTGTGGGTGGGTGGTCCGTACTGCGTGGGGCTGGGCAGACCGGGCCCCGGCGGATGGGTCCGCCGCCCAGTCTCCTGCTCTTCCACTGCTTCTCTTCGTAGTCGTAGTAAGTGTCGACGCCTCCGACTGCCATTGATGTCCTCCCGTCAACCCCCGCGACCTGCGATGCCTCGTCCACAGTCCGTCACCGACCCTAGGAAATACAAGCGATTCTTCAAGTACCCACGACAACCGGACTCTTCGGCCGGAAAAGAGCCAGTTTGTCCAGACTTTTCAACCCACAAAGAACTTGCGGCTCGGGACGCTTACTTCACACTGCGAAGATGACAACGCTGTGTCCTGAGAGGCGAACACCCTCAGCAACCACCTCGGCCGTACCGAATGCCATCACCTCGTACGCCGGTACGCCGTCCAGCGGGATCTCCGCGCTCTCCGTCTCGAGATTCACCACCACCCGCAGGGACCCGCGGCTCACCACCAGCCAGGACTCGGTCGCGACCACCCCGACCGAGTCGAGCCGATCATTCCGCAGATCGTCGTTCCGCGCCCGCAACGCCAGGAGATCGCGATACCACCGCAGCAACTCGGCATGCGGCTCCTCGTCGACCTCGGTCCAGTCCAGCACCGAACTCCGCCACGTCTCCGGATCCTGCGGGTCCGGAATCTCCGCAGCGTCCCACCCGTACGCCGCGAACTCCCGCCGCCGCCCGGTCCGTACGGCGTCCGCCAGCTCGGGCTCGGTGTGATCGGTGAAGTACCGCCAGGGGGTCGAGGCGCCCCACTCCTCCCCCATGAACAGCATCGGCGTGTACGGCGAGGTGATCACCAGCGCAGCCCCGATCGCCAGCTGCCCCGGCGTCAGCGCGGGCCGGTCGCCCAGCGCCCGGTTCCCCACCTGATCGTGGTTGGAGGTGTACGCGAGGAACTCCCAGCCGCGGTGTCGCGCAGGATCCACCGGCCGCCCCCAGTCCTTGCCGCGGAACGTCGAGTACGACCCGTCGTGCAAGAACACCTGGGTGAGCGTCTTGGCAAAGACCCCCGGCTCGGCGAAGTCCGCGTAGTACCCGGCGACCTCACCGGTCAGCAGAGTGTGCAGCGCGTGGTGGAAGTCGTCACTCCACTGCGCAGTCATCCCGAGCCCACCCTCAGCCACCGGTTCGACCATCCGCGGGTCGTTCAGGTCCGACTCCGCCACCAGCCCCAGCGGCCGGCCCAGCTCCTCTGCCAACGCGGCCACCTCGTCCGAGAGCTGAGCAAGCAAATGCACCGGGCTGTCGTCAACCAGCGCGTGGACAGCGTCCAGCCGCAAAGCGTCGATGTGGAACTCGCGGAACCAGCGCAATGCGTTGTCGCAGATCCACCGGCGTACCTCGTGACTGCCCTCGTCATCCAGGTTGACCGCCGGCCCCCACGGCGTCGTGTGCCGCGAGGTGAAGTACGGCCCGAACGAGTCCAGGTAGTTCCCACTCGGCCCGAGATGGTTGTAGACCACGTCCAGACACACAGCGAGCCCGACCGCGTGACACTGATCGACGAAGCGCTGCAGCGCCTCAGGCCCGCCATACGGCTCGTGTACGGCGTACAGGTCCACCCCGTCGTAACCCCAGCCGTGCCGCCCGGGAAACGCAGCGACCGGCAACAGCGACACCACCTCGACACCGAGCGCCACTAGGTAGTCCAGGTGCTCAGCAGCTGCCTCTAGCGTCCCCTCAGGCGTGAAAGTCCCCAGGTGAAGCTCGTAGAAGACAGCCCCTCGCACGTCTCGCCCGGCCCAGTCACCATCGCTCCAGGCGAAGCGAGAGGAGTCGAAGACCCTGCTGAAGCCGTGGACGCCGTCCGGTTGCCACGGACTCCGCGGATCGGGCATCGGGTCGCTGCCGTCGACAGAGAACGCGTAGTCCGTCCCCTCCGCCTCGACCGACCACCAGCCGCCGTCACCACGCAGCATCGGCACCGAAGCACCGCCTGACAGCACCAGCGACACGGTCGAAGCATCAGGCGCCCAGACAGTAAACAAGTCAGCTCCTCGCCAGTAACGCCACCGGAAGCTCGGCCAGCAGCTCATGGATGCGAGCCGCTCCACTACCCACCGGACGTCCAGTCAACACGTCCTGCCAGTTCCCATCAGGCAGTACGACGGTGCTGTCTCCCCAGCCACCCAGTCGATGCAGAGCAACAGGCAGCCGAGTAGCGATCGTCACGGCGGCATCCCCACGAGCAAACGCGACAGCGTGCCCACTAGAGGTCGGCAGCGGCTTGTAGCTACCAGCGAACGCCTCTGCCTCCTGCCGTCGCAGCCGCAACGCACGTGAAGTCACCAGCAGCTTCTCGTCGGCCAGCCCTTCCGGATGAGCTCCACCGTCGAGCCGGGCCAGCCGAGCGATGCGCGACGAGTAGTCCACCGGTCGGCGGTTGTCGGGGTCGACCAGCGACAGGTCCACGAATTCGCTGCCCTGGTAGACATCTGGGACACCGGGCATCGTGAGCTGCACCAGCTTCTGCCCGAGCGTGGCTGCTCTCACGTATTCGGCCTGCCCGTCAGCGAACCGGCGTACGGACTCCAGGAGTGCCTCGTCAGCCAGGACTCCAGTGGCGAAGGCAGCGACGGACTGCTCGTACTCCGCGGCCGGCGACGTCCAGCTCGTGTGCCGCTTCGCCTCGCGGATCGCCTTCTGCAGATACGCCTGCAACCGGTCCTCGGCCAGCGGCCCGTTGTCCCAGGTGCCGAACAAGGTCTGCCACAGCAGGTACTCCGTGCTGCCGTCGAGCGCCGAGTCGCGATAGTCGGACGCCATTGACCGCCACGAACGCACCGCCTCGGCCCAGGCCGCAGGCTGCTCAGAGAGCACACCCAGCCGAGCCCGTACGTCCTCGGACCGTTTGGTGTCGTGCGTGGAGAGCGTCGTCATGGTCCGCGGCCAATGCTGGTTCAACCGGCTCGCAAACGCATGGAACTCCTCCGGCGAGACCCCGAAGTGCGCGGGATCCCCGCCGACCTCGTTCAGCGACGAGAGCCGGAACCACCGGTAGAACGCGGTGTCCTCGATCCCCTTCGCCATCACCGGTCCGCAGGTCTGCTGGAACCGCACGATCAGCTCGTGCCTGGCGTCCTCGTCGATCCGGCTCGCAGTACCGGCTTCCCTGCCCAACAAGAGATCCCGGACCAGCTCCAGCGTCTCCTGCTGCTCGTCGTCAAGATTGCGCCGAGCCAGCTCGACCGCATGCTCCATAGCCTGTACTGCGGTATGCGGCGCCGGCTCCCCCGGTACGACGTAGGCCCGGTACCGGTCGAAGTTCACCAGGAGCTCCACCACGACCTCGTGGAAGGCCCGTCGAGTGTGGTCGCGCAACCGCACGTCGTCCTGACAGATGCGCGCCAGCAACTCCACCAGGCGATGCACCTCGGCGTACTGCCCGTGCTGCACCACCTCTCGCTTCGCCTGCTCCACTACCGGCGCGAAGTCGGCCGGCTCACCCGTGAGCTCCGAGTGGAAGGCAGCAAGGGGCGCTGCACCCGCTGGGTCGACAAAGAGTCCGCCGACTCGCAGCAAGGCGTCGTACCCAGTAGTGCCGGCACACGGCCAGTCGGGCGGTAGCACCTCGTCACCTTCGAGGATCTTCTCCACTACGACCCACGCACCACCCGTGCGCTCGGCCAGGCGACGTAGGTAGCCGCGGGGATCAGCAAGGCCGTCCGGGTGATCGATGCGGAAACCGTTGAGCTTCCCCTCGTGCAGTAGCTCGAACAGAAGCTTGTGGGTGGCCTCGAAGACCTCCCTGTTCTCCACGCGCACTGCTGCGAGGGTGTCGACGTCGAAGAAGCGCCGGTAGTTCAGCTCCTCGTCAGCGACCCGCCAGTGCGCCAGGCGATACCACTGCTCGGTGACAAGCTCGGCGATCGGCAGATTCTCGGTGCCGGGCCGCAGCGGGTACTCGTGCTCGTAGTACCGCAGTACGTCGCCGTCCACGGACAGCTCCCCGTCGCCCAGCACCTTGCCGATGCGCTGTCCGAGCACCGCCATCAGCAACGGCTGGTTGCCAGCACCCCAGTCGACGTCGAACCACTCCGCATAAGGAGACCCCGGACCGTCTCGCAGTACGGACCACAACGCCTTGTTCAACCGCGCCGGCGTCGGCACCGCCACATGATTCGGTACTACGTCCGCGATCGCCCCCATCCGGTGGTCGGCCAGCGTCGCGGCCAACCGGTCGAAGGCCGGCCTGCCACCGGCCGGCTCCGACAACCTGGAGTGGTCGACCACGTCGTACCCGTGGGTGGAGCCGGGCGCGGCCTGCAGGATCGGGGACAGGTACGCGTGCGAGATCCCGAGGCTGTGCAGGTAGCCGACGATCTCGGCGGCGTCGTCGAACCCGAACCCGGCATGCACCTGCAACCGGTACGTCGCCTGTGGATGACCGGCTGCAGGCCGGTCCGGTCCGGAGGGCAGGGCTGGTGGGGGCACCGTCATGCAGTGCCCTGTCGCGGCCGGGTCAAAACAAGGGTGCCGTGCGCCTCGATCCGGACGGTGCTCCCCGCGGCGTGCTCCTCCTCGTTCGCCCGGCCGGTCGGGCGGATGGTGTCCACCACGACCGTCCAGTTCTCGCCGAACTCCTTGGGCGGCAGCAGGAAGTCCTGTGCCTCGTAGTTGCTGTTGAGCAGGATCAGGAACGAATCGTCCACCACTGGCTCGCCGCGCGGGTCCGGCTCGGAGATGGCGTCGCCGTTGAGGAACACGGCGATGGACCGGGCGTCGTCCCGGCTCCAGTCGCTGTCCTGCATCTCCTGACCGGCCGGAGTGAACCAGACCAGGTCGCCCAGCCCGTCGACTCCTTGGTCGCCGTGGAAGAACCGGCGACGGCGCAGTACGGGATGGTTGTTGCGGAGCTTGACCAGGTTGCCGGTGAACTCCAGCAGGTCCTTCTGCTCCTCGGTGAGATCCCAGTTCACCCAGGCGAGCTCGTTGTCCTGGCAATACACGTTGTTGTTGCCCGACTGGGTCCGGCCCAGCTCGTCGCCGTGCGCAAGCATCGGCACGCCTTGCGAGATCAGCAGCGTTGTCAGGAAATTGCGCTGCTGCTTGGCGCGCAACTGCAGCACCTCGGGATCGTCGGTCTCGCCCTCGACACCGCAGTTCCAGGAGCGGTTATGGCTCTCGCCGTCGTTGCCGCCCTCGCCGTTCGCGTCGTTGTGCTTCTCGTTGTACGAGACCAGGTCGCGCAGGGTGAACCCGTCGTGGGCGGTGATGAAGTTGATGCTCGCGAGCGGCCGGCGGCCGTCGTCGCGGTACAGGTCCGACGAGCCGGTCAGCCGGGAGCCGAACTCGGCCAGCGTGTACTTCTCGCCTCGCCAGAAGTCGCGCACCGTGTCGCGGTACTTGCCGTTCCACTCGGTCCACAGCGACGGGAAGTTCCCCACCTGGTAGCCACCGTCACCGACGTCCCAGGGCTCCGCGATCAGCTTCACCTGGCTGACCACCGGATCCTGCTGGACCAGGTCGAAGAACGCCGACAGCCGGTCCACCTCGTGGAACTGACGGGCCAGCGTGGACGCGAGGTCGAACCGGAACCCGTCCACGTGCATCTCGGTCACCCAGTACCGCAGTGAGTCCATGATCAGCTGCAGGACGTGCGGGTGCCGCATCAGCAGGCTGTTCCCGGTGCCGGTGGTGTCGTAGTAGTGCGACTTGTCCTCATCGACCAGCCGGTAGTACGCCGCGTTGTCGATGCCCTTGAACGACAGCGTCGGACCGAACTCGTTCCCCTCGGCGGTGTGGTTGTAGACCACGTCGAGGATCACCTCGATGTCCGCCTCGTGCAGCGCCTGCACCATCGTCTTGAACTCGGTCACCTGCTGACCGCGGGTGCCGTTGGACGAGTAGGCGTTGTGCGGGGCGAAGAAACCGATCGTGTTGTAGCCCCAGTAGTTCGACAGCCCGCGCTCCTGCAGGTGGCCGTCCTGGGCGAACTGGTGCACCGGCATCAGCTCGACCGCGGTCACCCCGAGGTCTTTGAGGTGATCGATGATCGCCGGGTGCGCCATCGCGGCGTACGTGCCGCGGATCTCCTCCGGCAGGCCCGGGTGGGTCTTGGTCAGGCCCTTCACGTGGGCCTCGTAGATCACCGTCTGGTGGTAGTCGTGGCCCGGCGGCCGGTCGTTGCCCCAGTCGAAGAACGGGTTGGTGACCACCGACAGCATCGTGTGCTCGCGGTTGTCCATCGTGTTCAGCTCGTCCGGCTTGGCGAACCGGTAGCTGAACAGCGACTCGTCGGCGTCGACCTGGCCGTCGATGGCCTTCGCGTACGGGTCGAGCAGCAGTTTGGTCGGGTTGCAGCGGTGCCCCTCGGCGGGGTTGTACGGCCCGTGCACCCGGAACCCATACCGCTGGCCGGGCTGGACCGACGGCAGATAGGCGTGCCAGACGAAGCCGTCCACCTCGGTCAGCTGGACCAGCTGCTCGGTTCCGTCATCAGCGATCAGCGCCAAGTCAACTTGTTCGGCAACCTCCGAGAACAGCGCGAAGTTCGTTCCGGAGCCGTCGTACGTGGCTCCGAGGGGATAGGGACGACCAGGCCATTTCTGCACCCGACGACAGTAGCCATCCCCACCCCCCGACGAAGAACCGCGGCTGGATTTCGTGCCGAATGTTCACTCCGGGCCGGACTTACTTCACGGTGACAACCTTCGTCGCGCTGACCGTGGTGGCGTGGTCGGCGTCGGCTAGCCAGACGACGCGGTAGTTGTAGGTGCCGCGAGCGGTTGGCTTGATGCCGAAGGCGTAGTTGCCTGTCGTGTTCAGCTTGGTGGTGGCGACGCTCGGCCAGGTGGTGCCGCTCTGGCGCTGCAGGTAGACCGTGGTGCCGGGGTGCTGCGGACGCATGTACCCGTAGAACGAGGTGCTGGCGCCGAGGTTGATGGTGGCCGCGGTGAGGTTCGCCGTGATCAGCGGGCGAACCTCGACGGTGAGGCTGCCGCTGCGCGAGCCCAGCAACGTGGACGAGCCGTTGTAGCCCCAGACATAGACGGTGGAGACCGTCGGCTTCACTACGGCACTGACCGAGCCGGTAGCGCTCGATGTGGTCGTGGTCACCGCGGTGAAGGTGGTGCCGTTCTTCGGTCGCGCGTAGAGAGTCATCGGTACGCCGACAACCGACGCCTTGGTGTCCACGTTCGTCACTCGGCTGTAGAGAGTGGCGGAGGTGTTCCAGACGATCGACGCCGAGTCGGCCGCGATCGTGGACCCGGTGCCGGTGAGGCGCAGATCGACTCCAGGGCCGAACTTGCCGGTGCTGTCCTTCACCCAGGCGCGGAACGCGTGGCTGGTGGCGTTGGCAAGCCCGGTGGCCGTAGTGGAAGCCGCTGTCCCCGCGTAGACCGCAGTACCGGCGCCAGGAAGACCAGGCGGGTTGGTGCCCGCGTTACGCCGTACGACGACCTGCCCGATGCTCGTGTTGGCCGGGACCGTCCAGCGGAGCGCTGCGGAACCGGACGCGCCGGTGCCGGTGAAGGCGGTCAGCGGTGCGGGCGGTGCAGTGACGTCGACTGCGTTGCTGTCGACGTTGATCTTCACGCCGCCGTAGGTCTCGTCATGCCCGCCGACGTATTGGTGAACCCGCTGATGATTGGTCCAGTACGTTGCCGGGATGTACTTGTTGTCCGACGTATCGGTCACCGGCGGGGTGCTGTAGCGGGCGAACCAGAGGTTGTCCGGCCGCGTGTACGCCGTGTTGTTGTAGGCACTCGCGAGGTCGACCCCACCCGAGGCCGCGCCGACATACGCACCGGCCACGTAGCCACGGCTGTTGAGCTCAGTGGTCCAGCCGCTCAGGTACGACAACACGGAAGCCTTGCAGGCCGCGGTGGAGGTGTAGGCCTCGATGTCGCTGTAGATCGCGCTGCGCTGCCCGAAGCCGAGCGCCGTCGCGCTGGTGATGGCGTTCGCCGCGGCCGTGCGTCCCTGGCTACGGGCGGTGGCCGGGTCCGTCGACATCCTGCTCTTGTAGGTGGTGCAGGGTGCCTGCATGCCGAGGTCGACCAGCAGGAACTGCCAGTTGTTGGCGGCGTTGGCGACGACCCAGTCCGGGGTGAGGTTCGGCTGCGCGCAGGCGCGGAGGCCGCCGCTGATGTAGATGCCGACCGCCTTGTAGGGGGAGGCGGTCCACGCGTTCATCGCGGTCGTGCTGGGCGCCGAACAGGCGTCGAACGCGGGTCCCGTGAGGTTTCCGGTCGCCACTATCGAGGCAGTGACGGCCTTGGGCGTCATCGCCGTACGGAACGACTTGGAGGTCACCCGGGCCGTGCCGAGGAGCTTGCGGGCGGACTGCTCGCCGCCAGGCGCGTAGTACGCGGTCGCCAGTACGCCGGCGTCCTGCGCGGCCACCTGGATCTCACCGTCGGTGGTGTGCGCCGCCTTGGTGAGCGGCTCCAGCACGATGCCTTCGCTGCGACCAGCCAGGTGCGCCGGGCAGTCGGCCTGCGCAGTACTGGTGCCTAGGTAGACCGCCGGGCGGTCGTACCGGACGCAGGCGGTCGGGTCCTTGGCCAGGTCGACAACGGGCCAGCTGGCCGGCACCGTCACCTGGTATCCGCGGTACGAAACCGTCTGGTCGCTGACTCCTTGGGCAGGGGTCACCCCGGTCGCCAGCACCACAACGGGCAGGACGAATTTCCACAACCTCACAACAAAGCTCCTCACAGCGGCTAAGCGGGCCGACGGCGAGTATTACAGAGAAGTTGTTCAAGGCACCTGAGTATTGCTACTTATGGCAATGGAGCGATCCCGTCGAGCAATCGCCGCAGGCCCCACACGTACTGCCCGGTCGAGATCGCGCTCGGCGTGACAGTGCTCCGGCGCGACGTACCGCGATCGGTCGATCACGTGCAGTAGGTTCGAGCCCATGTTGACTCGGGCCGCGGTGATCGCGGGTGTACTGGTCCTTGCTTCGGCGGGGGCGGCGGTTGCGACGACGAACCGGGAGGACCGGCCGATGATCATCGGCGGCACCCTGGCGAGCACCACCGAGGCGCCGTGGGCGATCTCGCTGGCCAATACCGCCGGCTCGGATCCGACCGGCCGCTGGTGCGGAGCCGCGCTGGTCCGGCCGGACAAGATCATCACGGCCGCGCACTGCATGATCAAACCCGCCGCCACCTACACCGCAGTACAAGGTCGAGCGGATCTGAACGATCTCGGCACCGGCCGGACCTCGAGGATCAAGAGCATCTGGGTCCACCCCGGGTACAACCACACCGACAACCACCACGACTTCGCGATCCTCACGCTGTCCCGGCCGATGACCGGCGTACCGGTGCTCCGGCTGGAGACCAGCAGCAAGGCGGATCGCAAGGGCGTCGTCCCGACGGTCTACGGCTGGGGCGACACCCACGGCACCGGGCCTGACGACATCCTGCAGAAGATCGCCGTCCCCGACCTCGGCGACGCGGCCTGCCTGGCGAACAGGGAGTACGTCGGCAACGGGTACACCGCCGCCGCCAACGTCTGCGCGGGCTACCTCGACGGCACCGGCGACGCCTGCCAGGGCGACTCCGGCGGCCCCCTCGTCCTCAACGGCCGCCTGCTCGCCACCGTCTCCTGGGGCAAAGGCTGCGCCGAACCCAACTACCCCGGCGTCTACGCCGAAATAGCCCCCGACGCCAAAACCCTCCAGGCCGAGATCAACAAGTAGCCGGTCCCGCCTGAGCACAGGTTCATTCGGGTAAACATTCCAGAACGCCGATGCCTACCTCTACCGCGAAGGCAAATCGAGAACCTGCCAGTCGCGGGCTGGCTTGTCGAGGTCGAAGTGGATGTCGCCTATCCGAAGTAGCTACTTGAGCAGAGCGGCGAGGTTGCTGGGCGCGTAGTAGGCGGTGCTGTCGGGACAAACAGGTGCTGTAGGCAACAGCTCGGCGAGCGCGGCCGGGGAATCGGCCAGTACTGCATCGCCGCGCTCGATGACCCGCAGCAGGTATTCGTGTCCCGGCAGCTGCGCTACGACGGTGCGGCAGCCGAGGACCATGCCTTCGAAGAGGGCGGTGGTCGCGACGCCGACCTGATACCCCGCCGAGGCGAGCAACCCCAGCGTCGACTCACTCGGCCCGGCCGAGATCCGCACCCCCGGCCGCGCCGAGTAGTCCGACGCATGCTCACTCGGGTGCAGCCGGAACACGACCTCGTACTCCGGGCGCGCGGCCGCCAACGACGCCGCGAACTCGAACAGCGACGGCCCGATCGTCCCCTGGGAAAGGAAAACCACCCGCTGCGACTCCTTGGCCGCCATCTCCGCATCCGACAACGGCTGAATGAAAGGTGCACCCGCAACCGCTGTCGTCACCCCAGCCGGAAGCTCTGCGACATCGGTCCAGTACGACCCGAAGCACCAGAGCTCGTCCGGCTGATCCGCGACCACCGGCCGGCCTGGATAGCTGTAGCCCAGGTGGAACGGCGAGATCGCGCCGTGCTGCAGCTCCACCACGCGGATCCCCAGATCACGAGCCGCGCCGACGATGTGCTGGTGGAAATACGCCACCACGACGTACACCGTCTTGATCCCGCGTCGCTTGAGCAGCGTCCGGTAGAGCGCGCGCAGCCGAAGATGCTTCGGCACCTCGCGAGCAACCAACGCGGCGATCGGCACCTTCACTCCGGTCAACGCCTCCAGCGCATCCGCGACCTTCCGGCTGCGGCCGTCGACCAACCGGCTGCGCACCGCCCCAGCCGCCGACGTGAAGAAGTCGAGATTCGTACTACGCGGCAGCGGCGTCCCGTTGATGCCCGAGTCGAGCACGAGTGCCGATGAGCCCAGCTCGGCCCGCAGCGCATCGGTGTAGATCTCGACCCCGCCGGGTTTGCGCGGATGCGGAACCACCAGTGAGTCGAACGGTCCCTTGGCGAAGAAAGGGTTGCGGGTGCCGACGCCGGTCACGTGCTGGCCGATCAACCGAAGCTGGTCAGCCCGCGTACGGCGTACCGGATGGGGTTCGCCGTGGATGCCGGTGCGTTTGCTCAGCTCATGGAAGACGCGCATCCGGATGATCGGCCACGGGTGCGCCTTCTGGATCCGCCAGTTCAGCAGATCCAGCTCCCGCTCCACCTGCCAGATCGCCTGACACAGCGTCGCCACCGTCTGCTCGGTGCCGTTCCCGGTACTCGTCATGGTTGATCCCTACTATGCCCGCGAGGCTGCCGATGCCCGAGAAGAACCGGCGGACGGCCTTCAGCAGGTAGGTCTTCCGGAAGGTGACCAGACCGCCGAGGCCGTACACGAAGGCCGAGGCGATCCGCGCCAGAGCATAGGCCAGGACCTTCAGGTAGCTGGCGGCGCCGGGCCGGATGAGCAACCGGCTGATCGTGTCGCCGCTGCCGGACCGGAACGCGCGACGGAACAACCAGCGCAACGTCGTACGGGAAGCCGGCACGTCTTCCTGGATCCGGGCCTCTTCGCACCAGACGATCCGGTAGCCGGCCTGGTTGACGCGCAGGAAGAAGTGCAGGTCGCTTGAACCGGTGTAGCGGAAGGCGGGATGGAAGGCCGGTTTCACATCGTGGTAGACGCGCTGGGCGACCAGGGTGTTGTTCGTGTAGGCCTTGTTGAGCAAGTCCCCGGTCGCATGCTTGCCGACCGAGGAGTGGACGTCGCTGTAGTGGTTCCACGCGGGCGCGTCGGCCGGCAGGATGCCCTGCACGGGCCCGGTCACCACATCGGCGCGGGTCTTCTCCCAGGCACCGAGCAGCGTTGCGAGCCAGCCGGGCGGGGCGACCTCGTCGTCGTCCACGAAGATCAGCGCGTCGTCGTTCCAGGCCAGCTGGACCGACTTCTCGCGAGCGAACGGAATACCCGGCTCGGGCTCGATCGCAGTCTCGATCGGATACCGGCCTTCGGCCTCGGCGATCACCTCGGCCGCCGACCCTTCGGCGTCGTTGTCGACCACGACGATCCGTACGGCGAAGTCGCTGTCGGACGGCAGTTCCTGCGCCTGCAGGCTGGCCAGCAGGTCCCTCAACAGGTCAGGTCGCCGAAAGGTGATGACGGCGATCGCGACGCTGATGCTCATGCCGACCGAGCCTAGCCGGGTTGCCCCCGCGGAAGCCATTCGGCTGTACCTATGGGTGGGTACAGTGGCTGGGTGGAGACGGTGGAGCGGTTGATCCGGAGTACGCAGGAACTGCTCTGGGAGCGCGGGTACGTCGGGACGTCGCCGAAGGCGATCCAGATCGCGGCCGACGCCGGGCAGGGCAGCATGTACCACCATTTCAGCGGCAAGGCCGAGCTCGCCAAGGCAGCGATCGAGCGGTCCGGTGCTGAGTTGCGCGCGGCTGCTGAGGAGCAGTTCACCGAGGGCACCGCGGCGTCGCGCATCACTGCTTATCTGCGCCGCGATCGGGAGGTATTGAAGGGCTGCCGGATGGGCCGGCTCACCTCCGATCCCGACGTGATGGCAGATCCGGTACTCCGGGCGCCGGTCGACGAGACGTTCGCCTGGATCCGGTCGCGGCTGGCCGAGATCATTGCCGAGGGCAAGAAGTCTGGTGAGTATCCGAAGAGCCTGGATGCTGCGAAGACGGCGGCCACCATCGCCGCAGTACTGCAGGGCGGGTATGTTCTGGCCCGCGCGGCGAACTCTGCGGAACCGTTCGACCTCGCGATCGAGGGCCTCATCGATCTGCTGGGAGCCGTTTCATGAAGATTGGCGCCATCTTCCCGCAACTCGAGATCGGCGCGGATCCGCTGGTCGTGCGGCAGTGGGCCGAGACCGTCGAGGCGGCCGGTTACAACCACATCCTCGCCTACGATCACGTGCTCGGCGCGAGTCCCGAGCATCGGCCGGGCTGGACCGGATACACCGACAAGTCCTTGTTCCATGAGGTTTTCGTCCTCTTCGGCTACCTTGCCGCGATCACTTCTTCGGTCGAACTGGTCACCGGCGTGCTGATCCTGCCGCAGCGCCAGACCGCGCTGGTCGCGAAGCAGGCCGCCGAGGTCGACGTGCTCAGCGGCGGCCGGCTGCGTCTCGGGGTCGGCATCGGCTGGAACGAGGTCGAGTACCAAGCGCAGGGCGTTCCGTTCTCGCAGCGCGGAGCGCGGCTGACCGAGCAGGTGGATCTGTTGCGGAAGCTCTGGGCCGAGCCGGTGATCTCGTACGACGGTGAGTTCCACCGGGTCGAGGAAGCAGGGCTCAACCCGATGCCGCGGCCGGACATCCCGATCTGGTTCGGCGGTGGCGCCGAGGCCGTCCTTCGTCGTACGGGCGAGATCGGCGACGGCTGGCTGCCGCAACTCGATCCGGGTGACGAGGCGCGGGAGAAGCTGGATCGAGTCCGCTCGTACGCCGTGGCGGCCGGTCGCGACCCGGCGTCGATCGGGTTCGAGGCGAGGCTGTCGCTCGGGCGGGTCCCGGAGAGCGAATGGGCGGCGTACGCCGAAGGCTGGCGGGAACTCGGCGCGACCCATCTCGGGATCAACACGATGGGCATGGGCCTGGCCACGCCGGAGGATCACGCCGCGGTACTGCGGGACGTCCTCCCCACCCTCGGATAGCGTGGGCCCGACTAGCGGGCATCCCCTCGGAGCGGCCGGGGAGCGGCGGCGGATGGAGGATCACGTGGCGATCGAGATTGCCGGACCGATGCTGGACCGGTACGACGAGATCTTGACCGGGCAGGCGCTGGAACTGATCGAGCTGCTGCACCGGGAGTTCGACGGGCGGCGGCTGGAGCTGCTCGGGAAGCGCCGCGAACGGGTCGCCGCGATCGCCGCCGGGGGAACGCTCGGTTTCCTCCCCGGGACCGCTGCGGTCCGGGAGGACTCGTCGTGGCGGGTGGCCGACCCGGCGCCCGGGCTGGTGAACCGGCGGGTGGAGATCACCGGCCCGACCGACCGGAAGATGACGGTCAACGCACTGAACGCCGGCGCCAAGGTCTGGCTCGCCGACCAGGAGGACGCGAACACGCCGCTGTGGGAGAACGTGATCGGCGGCCAGCTCAACCTGCTCGACGCGGTGACCCGGCGCATTGATTTCAGTTCCGAGGCCGGCAAGCGGTACGAGCTGCGGCCCGACGACGAGCTCGCGACGATCGTGGTCCGCCCGCGCGGCTGGCATCTGCCGGAGAAGCACCTGCTGGTCGACGGCCAGCGGACCTCGGGGTCGCTCGTCGACTTCGCGCTCTACCTCGTCGCCTGTGGACAACTCCAGCTCGATCGTGGCCAGGGACCGTACTTCTATCTGCCGAAGATGGAGTCGCACCTCGAGGCCCGGCTCTGGAACGACGTGTTCCTCAAGGCCCAGGAGTTCCTCGGGATGCCGCCCGGCACGATCCGGGCGACCGTGCTGATCGAGACCTATCCGGCGGCGTTCGAGATGGAAGAGATCCTGTACGAACTGCGCGAGCACTCGGCCGGCCTGAACGCGGGTCGCTGGGACTTCATGTTCAGCGTGATCAAGACATACCGGACCCGAGGTACGCAGTACCAGCTGCCCGACCGGAACTCGGTGACGATGACGGTGCCGTTCATGCGCGCCTACACCGAGTTGCTCGTCCGCACCTGCCACAAGCGCGGTGCGCACGCGATCGGCGGGATGGCCGCGTTCATCCCGAGCAAGGACCCGGCGGTGAACGAGCAGGCCTTCGCGAAGGTCGCGGCCGACAAACGCAGCGAAGCCGGTGACGGTTTCGACGGCTCCTGGGTCGCCCACCCCGGCATGGTCGACACCTGTCGCGTCGTCTTCGATGAGGTCCTCGGCTCCAAGCCGAACCAGCTCGACAAGCTCCGCGAGGACGTGCACGTCACCGCCGACCAGCTCCTGGATGTGGGGGCGACGCCCGGTGAGGTGACCGAGGCGGGCCTGCGGAGCAACGTGAGCGTGGCGATCCAGTACCTGGCCGCGTGGCTCGAAGGCACCGGCGCGGTCGGCATCTTCAACCTGATGGAGGACGCCGCGACCGCGGAGATCTCGCGCTCCCAGATCTGGCAGTGGCGGCACAACAAGGTCGTCCTCGACACCGGCGCCACCGTCACCACCGAGCTGGTGAACCAGATCGCCGACGAGGAGATCACGAAACTCGGCGACCCGGATCGCTACGCGGCCGCACGAAAGACGTTCCTGGATGTCGCCACCGCGGAGGAGTACGTCGACTTCCTGACCCTCCCGGCATACGAGACCTTTCCCTAGGACTCGCCTGGCGGCTCTCCGCAGCTCATCCTCGACCGTTGGTGAAGTTCTCGACGTTGACGGTGGGGATGCCGCCACCGGCCCGGGCGATGACGGCGATCGACGGTTCGTTCCCCGGGTTGCTCTCCCGGTGGATGGTGAACGCCGGGACATGGATGAAGTCCCCGGCGACGGCATCGAGATAGCCGGCTCCTCCGTCGAACTCGAGCCGGAGGATGCCCGATACGACGTACAGGCTGGTCTCGTTGCGATCGTGGTGATGCCAGCCGGAGATCGCGCCGGGCAGCGTCTCCACCCTTCCCGCCCACAGGATCGGTAGCTCGAACGCCTTCTTCCGCAGCATGCCGCTGGTCGGATCGGAGGCGATCAGCTCGACTTCCCGGATTACTCGCACAGGCTCGGTCATACGATCCATTCTGCTCCTGCCGACCTGTCGGTGCTGGTCAGTTGGTGGGGGAATGGCTACGGTCGGTGCATGCGGTACATGCTCCTGCACAAGACGAACGACAAGCTCGAGGCGGGCTTGCCGCCGGACGCCGACGTGCTTGCGCGGGCGGACGCCGTACTGGAGGAGATGCGCCAGGCGGGAGTGCTGTTGCTCGCCGAGGGCCTGATGCCGAGCTCGCGCGGCGCCCGGATCGCCTTCGCCGACAGTTCGCCGCGCGTCGTCGACGGACCGTTCACCGAGACCAAGGAGCTCGTCGCCGGGGTCTCGATCATCCGCGTCGACTGCAAGGACGAGGCCGTGCGGTGGGCCCTCCGCTTCGCCGACGGCGACCCCGGCACCGACATCGACATCCTCGAACTAGCCGACTGACTCCTCGGTGGTGCCCTCTTCGGCACTGATGACTTCGTCGATGGCGGCGAAGAAGCGGGCGATACCGGGCAGGTTGGCGCCCTTCGCGCGACTGGCCGCGTAGTCCTCGGCCGACGCCCAGTCCACGACGTCCAGCCACTCGCCACCCGGCAACTGAATCAACCGTGCTCCCCGGAACCCTTCGCGATCAGCCGCGAAGTCCGCCACCATCTCCGCCCGCGCCGCCAGCAGCTCAGCCGTCTTCTCCTCCGCCACCTTGAACCGCGTCAACTCCACCGTACTCATCATCACTCCATATAGTCAGCGCTATTGATAGTCACTGATTTTGACTATATCACTCAGCGCTGGCGCGACATATGAAGGAGGGGATAGGGCTTGCCCATGCCGTCCAGCTCTGAACGGCCGATGATCCGGAAGCCCTGGTGCAGGTAGAAGCCGACGGCCTGCGGGTTCTGTTCGTTCACGTCCAGGGTGGTGGCGCCGAACGCGCTGATCGCATGCTCGAGCAGCAACTTCCCGCCACCCTGCCCACGAACCGGCGGATCGAGAAACAACATCTCGACCTTCCCCGCCTCCACCCCCACGAACCCGACCAGCCGATCGTCATCATCACGCAACCCAGCCAGGTGCTCGATCTCCCCGAACCCACCCAGCACCAGCGGCCGGAAGATCTCGATATCAGCCTCACTCACAAACCCATGAGTAGCCCGAACCGACGCCTCCCACACCTCCAGCGCCCGCCCAAACTCCCCCACCCCAACCCCCGAAACCCTCACCCCACCAGCCCACCACGCCACCCCCACCCCCGCCACCGGTCTCACTTCGCGAGGAGCACGAACAGGCCTACGCCGGTAGAATTAGACAGGTCAGGGGGTGACGTTTCCTAGGCAGTTCGGAGGGGACCGGTGCAAGAAGACGGACTCGACGTGGCACAGGCACCCAGAAGCGGATTCGCAAGGATCCTCTTGACAAGATTCTTCGGCGTCGCCGCTCCGATCGAAACCCAGTCGATAGAAAATGCGCTATGGACGACGCGGCAGAGTCCGATGTCCGATCAGGAGACAGGTCTCCTGATCGAGCAGTACAAGCTCTATGTCGAGATGGCCGACCGCATCAGTACGCGCCGCGGTATCGCGAACGGCTTCTTCCTGACCTTGAACACGCTGATCTTCACCGCTGCCGGATTCTTCTGGCAGAAGCCGGCCGACGCTCGGGCTGGTTTAGTTCTGTTCCCCTGGCTCGTGCTCACCGGCCAATGCCTGGCCTGGTTCCTGATCATCCGATCGTACCGGCAACTGAACACTGCCAAATATGTCGTGATCGGCGCACTCGAGGAACGTCTGCCGGCCAGTCCGTACTGGCGGGCGGAATGGGCGGCTCTCGGGGTCGGCAGGGACCAGGCCCGTTACTGGCCGCTGAGCACCATCGAGCAGTGGATCCCCATGTTCTTCGCCGCATCGTACGTGATCGGATTCATTGCGCTTATCGCTGCCTGACCGACATTCGCGTCGGTAGCTGCCGACAGGAAATGAGCAATACCATGGATATTTTCGCCGACTGGGACAAACAGGCGACGGTCAGATCAGGTCTGCGCAGGGTGCTGCGCGATGAGTCGGACATGGGTAAGCGGCTATTCCCCGTCGAGCTCGTTCAATACCTCGACCATCCATTGCTGGCACACGCCGTTGGAAGTCACAGTGGCACCACCCATCGCATCCTCACGCAGCAGCTTTATCAGTACCTCTTGTTCACTATCCACTTCGAGGTCAAGATCGTGAACCGCGTGACGCAACTGATCGCCACCGAGTCGATGCCGCACAGCATCTCTCCCGAAACCAGACTGGCGGCCTTCAAGATCTACACCGACGAGGGGTACCACGCACTCTTCAGTCTCGACCTCGTCACCCAGATCGAGGCGGCCACCGAGATTCCTGCCCTGCCCTACACGTTCGACCCTTTCCTGGCAGCCGTCGACCGCACGATCGAGCTCGCGATGCCTGGCAACATCCCACTCGGCCGCATCCTGCAGGTGGTGGTGTTCGAGACAGCCGTGACCTCGATGCTGGAGAACATCCCGCGCGACCGAGGAGTCGCCACGCTCGTCCGTGAGACTGTCGCCGACCACGCTCGCGACGAGAAGTTTCACCATGCATTCTTCGCGCGCTTCTTCCTCGATCTCTGGGCGAGCCTCCCGACCGACATGAAGGCGGAGGTGGCATTCGCCATGCCTCGGCTGATTGTCACCAGCCTGTCGCCGTACCTCCAGCCGTACGCTAATATCCTCTCTGATCTCGGTCTGAGCACGGAAGATGTTCAGACAGTTCTCCGAGATACCTACGACCGTCGACAGGTACTTGCTACTGTCCGCCACAGCGCGCGGCACTCTGTTCGACTCTGCGAAAAGGCTGGTGTCCTCGAGGTCCCTGGAGCTGCGGAGGCCTTCAGGAATGCCGGCTTGTTAACGTCTTGATTCACTGCGACGGAGGCAGTTCATGGAGATCAACACGGTGCCATCTCTGGGCGAGCCGGTCGGGAGTGTGTGGAGAGATCTGCAAGCCCGGCATATCGCTTCATCCGGCACCTTCAACTATGCCCTGCCGCTGTCGAGCACCCCGCGGCCAATCTACTCCTGGGCGATCAAGAACCACGCGCGGTTCGCCGGCTGGGATTCATCCCGGTTCGTCCTGATGGACGAACAGGTCGACGGGACACCGCCTGCGGTCGATTACATCCCTGCCGTCGACAGCGCCAGCTACGAGTCATTCGCAAGGACGCACCTATTGTCGCCGTTGGACGCAGCCACCGGCGCCGAGACGCTCGTGCTCAAGCCCGACCTCCAGAAATTCTCGAGCTTCGACGCCCCGATCAACATGCTGGTTCTGGCACTGGGCGTCCAGGGGAACTACGCCAATGTCATGCCTGGGACGCCCCTCGACGTCGGCTGGCACCTGGCTCGGCTCATCGAAGAATTCCGGCAGGTCCACACCGAATCCTCGAGTGAATCGTATGCAGGCGCTCGTTTCCGTGAATACGGCATGTCACTCGGCCCATGGCAGGTACGCACGGCCGATCAAGTCATCGTCATTGTCTCCGGCGCCCGCAAGCGCGACCTGTACGCCGAATTGATGTCGCACAAGTCCCCTGATCCGGACTTTCCGCTGTCGATCATCTTCCACCCCGAGGTCCGCGATCGGGTTTCGGTCTTCGTCACCGAAGACGTCGTCGCCGAAGCCGGCTGAGCCTGTAGACCCGGCTCAGCGCTTGACGCAGAGGCCCATTCCACTGCCGAGCGGGACGATGGCAGACTCGACCCGATCTTCCTGCTGTATCAGCTCGATCGTGCGACGCAGGGCGGTCATCTTCGGGTTGCCGTCCGCCTCCACAACGTTCTCGCCGGAGTGCCAGCCTGCCACCGTAGCCATCAGCAGGTTGTCGATCACCAGGATCCCGGCGGTCTCGAGGAGATCGACGCAGAGCGAGAAGAGCTGCGGATAGCAACTCTCGTCGACATCTAGCAGCACCAGGTCGAACCGGCGGTCGTCAGCCAGCAGCTCGTGACAGACCGACTCCGCGTCGCCGACCCGGTACGAGATATCGACCGACTCCGGCGCGTACACGACGGATCTTGCCTTCGAGACCGCTTCCGCACTCTGGTCCACGGTGCAGATGGATCCGCCCCCCAGGTCTTCGAGCGCCTTCGTGAACACCGAGGTGCTGAACCCTAGAAAGGTTCCCAGTTCAAGGATCCTGGTGGCCCGACGCACGGTCACCAGAATCTTGAGAAGATTCACCTGCGAATAGAATATCTGCTCGTTCTCGTGCCCGGATCCGGCGATCTCGCTCTCGATATCCTGCAGAAACCCCGGCTTTGCCTGCCGCATTTCAATCCATTGCCGCAGCTGCTCCTCATCAATCACTAGCGATCTCCCCCAAGTAGTCCAGCGCCTCCTGCGCGACTCGGCGTTCGGCAGCCACACCGTCGCGACGGTACCTCTCGAAAATGTCCATGTCTCGGCCGTCGGCGACGCCACAGAGGCTGATGAGGTAGAAGAGCCGGAGTGGCTCTGGAACCATCGCGTCGAGTTTCGACACCAAATAGAGTCGTGCCTCTTCCAGACTGCCGTAATAGTCCTTCAGTTCACTTCTGATCACGTCCCTCGGGATCGGATTCCCGAGATGCGCCTGGAGCGCGGCGGGATCGATACCGGCACCCAGGTCGATGAGAGTCACCAGTAGCTCACGAGTGACGAACGGCTCTGTTTCAGCACCTGTGAGTTCTTTGAGCCGCGACTCTGCAGCGCGGAGGTCGATGCTCCCGGTCCTTCGCTGGACACGGGCCAGCAGATACGGGCACAGATATCGGAAGACCGGCGATTCGGCCAGCCCTGCCATCTCGAGAAGTGCATCGACTGCCCGCGGATTCGTCACCAGCAGGTCGACGGCGAACGCATCGGTGACTTTTGACGGAAACCGGCGCAGGTCCAGTTTTGCATCTCGTCGCAGAAGCGCCTCGACGATGCGTTCGGCCAGGAAGTATTCGGCGAACGATCGATGCGCATAGGTGAAGGTTCCATCGGCGCGCGCCCGCAGGAACGTCGCGACCCGGAGCGCTTCTGCTATCTCGTCGTACTGGCTGTTGAGAATGTCCTGGGGGAAATATTCCGGCAGCAGTTGTGGCAGATCATCGAAGTAGAACGAGTCGGTCGCCGAGGTGTGCAGCAACAGAGCCAGGTCCTGAAAGAGCCGTCGGGCACCGATGTGACTGAGCCGGAGCCGCCAACTCTCTCTGGCCAACCACCGATCCAGGTAGACCTCGTAGAGAGCTCCGCCAGTGACCGGCGCTTCCCTGTCTGCAGATTCGAGTTCACCAAGTGAGTCACAGACCATCGGCAGCAGAACAGGTCGTCTGGCCAGATCCGGAAGGTCAATGATGGCGCTCAGATTCCGCCACTGTTCACCGGTCGAATCACCGTACTGTGTGGTCAGGAACTGCCTCACCTGCGAACTCGTCAGTGCATTCACTGAGAACACGGCATGCCTGGCCCGCCGTCCGCCGGCGCTGCTCCGGAGTGCTGAACCCACCAATCGATCGATCTGCGCTTTCGAATCGAACAGATGAGAGCGGCTCGTGATCACCAACTGACGGCCGGGAGCAGACAGGCCCAGCGTGAGTTCGAGCAGCCGGAGTCGCGATCCTGGCGGGTTCTTGGCAACTGCCTCGTCGTACGCATCCAGGAGAAATACCCCCGCCTGCGAGGCTTCCAGCTCCGCCAGGCTGCCGACCGAGTGTTCCGCGCGACTACGAACGAATCCCCGGGCCCTCGCCGAGGAGGTCGCGTTCACCGGGTTCGTGGCCAGACCAGGAGCAGCAGCGAAGATGTCTCCGAGGTCTGCGAATTCCGGCAGCGCCTGAGCGCCCTCTCCGTTGTAGCCTTCCACCAAGGTCGCGTACAACTGCTTCAAGTACCAGGTCTTGCCTGAACCGACCTCCCCGAGAACGAAGATGACTTCCGTGCCCGCGGCGAGTTCCTTCCGGACCGCGACGTCGAGATCGACTGCGTCGGCCCCCGGCGCGTCGACTGCCGGGACCGCGGAAGTACAGGTCAGAGGAAGCACGAGATGGCGAAGGTCCCGACTGCGAATCGAAGCCGCTCGTTCCTTCGCCGCCGATTCTGCGGAAATCTTCGGCAACTGGATCGAAAGTGCCCGATAGAGCTCGAACTTCAGTTCTTCGATCGAGTCCACGGTGGCGATGTAGACGCCCGACCTGAAATGTGAGATCCGGTCGATAAACTCCTGCTGTGCGGGCTCGTAGCCGGGTTTCCTGAGGATGAAGCCGAGAAGCGGAACCTTGAATTCGTCAACCGCCCAGCGCGCCTCGAGTTCGGTGATCGACAAGTTCGTGGTGTCATCGACGTAGCCGTAGCGTGTGCCATAGATTCCCACCACGCAATCAGCGGATCGAACCATTTCCCGGCAGGCTTCGACGGGAGCGATATCTTGCGGCGCACCTTCCTCGCTCAGGATGACTGTCGACGCTGTCTCCACATCCGAGCAGAAAGCCACGATCGTCTGCTTCGCCGCAGAGCGGTACAGCTCGTACTCCTTGACGGGTGAGCTTACAAGAAACCTCATCCAGGCTGTCTCTTTCTGTCGCTCGCATCATCTCATCGCGTGCTGACACTCGCCAGACGAGCGCGGACAGCAGCGTTGAGGAGCAGTCCGGCGCCTGCCGGGCCTCACTTGGCCAGGTTCATCGCCGACCAGGTGGTGAGGTCTTCGTGGCGGATGGCGGCGGCCAGGAGGTCGGGGAAGAGGTCGGGGGTGCAGGCGAAGGTGGGGATGCCGAGGTCGGTGAGCGCTGCGGCGTTGTCTGCGTCGTACGACGGGGTGCCGGAGTCGGCCAGGGCGAGAAGGGCGATCACCTGTACGCCGGACTCCATCAGCGAGCGTGCTCGCCGGAGCATCTCCGCTCGTACGCCGCCTTCGTACAGGTCGCTGATCAGCACCAGCACCGTCTCGGCCGGCCGTGCGACCAGGCCCTCGCAGTACGCCAGCGCGCGGTTGATGTCCGTCCCGCCGCCGAGCTGCGTCCCGAACAGCACGTCGACCGGATCATCCAGCTGATCGGTCAGATCGACCACCGCGGTATCGAACACCACCAGCGACGTCCGCAACGCCCGCATCGACCCCAGCACCGCGCCGAACAAACTCGCGTAGACGACCGATTCCGCCATCGACCCCGACTGGTCGATCGCCAGCACGATGTCGCGCTGGACGCTGTGATTGCGCCGCGCGTACCCGACGAGCCGGTCCGGCACGATCGTCCCCAACGACGGCGAGAAATGCTTCAGGTTCGCCCGGATCGTCCGATCCCAGTCGATGTCCGAATGCCGCGGCCGCCCGGTCCGCCCAGCGCGATCCAGCGCACCCGTCACCGCAGCCCGAGTCCGCTCGGCCAGCCGCTGCTCCAGCTCAGCGACGACCCGGCCGACCACCTCCCGCGCGGTCTGCTTGGTCTCCTCCGGCATCACCTCGTTCAGCGCGAGCAAGGTGGTGACGAGGTGTACGTCGGGCTCAACCGCCCCCAGCAACTCAGGCTCCATCAGCATCCGCGTGATGCCGAGCCGCTCCACCGCATCCCGTTGCATGACCTGAACCACCGTGCTCGGAAAATACCCGCGGATGTCCCCCAACCACCGCGCAACCCGAGGCGCCGACGAACCCAACCCCGCCGAACGACGCGACCCACCCTCGCCCGGCTCCGCGTCGTACAAGGCTGCCAGCGCCGCGTCGATCGACTTGTCGGCCGCGGACAACGTAGTACCGGTCTCTGGCTCCGCTTCGCTGCCGAGGACCAGGCGCCACCGCCGCATCCGCTCTTCTTCCACGCCGCTCACACCCCCAGCAATCGCGCAACGGCCGGCAGCACCGACGCCGCCAGCTCTTCGTCGAGATCGTTGTCCTCAGCAACCACCCGGATCCGCCCACCAGGACCCAGTACGGCGGCCCGCGAACCGATCGACCGTCGCTCGGGCGGCGCGAAGGTGCCGAACGTCCGCCGCAACAACGGCAGCACCTCGACGAAGTCCTCGTCCCGGATCCCGGACAGCCACGAATCCACCAACGCCAGCAGGTGCTCATCGTGGATCAGCAACAACCCACCGCCGGCCAGGAAGCCTTCGATATAGCCGGCCGCGTCGCCCGTCGGGGTACCGGGCGTCAGCACCCGCCCCAGCCGGAGCCCGACCTCGCGCGCCTCCACCCGCGACGTGTCGAGCATCAACCGGGTCAGCCGCCCGGCGATCAACGGCGGCACCGACGACCGATCGCTCAGCCCTTCCAACGTCGCCAGCCACTCGCCCCGAACCTCCGAGGCGAGCAACGCGGTCGCATCCTGGACGCCGTCGATCAGTTCCAGCACCTTCGCCGCGGCGTCCGGATCGAGCCCATGCACGGTCCGCGCCAAGCCGGCACAGACGCGCGAAACCATCCGGCTCGCCACCGATCCGAGGCCGTCGCTGGAGCTCCCGCGCACATCCCCGTACCGCGCAGACCGGGCAAGCGCCGGCAACGCGGCCATCAGATGCCCCACATCAGCGTCCTTAGCGGCCCGCGTATCCACCCCAGCCAGCAGCGCCGGCAACGCGTCGGCAAGATCCGCCAGCAACGACCTCTCGAGCGCGGCGGTCACAGCCGCCAACGTCGAAGACTCGTCCGCGACGCGCAGCATCGTCGTAGTCGCCGCACCAAGCACCGTCGTACCGTGCGCACCCGCGGCGACAAGGTCCACTTCCAGCCCCGGATCCCAGCTCAGCGTCCAGGTCTCGCGGAACGTCCCCTGGTTGCGTCGCTCGTCCGCGGTCGGCACACCCCAGTCGATCCCCAGGATCCGCAGCCGGTGCAGCAGCCGCGACTTCTCCAGATCGTTCGGCTTCCGCAGGTCGAGCTCGACCACGCGCTCGACCGCGTCCCGCTTCATCCGCAACCGCCGCGCCTGAGCCGCCAGATCCGCCGCCACCGGAGCCTGCGGAGTAGCAGCCGGTACGGCGCCCAGCAGCTCTCCGACCACTGCCTCTCGCGTCACCAGGTCGAGGAGCACGTCGTTGCCCCCGCACATCACCGCTCGCGTCGCCTCGGTGACCTCGCTCAACCCAGCGAGCGGCCGTTCACGCAACGCAGCCAGCGTCTCCGCCAACCGGACCGCCTCGATCACATGCGCGCTCGACACCGGAAGATCCTCGGCCCGCAGTACCTGCGCAACCTTCGTCAACCATCGCGTGGTGATCTGATCAGGTGCCGTGAAGAGGTGGTGATACCAGCCAGGCGAGGTAACACCGGCACCGTATCCACTCGCCGACGCCAACCGGCCATGCGTCCAAGGCACCCAGGTGCAGGCGACCTTCCGCTTCGGCAAACCTTTCAGGATGCGAGCATCGTGAGTTGCCGGAGGCAACGGCGCCGTCAAGGCAGGCACATGCCAAGCACCGCACACCACGGCGATCCGCTCGAAGCCTTCCTTTATTGCCTTCCGCAACACCGTCCGCATGAAGGCCTCGCGCTGCGCCTCCCGCCCGACCGCCTCCTCGTCGACGCGCAGCTCAGCCATCGCCTCGGCGATCACCGTGAACGGTTCGGCCCCGTCGCGCCGATGCTCGATCACGTCGTCCCACCAGCGCTCGGGATCGTCGTACCCACCGGCCTCGGCGAGTGTCGCCAGCGGGTCGATCGACAACCCGCGCCGCCCGTCCGCCCCCGACGAGGCGAACTGATGTGCGGCCGGCAGATCACAGAACCGCACCGGTACGCCGGCCGTCAGCGCGTGCCGAATCGCCTGCCACTCCGGACTGAACACCGCGAACGGCCAGAACGCCGCCCGGGTCGAATCGTCCACCGCATAAGCCAGCAACGCGACCGGCGGCTCCATCTCTTCGTCCGCGGCCAATTCGACAATCTTGTCGGCCTCGGGTGGGCCCTCGATCAGCACGATGTCCGGCTGCAACTCACCCAGCGCAGTCGCCAACGCACGAGCCGACCCCGGCCCGTGATGCCTGATCCCGAAGAGGTGGACTCGCCCGCTCGTGCCGAGCGCCGGCGAAGGAGCTTCAGCTGTCATCCGCTGATGTCCCGGCACGCCCGGTAGAAGTCCGACCAGTCCTCCCGCTCGCGGACCACCGTCTCCAAGTACTCCGACCAGACCACCCGGTCCGCCGACGGGTCCTTCACCACCGCGCCAAGGATCCCACCCGCCACGTCGTACGAGCGCAGCACTCCATCCCCGAAGTGCGCCGCCAGGGCGAGCCCACCAGTCACCACGCTGATCGCCTCGGCAGTCGACAACGTGCCGGACGGCGATTTGACCGCAGTACGACCGTCCTCGGTCCGCCCGGCCCGCAGCTCACGGAACACCGTCACCACACGCCGGATCTCGACCAACGCATCATCGGCCTGCGGCAGCTCCAACGACGAACCCAACTGGGCCACCCGACGTGAGACGATCTCGACCTCATCCTCGGCCGAATCCGGCAACGGCAGCACCACCGTGTTGAACCGACGCCGCAAGGCACTCGACAGCTCGTTGATGCCCTTGTCCCGATCGTTCGCGGTCGCGATGACGTTGAACCCCTTGCGGGCTTGGACTTCCGTGCCCAGCTCGGCGATCGGCAGCGTCTTCTCGGACAGGATCGTGATCAACGCGTCCTGGACGTCGGACGGCATCCGGGTCAGCTCTTCGATCCGGGCGATCTTCGCATCCGCCATCGCGCGAAACACCGGACTCGGCACGAGCGCCGCCTCACTGGGGCCCTGGGCAATCAATTGCGCATAGTTCCAGCCGTACCGGATCGCCTCCTCGGCAGTCCCGGCCGTGCCCTGCACCAGCAACGTGGAATCACCGCTGATCGCCGCCGCCAAGTGCTCGCTCACCCACGTCTTCGCCGTACCGGGCACGCCGAGCAGCAACAACGCGCGATCCGTCGCCAACGTGGCCACGGCGACCTCGACCAGCCGCCGAGGACCGACGTACTTCGGCGTGATCTCCACATCTCCGGCAGTCCCGCCGAGCAAGTACGTCACCACCGCGGCCGGAGACATCCGCCACGCAGGCGGCCGGGTCCGGTCGTCCGACGCCACCAGCGCAGCCAGCTCCTCGGCGTACTCGTCCTCGGCATGCGGCCGCAGTACTTCAGTCATGACAACTCCTCGTACATTTCCCGGCGGAAGATCAAGGTCTCGACGAGCCGCAGCCGCCAGGTGTCTTCCTCACCTGTCGGTTCGCGGGTGATCCGATGGTTCAGTACTTCGGGCGGTACGGCGCGCGCCGCGATACTCGCCAACCGCGCCCAGCTGCGGCCGGTCCCGACCTTCGCCAGCAGATCGAGCACCATCACGCCGAGCGGCACCGGCCACGGCACCGGTAGCCCGCCGACCAGTTCGGCAAGATCGATCCGGGCGCGGAGGATTTCGAGTGCGGGCACCCATTCATCCTCAGGCAATATCCGCAGCAGCTCGGCGACACGATTACCCGTCGCGGCATTGACTGCGAGCAAGGCACGAGCCCATTCGACGTTCCGTTCTCGCACGGTCGCCTCGGCCCACGCCACCTGCAACACCTCCGGGGCGCAACCTTCCACCTTCAGTTTCAGATAGTCCGGCTCGGACGTTGCGAGCGGAGCCGCGGCGAGAATCTGCCGGAACCACCAAGCCCGCTTGCCGATTCCCTCCTGCGGCTGCGGATCGATCCCGTCCCGCAGCATCGCCTCGTCAACCCGCGACGGCAGCGTCACCGCCAACATCCCCTGGCTGACGTTCAGCTGCGCCCACACCCGCGCCGCCATCCTCTTCCCGTACTGCGAACCCGGCAACCGCGCGAGCAAGCCTGCCGCCGATCGCCGGACCTCCTTGGACCGATCGTCGAGGGCTGCTTCGAGAAACTCCTCGTCGGCAGGTGAGAGCTCATCCGCCAGCAGGGCAAGGAAGTCGAGCCGGATCGGCGCAGGTTCGGTCGGCCAGACCTCGCGCAACGCTTCGAGCGCCGCGGCCGGATCGCGCCGACGCAGGTCGCGCAACCAACTACGACGCTGAATCGCGTTGCCATGCGTCCAGATCGTCTCATTGTTGCTATCCGCAACCGCCTCGTGCAGGAACCGCCACTCGGGATTGAGGTCTGCCAACCAGGCGGCCCGGCGCCCCGCCGCCTTGACCACCAACGGCCTGTACTCCGAGCGCCCGCGCGCGTAGTCGGCCAAAGCCGGCAGGTGCTCCGGCGGCACACCCCACCCCCGAGCATCCGCAGCCCGCAACCATTCACCAAGTGCCGCCGTCTGGAACCCACCCAGCATCGCCGCCAACCGACGGACAGCAGCGTTGCGGGGAAGCGGTTTGTCCTCCCCAGCCGCTCGAGGCAGCGGCTCCAACCCCTCGAGCGGCTTCCGCCCAGCGCGCTGATAGACCGTCGCCAACGCAGCAGCATCCAGCAATCCACCGCTGCCGATCTGCGACCGAATCGCCTCCGGCAACTCATCGAAGTGCGCCGGCCGCCGCTCGGTCCCCAGCAACGCCGAACTCACCAACCCGTCCCATCCCCTCACGACAGCACCACCGGGCGGTCCTCGTGCCAGCACGTCATCGGTTTGAAACCGGCGCGGTTCCACTCACCTGACACGGTGATCGGGTCGCCGGCGGAGACCGCCAGCAATTTCCACGGATCGACGCCTGGCAGGAGTTCCAGCCCGCCCGTCTCATCGACCAGCGCCCATCCGTCGCCGTTCCGCGCCGGGCGCACGTCGGCCAGCACCAACGGCCAGCGTTCGTTCCAAGGGTCGGCCGCGAGCGATTCGACGTACGAGGCCAATGCCTGTAGCGCAGTGAAGCCACTCGGCCGCGGACCGGGCAGGCGTGGTGCCGATTGGGTCAGCAACGCGCGCATCGGCAGAGCGCCCGGATAGAAGGACAGTACGCCGGGGACGAGTTCGCCCGGGCGGCCCGGGAGCGGGTCGAGTTGGCGACCACCTGCGGCGAAGTTGAGGATCAGCGCGAGTCGGCCGGTCGAGGCACCACGCAACCAGACTCGCCGTACGGTCAAGTGGTCGTCCGGCTCGATCACCCGGCCGAGGACGAGCCAGTCGTCCTCGACCTTCTCACCTTCGGCCAGCACCCGCGCGGTTTCGACGGTCCAGCCGATCCGCGACTGCACGGTGTCCGCGAGGGACGGCGGCAACTCGGCCAGGCGGGAATGGGCCGACACGATGAGGTGGATCAGCGAGAGTTCCTCCAGCAACTCGCCCGGCCACCCGTGTCCCCGGCCGACGACGCCGGCTGCCCGGCGTACGGAACCCGCCACGCCCGGCGCCTGCGCGTCCACCATCCGCGCGGCGAGCCGGCTCAGCTCGGCGTACCCGCGCTGCTCGAATCCGCTCAACCCCTGCCGCACCTGATCGTCCAGCCAACCGCGCAGCTCAGCCATCCCACCTGCGACGCGATCCGCCCGGCGAGCCACCCGCTGCTGCGCCGCCAGCGGATCCGCGACCTCCCCCGGTTTCTTCTCCGCGCGCTCGGCCGCACGATCAGCGCGATTCGCCCGCTCCTCGATCCACTCGCTGGCCCAGGCAGGTTCGGTGCTCTCGGCGAGCAGGTTCGTGGACCACAGCAACAGCAGACCGAGCGCATGCTTGCAGGGAAACTTCCGGCTCGGACAGCTGCAGCGATAGGCAGGACCGCTCAGGTCGACGATCGTCTGGTACGGCTTCTTGCCGCTCCCCTGGCAGAGCCCCCAGACAGCCCGCTCGGAACTCCCCTGCTCCGACCACTTGGCCGGCTTCGCCTGCGCCTGCCCCGCCTTGGCCGAGGCAGCATCCGGCGCAAGCGCCAGCACCCGCTCCACATCCCAAGGCCCCACGCCGCTCCCTCTCCACCAGCCAGTAGATCGAGAGCATGCCATCCCACACCGACAGCCGGTTCAACTACCCGAACGCTTGGCGTTCCTGGTCGTGCGCCGGGTAGCCATTGCCGTGGTTGATGTTCGGATGCGGGCGGTGCGAGTTGGTGATGGCTGGCGGCGGGGCGGCAGGTGGTGCGGGAGTGTCCGACAGACCATCGCGTACTACGCCGAGTAGGCGCTCCTCGACGGCCTCGAGCTCCGCGATGCGTTGCCGGATCGCCTCCTCCTCGGCCCGGGCCGACGCCAGCAACTCATCCGCCTCGGCCTTCGCGACCTCCCGCAGATGGTCAGCCGTCCGTTGACTAGCGCTCAGCACACTCAACTCGTACCGCCGCAGCTCACCCACCAACGCACCGTCCTCCCGCTGCGCATCCAGCACCGGCGCCATCGGGTGATCGCTCTCCACCACCGGCAACGACTGCTCGAGCTCCGCGATCTGCTGGTCCACCCGGGTGAACAGATCAGCCACATCGGTCCGCATCCGCCGGATCACCGTCGCCGCGGCATTCACCCGCTCGGTCGCTTCCCGCTCCCGCTCCAACGCCGTCCGCTCGGCCGAAGCGATCACATCCAACGCCACCGCCGCAGCACGCGACGCCTCGTCCTCCATCCCCGGCGCGGGCGCGGCCGACAGGTCACGTTCCCCGACGGCGCCATCCGGTACGCCGCCCGCCATCGCCACCGTCCTCCGCAACGGCACCTCGCGGATGAACAGCACCGACAACAAGCTCACCACCGCAGCCGCAGCCGCGATCAGGAAGATCCGCCCGGTCGCATCCCCATACGCATGCCGCACGATCGTCGCCAACTGCGGCGGAAGCGCCCCGACATCGAGCACACTCGTCCCCGACCCACTCTGCAGCGCCTGCCCCGCCTGGGCACCGGCCGGACCGAGATCCCGCAGATTCGCCGTGATCAGATCAGTCACCCGGGTCGCGAGCACCGCACCGAGAACGGAGACTCCCACAGCACCACCAAGGCTGCGGAAGAACGTCACCGACGCGCTCGCGGCACCGACCTCGCTGACGTCGACAGTGTTCTGTACGGCGAGCACCAGGTTCTGCATCATCATGCCCATGCCGATGCCCATCCCGAGCATGCCGAGGCCGACGTACCAGTAAGGGCTGGTGTGATCGATCGTGCCGAGCACCGCAAGTCCGGCTGCCAGGAAGAGCCCGCCGAGAACCAGGTACCGCTTCCACTTGCCGAACCGGGTGATCATCTGGCCCGAACCGACCGAGCCGAGGAACGAGCCGAACATCATCGGGATCGTCAGCAGCCCGGCCTCGGTCGCGCTGTACCCACGAGCGATCTGGAAGTACTGCCCGAGGAAGACCGCGCTGCCGAACATCGCGACGCCGACCGCGAGGCTGGCTAGGATCGCCAGTGCGGTGGTGCGTTCACGGACCACCCGCAGCGGCACCAGCGGCTCACTCACCCGGGTCTCCACGACGACGGCGAGGATCGCCAGCAGCGCAGTACCGCCAAGGAACTCAGCGGTCTCGCGGGACCACCACGGGAAGTGCTCGCCGGCGAAGGTGACCCAGATCAGCGGCAGGCTGGCCGCGGCGGCGATCAGGATCGCGCCGAGGTAGTCCATCTTCACGCGACGCTTGATCAGCGGCAGATGGAGATAGCGCTGCAGCACGACCAGGCTGATGAGTGCGAGCGGGACGCAGACGTAGAAGCACCAACGCCAGCCGAGCCACGAGGTGTCGACGATGACACCACCGATCAGTGGACCACTCACGGTGGCGAGGGCCATCGTGGCGCCCATGTAACCGGAGTACCGGCCTCTGTCTCTTGGCGGGATCGCGGCGCCGATGATCGCCTGGGCCAGCGCCATCAGGCCGCCCATCGCCAGCCCCTGCAGAACCCGGGCGCCGATCAGGAACGGGACGTTGTGCGCCATCCCCGCGAGCGCCGAGCCGATCACGAACAGGATGGTCGCCAGCTGGACGAGCAGCTTCTTGCTCATCAGGTCCGACAGCTTGCCCCAGACCGGCGTCGACACGGTCATCGCGAGCAGGCTGGCGGTGATCACCCAGGTGTACTGCGTCTGGGTTCCTTCGAGGTCGGCGATGATCGTCGGCAGCGCGTTGCTGACGATCGTGGAGCTGAGGATCGCCGTGAACAACGCGGCCAGCAGGCCGGCGAGGATCTCGAGGATCTCCTTGTGGGTGAGCTCGGGATCGGCAGCCCGTACGGCGGCGGCGGCTTCGGTCGAGGGTGGCGCTTCGGTCGATGGTGCTGCTTCTGCGGGGGCAGACATCCGGGGTCCGTTCTGCTGCGCGATCGTTCGGCCGGCGCAGCTGATCGAGCTGCCCCGGGGCGGAGGACGGCGCCCGGCTCCCCGCCCTCACGGACGGAGCCTCACCCGGACCACATTTGGTTGCAGTACCCAACGATAACTTCTGGTGAGACGGGCCCTCCCACCGGAGGCCGGTTCCGCGTACGATCTCAGCCTGTTGAGTAATCAACAAAAGCCTCGGTGGAGCTGTCAGGGCCCACCGAGGCGCCTACCTCCTGGAAGAGGTTGTGGGCGTTGGCGGTAGCCCTGGGGGTCTGCCGGATATTGCCCGCCCGCATTGTTGGTCTCGCGAAGAACGCGAATCGTCCGGGATGCCTCCGACCCACGGCAGCGGCCGCCTCGTTCACCTGGCGCGCCAGCACCCGCGCCCGGAAATCAAAAGTGGGCGTGGACATCGACGAGGTCCACCTTGCTCATCTCACCACCCCTGGATGATCAAGCGGCCGAGCCGCCGTTGGTGTAGATGACCTGGCCGTTGATCCAGCGCCCGCGCCCGGCGAGGAACGAGATCACCTCGGCGATGTCCTCGGGCTGGCCGAGCCGCTCCAGCGGCGGTTCGGCGGCGATCCGGTCGATCAGCTCCTGCGGCTTGCCGTCCAGGAACAAGGCGGTCGCGGTCGGGCCGGGGGCCACTGCGTTGACGGTGATGTTCCGGCCGCGCAACTCGCGGGCGAGGATCAGGGTGAGCGCCTCGACACCACCCTTGGTCGCCGCGTAGGCGCCGTACCCGGGCCGCGCCAGCTTGGTGAGCGAGCTGGAGATGTTGATGATCGCGCCGCCGTCGCGCAACCGGCGGGCCGCCTGCTGGTCGACCACGAAGGTGCCGCGCAGGTTGGTCCGGACGACCTCGTCGAAGACGGCGAGGTCCAGGTCGGCCAGCGGCGACAACGGCATCACGCCGGCCGCGTGCACCACCACGTCGATCCCACCGAAGGCTTCCTCGGTCCGGTCGAACAACGCGGCCACCGCGGCCTCGTCGGCCACATCAGCCTGTACGGCGATCGCCCGGCCGCCCACCGCGTCGATCTCCTTCACCGCCAGCTCGGCCTCGCCCCGGTTCCCCGAGTACACGACCGCCACCGCGTAGCCCTCGGATCCGAGCCGGACCGCCGTCTCGCGGCCGATCCCGCGCGATCCGCCGGTCACGATCGCGACCCGCTCGGTGTGCTGCTCCGTCATCGCCCTGCTCCTTCTGAGTTCCCGATGTCTGACACCAAACAATCCTGCGCTCGGCGATGCATCAACTCAAACGACTCAACTCGATAGGTAAATCAATTCTGTTGATCCAAGAGATCCGCGCCGAGCGTGGTCCCGGCCGGCTGCTGGAGATGCTTGCCGACCAGTCCGAGCAACGCCCGCAGCGCCGCCGACGGTTTCCGCTTCTTCAGCGTCGCCATGTACAGCGACCACTGGAACGGCTGGTCCGCGATAGGCACCGCCCGGATGCGTTCCTCGGCCAGCACCGCGTACGCCGGCAGGATCGCCAGCCCGACCCCGTGCCGGACGAACTGGACCCCGTTCTCGATCCCGAGCGCCTCGACCACCACCCGTCGCTCGATCCCGGCCGCCTCGAACTTCTGGTCGATCAGCACCCTGGTCCCGAAGCCCGGCGGGAAGTCCACGAAGGCCTCGTCCGCCAGCTCGGTCAGGTGCACGGACCGCCGCCGCGCCAGCCGATGATCGACCGGAACGGCCAGCACCTGCGGCACCCGGAGCAGCTCCCACGAGGACAGATCCCGCGGCACGCTGCCCGCACCGACGCCCAGGAAACCGACCTCGATGTCGCCGTTCCGCAGCCCGAAGATCACCCCGGCCGACCCCTCCGCCTCGACCCGCAACTGCAGCTCGACGTTCTGGTACCGGCGCCGGAACTCGCCCGCCGCGGCCGGCAGATCGATCAGCCCGAGCCCCGGCAGCAGTCCGACCCGGACCGATCCGCGCATCCCGGCGCCGAGTTCGTCGACCACATCCCGGGCGCCCTGCACCGCGTCCATCACAGCGAGCGCCTCGGGCAACAACGCCGTACCGGCTTCAGTCAGTACTACGCGTTGGGCGCTCCGCTCGAACAGCGTGACCTTCATGTCCTTCTCCAGCGAGGCAATCGCGGCACTGACAGCGCTCTGCACCACATGCAGTCGCCGCGCGGCGAGCGTGAACGACCGCTCGTGCGCCACCGCCACGAAGTACTCCAACTGCCGCAACTCCATGGCCAGAGTCTGGCACTACGGCAGTGCTGGGCTCAGGGGGTGCGGACGGACTGCTGATCCACCCAGACCAAGTGGCCGTGGTGGCTGACCAGCACCTGGTCGGCGCGGTGGGACAGGGCCTGACCAGCGATCCAGCGGCCGCCGATGCGGACCTGGACGTCGACCGGCCTGGCTGTGGGGGTGGCGACAGGCATGGCACTCGACTTCTTGACAGGGGCGGCAGCGGATTGACGGCGTCGTGAAGCACGCTGGGGGTGATGGTGAAGATCGGTCATGTTCGTCCTCGGCAGGGACCGCAGTCGTCGACGCATCGAACGCCGGCTGGCTGCTCAACCAAAGGCCACCTTACAACCGGTCACCAAGCTCGTCCTAGCGGTAACCCGGACTGTCCGATGCTCGGAATCACCGATGGAATCCTCAACCAGGTAAGGACTTTCGAACTGTTCATCTTTAAGTAGAGTTCAAGTCCCCCGGAAGTTCCTGACCGGTCAGCTGTAGACCGGGAGTTGCTGCAGCGCCCAGCCGTTGCCGTCGGGGTCGCTGAAGAACACGAAGCTGCCCCACGGGAACTCCTGGACCTCCGACACCTCCACCCCGCGCCCGACCAGCTCGGCCCGCGCCGCGGCCACATCGGCGACCACGATCTGCAGCCCGCGCACCGACCCCGGCTCCGCCTGCGGCAGCCCGGTCCCGATCGCGATCGAGCAGGCCGAGCCCGGCGGCGTCAGCTGAACGAACCGCAGTTCGTCGGTCACCTGGTGGTCGTGGTCGGCATGAAATCCGACCTGGTCGGTGTAGAAGGCCTTCGCCCGGTCCACGTCCGACACCGGCACCGAGACCAGTTCGAGCTTCCAGTCCATCGTTTCCCCTCCCGAGTCGCCTACCTAGCGGCAAACCTACCGGGCGAACCGGGCAGTCGCTTGGCGTGACCAGCATTGGGTACCGGGCCGGTAAGCCAACCACGGGAGGTCACCATGACGACCCATCCGGCGCCCGTCCGGGAAGACGACCGCATCGGCGCCCTGGTCGCTCAGCTGAGCAGGGACGTGAGCCACCTGGTTCGCGACGAACTGCAGCTGGCGAAGGCCGAATTGAAGGACAAGGGCAAGGAGGCCGGGATCGGCCTCGGCCTGTTCGGCGGCGCGGGGACGTTCGCCCTGTACGGTCTCGGCGCGCTGGTGGCGGCCGCCATCTGCGGCCTGGCGACCGCAGTACCGGCGTGGTTGTCGGCGTTGATCATCGCGGTCGTGCTGTTCGCGATCGCCGGGGTGGCCGCGCTGCTCGGCAAGCGTCATGTCAGCCATGCGACTCCACCGATGCCGCAGCAGGCAGTCGAGGGAATGCACGACGACCTGGAAGCACTCAAGGGACACGAGCCGGAAGGTAGGGCAGTTCGATGAGTGATACCAAGATGAGTGACACCGAGATGCTGCGGGCCGATCTGGAGATGACCCGGCAGCACCTGGCCGACACCGTCCAGCAACTGAGCCGTCAGCTCAACTTCCCGCGCCGCATCAAGGAGTCCGCCGCCGAGGCCGCCGGTACCGCCGCACAGCGCGCCAAGCAGGTACCAGCGATGGCCAAGCAGGTACCGGTCATGGCGAAGCAGGTACCGGCGAGGGCGAAGCAGGTGCCTGGGCAGGCGCGGCAGCATCCGCGGGCGACCGCCGCGATCGGCGGTGCGGCCGCGATCGGCGCCGGCGCCGCCGCGTGGGCCGTCCTCCGGCACAAATGAGACGTGCTCCACAAACCCGAATGAAACAAGACCCTCTGGGCACCAGAAGAACAGCAAGTATCGGTTAACCAGGCCCCGGTGTTGAGCAGACAGCACCGGGGCCGTTCCGTGCCCTCAGCGCCGAATCGCGACCATCAATGCGTCGTTCCCGCGCCGCCAGACCACACCGGCCCGCTCGAACTCGTTCCGCCGCAGCAGATCGATATGCCACCCCTCGCGCTCCATCAGATCCCCACTCCAGTGCGCGAACACCTTCTGCCGCTCATCCCAGAGCCCCTCGTACGCCGGTACGCCGTACGCCCGCCGATACCAGCCATCACAGTCCTCCACCCCATCCCGGAAGCCGGCCTCGAGATGCTTTGCGTGCAACGCGTCCGCCGCCGCCCGGAGTACGGGCTCCGCGATCGGGAAGTGGTCCGCGTTGGCGAAGACCCCACCCGGCCGGAGGAGTCGCGCGACCCCGGCGTAGACACCGGCTAGCGCGTCCGCCGGGAACCAGTGCATCGCGGTCGCGGTGAGGACGGCATCGAAGCCGGCCTCGAGCCCGTCGGTCCAACTTGGTTCGGCCAGCTGTCTCGCCATCACCTGGACCCGCGGCTCGTCGGCGTACGCGTCCCGCGCCAGGTCGAGCAACAGCGGGTCGATGTCAACGGCAACTACTTCTGTCGCAGGGAACCGGTTCAGCACGCGGCGGGTGATGGAGCCGGGACCGCAGGCCAGATCGAGCACCCGGGCAGGCGATCCACCGGTCAGTTGCTCGACATGATCAAGCATTAGTTTGAAACGGAGTTCGCGATCCGGGGCGTGGATATTCTGCTGGTCTTCCCAGGTCGACCGGAGGTCTTCACGCAGTGTCGTCATAGGAATCACGTTGAGTGCGCTGAGCCCTCGACGTCCAACACACAGTCGCACTAACGTCACAGTCTCTGGTTATCGCTGCAGGTGGGAAGGTTGCACTAGACGTCATGGACGTTGATTTACGGTTGGTCCGGTATTTCTTGGTGATGGCGGAGGAGCTGCATTTCACTGCGGCCGCACGTCGGCTTTATGTGTCACAACCGGCGCTGAGCAATCAGATCCGGCGCCTGGAGGCCCAGCTCGGGGCCCAGTTGTTCGAGCGTTCGCCGCGGGGAGTAACGCTGACGGCGGCCGGCGACGCCTTCCTGCCGCACGCTCGCGGCGCGCTCGCAGCGATCCGCTCCGGCGTGGCCGACGCGACTGCCGCGGCCGGACGGGACCAGGTACTCCGGATCGATGTGCTCCAGACCGATCTGGCGACCCCGCGTGCCGTGCTGGCCAGGCTGCGCGACCGGCTCCCGTCGCTCCGGCTCGAGGTGAGCAGCCGCGGTACCCGCGATCAGGAGCGCCGGCTGCTCAGCGGCGAACTGGATCTCGCGCTCTGCGGCTCCACCGCGCACTGTCCGGAGGGAGTCGCCCAACGACTGATCCGGCGCGAGGCACTCGGCGTCGCACTGCCGGCCGATCACCCACTGGCGGCCGCCGAGTCGGTCGCCGTCCGGGAACTGACCGGCGAGACGCACTATCTACCGCGCGACGACTTCGCTCCGGAGTGGAACGAGTTCGTGCTGGCCTGCTGCCGGACGGCCGGCTTCACCCCGCGCCGGCATCCCGCAAGCACGGATGGAACGAGTTCCGCGCTCGAACTCGTCAAGGCCGGCGAATGTGTTGCCGTCGGTTTGCTCTCGACTCCGTATCCCGACGGCGTGGTGGTCCGCCCCCTGGCCGCCGGCGTCCCACCGTACGGATGGTCCTTGCGCTGGCGCGATTCTGCGCGGACGCCTGCGGCGGCCCTCGCAGCATTGCGCAATCTGGGCCCGGATGCATAAGTTCGTATCCCGTAGGGTAGGAATGACTCCAACAGATATTGACCGCGGTCCAGACATGTGCCGCGCCGTGACTCACAGTCGCGAGGTCAAGAATCATGGTTACCGCACTTGCTAGCAGCACCGTCGACGAGCAGTCTGCACCGAATGATCCGAAGCAGCGCCGCGACCGAGCCACCCGGGCCCTGTTGGCCCAGCGGGCCGGCTCCACGAACGAAGCAGAGCGTCAGTCCCTGCTGGAGCAGGCGATCGAGCTCAACCTGGGCATCGCCCACAGCATCGCGAGCCGGTTCCGCGGCCGCGGGGTCGAGTCCGACGACCTGGACCAGGTCGCCTACCTCGGCCTGCTGAAGGCAGCCCGTAGCTACCGGCCGGACACGGAGACGCCGTTCCTGGCGTACGCCGTACCGACGATCCGGGGCGAAGTGAAACGGTATTTCAGGGACTGTTCCTGGACCGTGCGCATCCCGCGCCGGCTGCAGGAACTGCAGGGCTCCATCGCGGCCGCCCGGCCGCAACTCGTCCAGGATCTGCAGCGTGATCCGACCCTGGAAGAACTCGCCGAGGCGATCGGTGTCGAGGTCGGCGAGGTCGAGGCCGCCATCGCTGCCGACGGCTGTTTCTCCGTGCTGTCGCTGGACCGTCCGATGGACGGCGAGTCGACCGCGAGCCTGGCGGACACGATCGCGGACGAGGAGGACGGCGCCTTCGAGCGCACCGAAGCGGTGGCCGTCCTCGAACCGGTGCTGAGCGAGCTGGCACCGCGCGAACGCCGGATCCTCGAACTGCGGTTCATCGAGGGTCACACCCAGGCCGACATCGGCGCCGAGATCGGTGTCAGCCAGATGCAGGTCTCCCGTCTGCTGCGCGGCATTCTCGACCGGCTGCGCGACCAGATCGAGCCTCCCACCGCTGCAGCGGCCTGATCGCCCTCCCGATCACCGGCCCGCAGCGCGCCCGTGGTGGTCCGCCGTAAGCTTGTCTGTACGGTGGACCACCAGCGGGGAGGCGTTGCTTAGATGCCTAGGGCACCTATTTTCGTGGTCCAGCTGCACGATGCCCGGCGCCTGCACTACGACTTCCGGCTGGAGGTCGACGGCGTCCTGAAGTCCTGGGCCGTACCGCGCGGACCGTCGCTGGACCCGACGGTGAAGCGGCTGGCGGTCTTCACGACCGACCACTCACTCGAGTACGCCGGGTACGAGGGTGTGATCGCCGGCAGCCAGTACGGCAGTGGCGCCGTGATCGTCTGGGACGGTGGCGTCTACCAGAACCTCACCCGGGACAAGCAGCGTCCGGTCGACCCGGCGACCGCGATCGATCGCGGTCATCTCAAGTTCCGGCTGCAGGGCGTCAAGCTCAACGGGATCTTCGCGCTCACCCGGACCGAGCGCGACTGGCTCCTGGTCAAGGTGCGCGACGACGACGCCGACCCGCTCCTCGACCTGACCGTCACCGAACCGCAGTCGATCCTCAGCGGCCTCACCATCGAGGAGATGGCGGCTAAAGGCTGAGCCGGAGAAGTGCCGTCACGACGATTCCTCCGGCGACGGCCGCCAGCATCGGAACCTTCGGAGTGACGCTCAGCCCGCCTGCCGCACCGACGCCGACCAGAGTCGTCCAGTCGACATCCCGCCAGCCCGCACCGCCGAGATCGGTCACGATCAACCCGGCGAGGAGGACCGGAGCGGTCAGCGCCGTGACTCCGACCACCCGGGGTGGCAGCTTCCTGCTGCCGATCACCAGCGGTGCGCTCCCCTTCATCAGCCAGCTGATCACGGTCAGCATGAGTACTGAGAGCCACATCTTCATTCCTGCTCACCATCCTTGTCCGGCAGTGCGCCCTTGTCCGGCTGTACGCCGAGGAGCGCGGCCGCGGTCGCGCCGAGCAGCGCGTAACCGGGCGAGGTCACGAACAACAAACCGGCCGCCACCGCCGCACCGATCAGTCCCGCCAGCAACGCCCGGGACGAGCGCCGCACCTCGTCGATCGCGAGGATCACGAAGAAGGCCGGGAAGGCCACGTCGAGACCCAGCCGGTGCATCAGGTCCGGGGCCGGCGCGATCACCGCTCCGATAGCGGTCCCGCTCACCCAGCACACCCACTGCACCAGGCTGGCGCCGAGCAGCCGGCGTACGTCGTACCCGCCATCGTTGCGGTGGGCAACGACGAAGGAGGCGTCCGCCAGCGCCTGCGCCTGGAGCGCCCGGGACCACCGGCTGCCGCGCAGACTCTCGTTCAGTGCAAGGCTCATCATCAGGTAGCGGGCGTTGATCAGTACGCCCGCGGTGACCGCGGCCACGGCGGATCCGCCGGCCAGGGTCGACAGCAGCGTGAACTGGGCCGATCCGGAGAACGCGAACATCGAGAACAGGACCGGCAGGCCGAATCCCCAGCCACGGCTCCGCGCCTCGGCGCCGAACGTGAGCGCCAGTACGAAGCACGCACCGGCAGGCCCGAGACCCAACCGCATCCCTTCCAGGAAGGGTGCCTTCTGCTCCGCGACGACAGTCATGAGCTACGCACCCGTTCGTAGTGCCGCTTCGCCCGGGCCCGGTTGCCGCAGTCCGCCGAGCTGCACCACCGCCGCGAACCGTTCTTGCTGCGATCCAGGAACAGCCAGCCGCAGTCGTCGTCCTGGCACTCGCGCAACCTGGTCAGGTCCGCACGTTCCAGCAGTCGCGCGGCGGCCATCGCCAACGTCCCCATCAGACCGTCGACCTGCCAGTCGAGCAGGCGCACCAGATCCGGAGCGGATGGCTCGGCGGTGTCCATCGCTTCGACAATCAGCCGGCGCAGTGCGTCGAGGTCGGCCCGCGCAGGTCCCTCGCCGCGAGCCATCGGCCGGAGTACGCGGTAGGCGATCTCGCGCAGCCTGGTGACATCTTGCAGCGGTGTGTCACCCGGACTCAGGCCGACTGCGGCACACCAGTCCGCGAGGTCCACTCGGGTGCTCAGCCGGTCGATCCGGCGTGCGCCGTCGAGTCGCCACGAGACCGTGTTCACCAGGTCCACCAGCAGGTGGCCGCCGATCAGTTCAGGTTGATAGCTCATCGTCATCACCTCTTCTAACAACCTAAAATGACTTAGCTTGTTAGGCGAGGCCAGGCGTGTCGTAGCAGCCCTGGCGTGGCCGGCCTACCAGGTGTCGATGTGCAGGATGTCGTCGAGTGGCCGCCGCGGGGCCGGCTTGAAGGTGTCGCCGGTGTAGTAGGCGGTCGGAAGCAGCACGGACTGCCGGATGTCCTCCGGCAGTCCGAGCAACTCGGAGATCTCCCGCTCGTAGGTCATGTGGAGCGTGGTCCACGCAGTACCGAGGCCGCGAGCCCTTGCTGCCAGGCAGTAGCTCCAGGCGGCCGGCAGGATCGAGCCCCAGATGCCGGCCTGGTTGCCCGCGCCCAACGACTTCACCTGCAGGCACGGGATCACCAGGACCGGCACCTCGCCCATCCGCTCACCCAGGTACGCCACACTCGAGCCGACCCGCTGCTGCACCGGCGCGCGATCGGGATCATCGGCGTACAGGCGCCCGGCTGCACCGGAAGACTCCAGATAGGAGGCGACCGATCGGCGGTAGTACTCACCGATCGCTGCGCGCTTCTCCTGGTCCGTGATCACGAGCCAGTGCCAGGTCTGCCGGTTGCTCCCCGACGGAGCTTGGAGCGCGATCTCGATGCACTCCTTGATCAGCTCCATCGGCACCGGGCGGTCCAGGTCCAGCCGCTTGCGGACGGTCCTGGTCGTGGTGAGCAGGTCATCCGGAGTCAGGTCGAGTGTGGTCACGGGCTCCAGTTTGTCTTTGTCAGCAGACGTAGGTCGAGTTGGGGTGCACCTTCTCGCAGTACCGGATGTGCAGGTGGTTGTCGTGCCCGGGCCAGTTGGCGGTCAGGCCCTCGTTGATCAGGGTCGGGTCGTTGAACCAGATGAACTTCACGTGGCCGGGCGCTGCTGCCCGGACTGCTTGCACCAGTTGACGGGTCGCCGCCCGGTCGTACGTCGAGGACTCCCAGGTGATCCGGCCGGCGGTGCACTGGGCGTTGTCGGTGCGGATCGGCCAGATGTCGATGTCCATGCCGTTCTCGTGGCTGGCATGGCCGGGAATGTCACCGCCGTGCTCGAACCCGGCGTCGCCGTACCCGACCTGACCCTGGTTCGTGCTCGCGAAGGACCTGGTGGCCGCTTCCAGCTGTGCGACAGCGGCCGCGGCGGCCCAGTTCGCGGCGGTGCCGTTGCCGTCCGGGTCCTGGTCGCAGAGGTTGGCGGTGAAGTCGGGATAGTCGTAGTGCCAGGCGAGATTGCGCCAGGTGATCGGGCCGACGATCCCGTCCGCGCCGATGCCGGCATGGGTCTGGAAGGCGATGACGGCGTCGCGGACCCCAGTACTGAACACGCCGTCGACAGCGAGGTTGAGGCGGCGCTTGGCGTTCAGCTCGACCTGGAGCGCCTTGACGGCGGCACCGGTGTCACCGGACCGGATGGTCGGGACGAGCGCACCCCAGGTCGCCGGACCGACGATGCCGTCGGCGCCGAGGCCCTTGGCGGTCTGGAATGCCTTGGCGGCCGTCACGGTGGCGGCGCCGAAGACGCCGTCGGTGGGGTTGGTCTGGCCGTTGGCTTGCAGGAGGTACTGGATCGCCAGGGTGTCGGCGCCGCGGTTGTTGAGGCTCTGGGTCGGGAAGAAGGCGTTCGCGTAGGCCTGCGCCGGGCTGGGCAGCAGGCCGATCAGGAGGACGAACCCGGCGAGCGCGGGGCCGAATCGCTTCAAGGAAGGCACGATGATCTCCGTTCGGGGCGGTGTCCGTGAGTCATTTCCCTCTCGGCGACACCTTCGGTCAGATTTTTCCTAACCGCAAGCCCCGGCGCCCTACTCGAAGGGGCTGGGATCTCCTGCCCCGATCCGGACGACCTCCGGGACGTCTTCGGAGAAGTCGATGACGGTGGTCGGCTCGGTACCGCAGTCGCCGGAGTCGACCACCGCATCCACCTGATGGTCGAGCAGCTCCTTGATCTCCCAGCCCTGCGTCATCGGCTCCTCCTGGTCGGGAAGCAGCAGCGTCGTCGACAGCAGCGGCTCGCCGAGCTCCTCGACCAGCGCCTGCGTGACCACGTGATCCGGAATCCGCACCCCGACCGTCTTCTTCTTCGGATGCAGCAACCGGCGCGGAACCTCTTTGGTCGCCGGCAGGATGAACGTGTAGCTGCCCGGGGTGGTCGCCTTGATCGCCCGGAACACCGCATTGCTGATGTGCACGAACTGCCCGAGCTGGGCGAAGTCCTGACAAACCAGGGTGAAGTGATGACGGTCGTCGAGATGCCGGATCGTCTTGATCCGATCGATCCCCTCCTTGTTCCCCAACGCGCACCCGAGCGCGAAACAGGAGTCGGTCGGATACGCGATCAGCCCACCCCCGCGCACCAGCTCGACCACCTGCCCGATCGCACGCTTCTGCGGATTCTCAGGATGCACATCGAAGTACCTAGCCATCCCCAGACCCTAGCGGCCTTCCTTCAGCAAGGTGAGTGCGGTGGCGAAGGCGGTGTCGCGGTGGTGGTTCAGCTCCTCGGGGGTGAAGACCGGGACCCGGATGTCCGGGGGAATGCCAGGACCGTCGAATGCTTTCCAGTCGAGGGTGCGGAACTCCTCGTTGGGAAGGATGTACTCCCAGCCGTTCGGCAGGGTTCGCTGGAGGGTGTCGGAGAAGACGCCCTGGGTGTTCTGCCCGACCCGGATCGGCCGCGGCATCCGGTTCATCATCGCCTCGGTGAAGGTCTCACCAGCGCTCATCTGCGACCCACCGGTGAGGATCACCAACGGACCGGCGTACCGGCGGCGGTTGGAGGGCTGGACGAAGAACGGCTGCGGCTTGGTGAACCGAGTGGGATCGGCGGGATCGTTGCGCGCTCGTTTGAAGTAGGCGAAGAAGGGCTTGTCCGTCAGCCGACTCGCGACGTCGAGGGCGAGTTGATCGGAACCGCCGCCGTTGATCCGCAGGTCGAGGATCAGCCCGCGGAGGTTCTGCGCGCCGGCCAGCGCCTGGTCGAGGGCAGCGTTCAGCGCGGTTCGCTCGGCGTTGTAGTCGGGGATGTTTCCGTACCCGAGGAACGCGATGATCCGGAGATACCCGATCCGGCCCGGCAGGCCGGCGTACCCGATCCTGTCGTTCGCGTACGACGTGTAGGTGATGCCCTTGAGTGCGGTGCTCTCGATGTACGGCCTCAGCCGGGCCTCGAGCTCCTCGCTCGGGAAGGTGGTGCCGGGGCGCACGCCCTCGTACAGCTTCCCCTCGGGCGTCCGGACCGCGGTGTGCGCATCGTTGAGCGGCCGGATCATGTCCGCAAGGAGGCCGAACAGCGCGTCGTCGGACATGCCGGGCGTGACCCGCTGCCGGTACTTCGCCCGCACGGCGTTCCAGTCGATGCCCTTCGCCTTGAAGAACGGGTAGTTCTCCGCGTAGTCGGTCCAGAACTGGTCGAAGACTGCTCGCGGCCCGGTCGGCCCAGGCTCCGTGCAGGTCCTTGGAAGGGCACGCAGCCGGCGAAGGTTCTTGTCGCCGACGTTGCCTTCAACATGCAGGCGGTTGGCCGTGATCGTGAAGGCCTGCTCACCGTTGGCCGTGAACCGGTTGCCACTCTGCCGGTAGATGGTGGGTGTCGAACAACTGATGCTGGTAGTCGGGTAGACCCGCGCCTGGCCTTTGTCGATCGCGAGGACCAAGCCATAGCCGTCCGTCTGCCAGACCCCGTCCAGCGAGTCGGTTGCCTGCGCCGCCACCGGGCCCACGAGTGGAACAGCGATCAGACCGGCGGCCAGGCCGACTCGGAGCGTCTTTGAGTTCATGCCGGCAACTCTCGCCGGACCGAGCGGCCGCCTCCATGGAGCTAGACCCCCAACCCGGTGGTGCTACCTCTACCTGGCCAGTCCCACCGGGGTCGCTGTTACTACCAAGTTTTCTTCGTAGCCACCTTTGGAGCGGTCATAGGCGCCGGTGCAGGTAATCAATACCAACTTATGATCACCCGTTTGATTGAATGCGTCGCTGCTGGTCGCAAGTGCATTCTTCGGTACTTCGGCGATGGAATCGATCCGGTACGCCGCGGTGTGCCCGCCGTCTCCGGTCAGAACAACGATTTCCCCGGCTTTCACCTGACGTAGCCGGACGAAAATGCCAATACCCTCCGTCGCCGAATCGACGTGACCGGCCAGCACCACCGCCCCGAACGGATCACCTGCCTCCGCGCCACCGTCCCACCAGCCGACGCGCTGAACCTCCTCCGGCACCCGCAGTTCGCCGTTCACCGTGCTGGCCGGGAGCACCGGCGCGCGATGTCCTCCGGGCAACACCACCTCGGTCGGCACGAAGCGCACCCGTTGACTGGCGGCCGGCGTACCGACTCTGCCGGGCAGCACGGGCAACCCGGGCGGCGACGCAGACTGTCCGACAGCCGGTACGCCGCCGCCCTCGCCAGGAGTCGGAACTGCCTGGTTCACCTGCGCGGCACACCCCTCCAGGGCCACGCACGAGAACAGCAGTCCGAGCAGGATCCTCCTCAGCGACGCACGACCTTTCGTACGGTCAGGATCGATGCGACGACCAGCAGCAGACCGACCAGCACGATCGGCTCGTCGCGGTTCATCAGCCTGGCGGCCTGAGCACCGGTCCCGGCGTTGATCAACCCGGCGGCCTGGCCACCGGTCCCGGTGTTCACCAGATCCGGCTTGCCGGACCCGGACCCGGGCAGTTTCAGCGACGTCACCACGACGTTCATCGTCTTCGAATCCGGCTCACCGATCGCGAAAACCCTGGTCAGATAGCCGGCTTTGACCGGCAGCGCCAGCGGCCCGAGAACGACCGGCGAGGTGGCGCCGGCCGGCACGATGTCGACCGAATAGGTACCGGCCGGAACGACGACGTCGAGCGATTCACCGTTCGCCACGTTCGCGAACAGCACCTTGCCGTTCACCCGGATGTCGGCCGGTCCGACCGCGGCCGTGTGCGCGACCCGGAGCGCGGCCTTGTCCTTCGGAATCCCGGTCAGCTTGTTCGCGTAGCTGGTGATCACCGGCGCCGCGGTCGGGGAGGCCGGCCGATGGATGACGACGTCGAGGTTGCTCTCGGCACCTACCGTGACGACCCGCTCGATCACCACCTTGCCGCCGTCCCTGGCGGTTACTTTCCGTTGCCCGGCGGCGATCTCGAGCGGGCCGACCACCTCGGCCCCCTTGACCCCGCGGGCCACCGTCCGGCCGTCGATCGAGATGTCCAGGGTCCGCCCGGGCAGCCCCTGGACGACGTGCACGACCCCCTTGCCGGCGGCATCAGCCGGTACGGCGAGCAGCACCGAGGCACCCGCGATCATCACCGCGAGCGCGCAGGAAATCACCCTCAGATAATGCGGACCTCGGATTCTCGAAATCATTCTGCCGATATTCGGAACTGATTCGACAACCCTCCGGAATGACCTGGACACGCTCTGCCTCCGCATTCCTGCCCCCTCAAAAATGACATTCAGAATAGGTTTTATCGTGCGAATTGGGGCGTATCGTATGCGGAAGTCGATCCGGCCGCCAGAGGAAGCGTCCGGGTCTTTGGGGGACCGATGTCGCTGTCCAGAGGAATCGCACTCGTCGCACTGGCAATGGGGCTGGGCGCAGCTACCGCATGCTCGAACGGCGACGGCGACGGCGACGCCGGACCGACCGCACCGAGTCCGGGACACCTGACCGGCGGCGGTGCCACCGCATCGATCCAGGCACCGCCGACCCCCGAGGGGCCGGGTCTGACCGCACCGGGGATCCGGCTGGCCGCAGTACCGAGGGGTGACGGAAGCTTCGACATCACCGAGGACCTGGTCGCGCGGAGTGCTGTCACCTCCTTGCCGTTGCGGCTACCCGATTCCGGCGAGGAGTTGCCGGGGATGATGACGGCGACCAAGCCGACGGTGACCGACCTGACGGTGATCGCGGACGGCGATCCGGTCCCGGTGGACCAGGCCGTGGTCAGTGGGCCGCGCGATCTGCCGATGATCACGGCGCCGACGCGGTTCAAGCTGACCTACCGGCTCCGCGGCTCCGTCGTACGGCGGATCCCGTCGACGACCGGGCGCGCCTCGGCCGCCATCAAACCACTGACGTCCGAGCTCGACGGCACGCTGCCGACCGACCTGGTCGTCTCCGGCGGCGGACTCCAGAACGCGATCTGCCCGTTGCTGACCGAGACCCGGTGTGCGGTCGGCGAACCACCCGGCATGGCAGTCCAGCAGGGCATCCCGGCGAGCCAGGCGCTCGCAGTACTGCAATTGGATCTTCCACTGCAGCCCTAGTGTCCTGAGTCGGAGGGTCGTGCTTCAGCTCCGGTGGTCAGGTGCGTGCATCGTGCCTGGGCGCCGGAGATGTGCACGAACCTCCGACTCAGGACACTCGCCCCTACGCTGTCCCTATGGTCGATGCAGAGGATCGGATCGCCTTCGGGACGGCGCGGGGCCGATGGGTGCTGGCGGCCACTGCCCTTGGTTCCGGGATGGCGTTCCTCGACGGCACTGTCGTGAACGTGGCGCTGCCTGCGATGGGTTCAGATCTCGACGCCGGTATCGCGGGGCTGCAGTGGATCGTCAACGGCTACATGTTGATGCTGGCGTCGCTGATCCTGCTCAGCGGCTCACTGGGCGATCGGCTCGGCCGACGGCGGCTCTTCGTGGTCGGGGTGATCTGGTTCGCGCTGGCTTCTCTTGTCTGCGCGGTGGCGCCGACCCTTTCGGTGATGATCGCGGGCCGGGTGCTGCAAGGCATCGGGGGCGCGCTGCTGACTCCTGGCAGCCTGGCGATCCTGCAGACCAGCTTCCGGCACTCGGATCGCGGCAAGGCCGTTGGCGCCTGGTCCGGGTTGACGTCGGTCGCGGCCGCGGTCGGCCCGTTCGTCGGCGGCACGTTGGTGGATCACGGCTCCTGGCGGCTGATCTTCCTCATCAACCTGCCGCTCGCCGCGGTGACCGTGCTCGTGGCGATGCGGCACGTCCCTGACACCCGCGACGAAACCTCCACCGGCAAGCTCGATCTCGGCGGCGCTTTGTTGGCCACGATCGGCTTGGCGGGGTTGACGCTCGGGCTGATCTCGGCCGGCGACCGCGGCTTCGGTGATCCATTGGTACTGACCAGCCTCGTGATCGGGGTGGTTGGGTTGGCGGTCTTCGTGGAGGTCGAGCGGCGCAGCTCCCATCCGATGCTCCCGCCCGGCATCTTCAAGAACGTCCGCTTCACGGGCGCCAACCTGGTCACGGTCGTCGTGTACGGCGCCCTGGGCACCGCCACCTTCTTGGTAGTCGTCTACCTACAAACAGCCCTCGGGTACGACGCTCTGCGCGCGGGCGCCTCGTTGCTCCCGATGACCTTGCTGATGCTGGGCCTCTCCAGCTACGCAGGCAGCCTCTCCGAGCGCATCGGCGCCCGAATCCCGATGACCGTAGGCCCTGTCCTGATGGCCGGCGGGTTCTTGCTGATGCGCCGAATCGGCCCGGGCTCTTCTTATTTTGCTGACGTTCTCCCCGCGGTCGTCGTCCTGGGACTAGGACTCGTCTGCACAGTCGCACCTCTGACGGCGACCGTTCTCTCGTCCGTGGAGGACCACCACGCCGGCATAGCCTCCGGCGTGAACAACGCGATCGCTCGTTCCGCCCAGCTCATGGCAGTCGCCGCGATCCCCCTAGCCGCAGGCATCACCGGCGACTCCTACCGAGACCCGGTCTCCTTCAGCCACAGCTTCATGACCGCCATGTGGATCTCGTCCGGGCTGGCCGTCATCGGCGCAGTACTAGCCTGGGCGACGTTGGCGGATCGCCGCCCAGCACCCCGCCCACCGGTCCCGATCCACAGCCACCGGCACTGCGCCTTGGAGTCCCCGCCGCTTACTAGCTCACACTGAAGGTTCGTGAGGTGCCGGTGAACGGGGTGATGGTTCCGTTCACCGCCTTCGAATCGCCGTGGTGGACGATCCGGTAGGTACCGGGTGCATCGGCCTTCCAGGTGATGGTCGCCTTCGAATCGGCCGGTCCGGTCCGCTCCCAGCGATACGTCGTACCCCAGTCTCCGTCGTCGGCAACTCGTTGCCATTGGCCACTTGTGAGCTTCTGGACTTCGAGGAAGGTGCCGTTGCGGTGCAGGTCGTTCTTGGGGTGCCCGGTCACGAAGGAGACAGTCACCGTCTGATTCACCTGGTACGCCGGGGCCGCGTCGGTGAGCACCTGGCCGAACGACTTGAACGGCGGTGGGCTGTCGAACACCACGCCGGTCTGCAGGTTCAACTCAGCCGTAGCCGGTGTCGGCGGATGCGTACCAGCCGGAACCTGTACGCCGGTCTTCAACGCCTTGGCCAGGCCGGCAAACTCCTGCTGATAGGCGGGCAGCGTGTACTTGCCGAATAGCGTCGACCCGCCTTCGTACTGCTGGAGCTGGTACTCCTCCGGCGTGGTGACGTACTGGCTGTAGGCGTTGGCATAGCCCTGGATCAGCACGTTATCGAGCGGGACGTTGAGCTCCTGGGCAACTGTGCGGCGGAGACGCAGACCGGCCACGATCGTCAACTCACCCGGCACCGCGACGAGATGGAACTGGCCGAGCTTGACGAGCTGGATCGGCACGATGTCCGGCGTCGCCTGCAGCATGCCGGTCGGTACTGCGGGTGCCTTCGGCGACTGGCAGCTGATCAGCCACGGCGGCACATCCACCTTGAACGGCTTGAGCAACTCGAAGAACGGATTCGTCACGCCTTCGGGGATGATCGCGATGCCCGGACCGTCCTCGACACTGCCGGCCAGCGTGGACACCCCGACGACGCCGGTGCAGGTGCGATGCGGCTGACCGTCGGGCGTGTACCGCGGGTCCACCTGGACGGACGACATGTCGACATAACGCATCCGCGCATCGATGCCGCCGGTGATCGTTGCCCTCGGCCCGCTGTACGCCTGCTCCGCCGCGTCCACCTGGCGCTGACCGATGATCCGATCGTTCTCTACCGGATCCTCGGTCGGGCCGGAACCCGGCCTGAGGTTCAGGTTGGGCGACATGTCTCCCGCGTTGGTGTTCGGGAACGCCGCCACGAACCCGTTGCGATTGTCGTCCAGATACCTGACGCCCTTGCCGTCGTGCTCCCACCGGTAGGCGGCGTACCCCTTGTTGTCCGGGCTGATCAACGTGTTCTCGTTGGTGATCGAGGTCGGGTGCGTCGCGAACCAGTTGATCGCCCCGACGTCCTGCCCGTTCTGCTGGAACCGCAGCACGGTCACCGCCGGATCGATAGCCTGCGGAAACGCCGCTTTGTCAGGCGCCGGATTGGCATCGAACGCTACTCGTGACCTGTTCACGCTCGCGTTGGTCAACTGACTGCGACCCAAGCTGATGCTTCCCGGCTTGAGATCGTCGTTGGCCTTCACCACCGCCTCAACGATCCCATCCACCGTCGCATCGAACGCCTGCTTCTGAAACCCCAGAATCGACAAGTTGTACGCCAGATTATGCGACTGCCCACCCGGCCCCGAGTGCGTGTGCGTAGCGTTCAGCAACACGTTCCGCTCGTTGTACAACCCCCCGTACTTCGCCTGCAACTTCGCCAGCACCGCATCATGCTGCGCCTGAAAAATGCTCTGCAGATCAGCGTTGACATACGCCACCCGCTCCCCACTCGCCCGGTCCACCATCACAAACGCCCGAGCCCGCAACCGCTGCTGAATCCCCGAAGTATTCTGCCCAAACTTCGAATACCCCATCATCCCATTCTCAGCCGCCGGCCCCGTGATATCAGAGATCCCTCTCCCCACGAGGTACTCCTCCGCATCCACCGCCGCCGCCTGCCCCGCAACCGTCACCCCCGCAGCGACGACCCCAAGAACCACCAGCGCAACGAACGGACGACGAGTCATCGCGACCTCCCTCGAAGCTGAACAACCTTCACTTCTACCGGAGAGTACCGGCCTGATCGCCGTATGTGAAGCACGGACCAGGGGCCACCTAACTGGATCCCCAGCACCCTCGCGCAATCCAGCCGGGGAAACCACAGTTGGTCGAGCGGTCAACGTTGGTTGAATCATCGAAGTCATGAATGCAGTTCACAACAGCGACCGCAGGACGGCGCCTAGACGCGTTTCAAGAATGAAGTTTAGAGAAGTCCGTGAAGCCCGAAATAGCCAGCCGCTCCACCGCGGCCTCGATGTTCTCGCGAGTGACCGTCTCGACGACCAGAAGGTTCGAATGAGGAAAGAAGCCTCTTTCTCGAATCTCGTAGGCGATATCCTGAGCAAGTCTGAAGGTGTCATATGCCGCAAACTCAATGGCGCTGTCGGCTACTAATATTCGGATACCGCCAAGGTACCCCTTCGCCTCTACCTCGTAGGGCACGAATCCCTCTGGCAACACCAGTGTAAATTGAATTGACACCCACAAGCTCCCGTCTACCTCGTCCGGATCTTCGCAAGCTCCTCAGCATACCGCTGCGGGGTCAGATTTGCCCCAGGAGCAGGCACGATCTCAAAATGATGCTCATTTCTGCCTCTCTGGATTATCCTAAGCGTTCTTGGAAATGTCTCCGGATCAATTCGATGCGGCAGGTACTTCTCGGCGAGCTCGTTGGCATCGTCGAACACAGAGACTCCATGCGTCTCCTTTACAAAGCCGGTCTCCTTGTCAACTTTGTATTCATGCGGCTTCGGTTTAAAGGTAAGCTCCTCATCACGCGCCCGACCTCTGAAGCAGTTTCCGGGCTCTGCCTTTCTTTGGCAATCCGGGTCTGCTCCGCCGCCTACGGCGCCAGCTCCGGCGGTAGATGACTGCGCAGGCTTGTCGCTTCCTCCTTCTAGGGCTTCGGCTAGGAGGCCGGCTTGGGGGACGAGGCCGGTGAGGGAGGGCCAGGAGATCTTTCCGAATCCTGGGGGCCGGTCTACCTGGCTGAGGACGGAGGCACCACCTGCCAGTGCGATCGCTGCGCCACCCAGTTGACCTGCGGTCAGGCCGCCGGTGGTCAGGGTGCCCCAGGCGCTGAATGCTGCGCCGGCGGTGCCGACTACCACACCCTTTGCGGCGACGGCGGCCTGGTAGATGGCGGCTGTCTGGCCGCGGATGTCGTCGACGAAGTTCCAGTTGCCGCCGCCGAAGGGATTACCTCGGGTGAAGAGCGGACCGCTGACTCCGGGCGCGTTGGGCTGCGGGTTCTTCTTGAGGTCTCTTTCGAGGTCCCTGCGAGCCTTGATGGCCGGGTCCGGGGGCGGCGGCGGCTTGGGGCGATGGGTTGATTCGTCGCCGTTGCCGTTGTCGTGATCAGGGCAGTCGGCGAAGGCGTAGCGACCGGCTGCGGCATTGAGGTAGCGGTTGTCGCCGCCTCCGCGGCCTGAGCGACCTTGGGTGCCTCCCATGCCGTTGCTTCTCGGCAAGCCGTCAAGGGTCCAGTCGAACCACGGCTCGGTGTCGATATTGCCGTCCGGTTCGCCGGGCATGTAGCCCAGCGGCACATACGGTGGCGGCCACCTGTCGCCCTCATCCGTGTCGTGGCCGCCGTTTCGGGTCGGCTTCGTTCCTGGGGGTGGGGGCGGCTCGACGATCCGCTTGTGCGTTGTCTTGCAGGAACTGTTGCCGGTGGGGTCGGTGTTGGTGAGGGGGTTGGCGTCGCCGTAGAGGTACTTGTTGGCGGTGACGGAGTCGCCTTCGGAGTACGAGATCGTGTCGCGGGAGGTGAAGGTGCCCGTGTCGGGGTCGTACCAGCGGGCACCCATGTTGGCGTCGCCGGTTGCTGGGTCGTTCCAGTCGCCCTGATAGCCGACGCCGTAGCTGAGACCGCCGGCAGCAGCGACCTTGCCGAAGGGGTCGTAGGTGCGGGAGTCAGGAAGAGCAGCCAGTATCCCATCGGCGGGGTCGAAGCCACCGACGACATCACTGTGGCTGTCGGACATCGTCAGGCGCTTGGTCGTGCCTTGCCCGATCGAGAGGACATCGTCCCCTGCACCGTGGCCGTAGACCTGGGTGCCGTCGGCCACTACCTCGTCGCTGAACCCGGCGTACTGCATCGTGGTCCCGTTGCCGGTGACCGGACGGTCCACACCGTCGTACTGGTACGTGCGACCGCCCTGGGAGATGACCCGGTCGAAGGCGTCGAACGACGTTGAGTCGGTTGTGGAGCCGGTCGTCTTCGACAGCAGCGTCCCGCGCGCGGAGTAGCTGTAATCTGCGGTTCCGTCGGTGATGAGGCGGTTACGCTCGTCGAAACGGGCCGTCTTACCGTCGGCGGAAACCCGGTTGCCGGCATCGTCCCACCCGTACGACGTGGTCTTGCCGGCACCCGTCCAGCTCCTCAGCCGGCCGGCGTCATCGTAGGTGTAGGTGTTCGCGCCGGCGCCCTGTACGCCGGTGGTGGTCTTGCCGATCAGGTTGTCGGAGAGGTCGAAGCTGTACGCGATCGAGCTCACCGTCGTACCGGCGCTGTTCTTCAGGCCGTCCGACTTCAGCCGGCCGAGTTCGTCGTAATCGAAGGTTCGGGTCCGCCCGAGTCCGTAGTTGATCGTCTTCGGAGCACCCGCGCTGTCGTAGCCGAACGTCTGCGCGGTCCTGGTGACTGAATCGGTGACCGAGCTCAATCGGCCCTTGGTGTAGCCGAAGTTCGCAGTACCGGACGCGTCGGCCCGTTGCACCAGCGATCCGTCGGCGTCGAAGGAGAAGTTCGCTGAGCCAGAAGGACCGGTCGCCGACAACAACTGCCAGCGATCGTTGTAGGTATAGGTGTTGTCGGCTCCGATGCTGTTGATCGAGGTGACCCGCCCCAGAGCGTCGTACCCGGCCTTCCGGTCAGCTCCCTGGACGCCAGGTCCCGAACCGGTCTCAGTCGTGAGCCGACCCGCGGCGTCAAAGGTCCGGGTGCGATTCACTCCCCCCGGCTCAGCGAGTTTGACGGCGTTTCCGGCGACGTCGTACGACGTGGTCCAGGTGCGGTCCGCTGCGGCTGGATGCGCCGCTGTGGAGGGTTCGATCACGGACTCGGTGAGGCCGAGGGTGTTCACGGTCGTGTACGTCGAGTTGCCGCGGCCGTCGGTGTAGCGGGTCTGGTTGCCGGCGGCATCGTAACCGAACGTGGTGGTGATGGTCTGGGTACTCGATGTCGGTTCCTGCTGGCGTACCAGCTGGCCCAACGCGTCGTAGGTGTAGCTGACCGTGCCACCGACCGGCGGCTTCGCTGTCAGAAGGTTGTTGTCGGCATCGAAGGTGTAGAGGCTCTTCCGCAGCTCGTTCTGGGAGGCATCCAGGTCGGTGCTCTGCACCACCCGGTTGGCCAGGTCGTAGCCGGTCAGGGTGGTTCGGCCGAGGCCATCGGCCGATTCGATCTGGCGGCCGAGGAAGTCATAGCCGAACTGCCTGACCACGTTGGAGGGGTCAACCACCTTGATCGGCTGCCCGATCGTGTCGTACGTCGTGGAGCTGGTCGCACCGGACGGCGATGTCGTCGAGAGCAGCCGGTCGCCCTCGTCATAGCTGAACTTGGTCGTGAAGTTGTCCGTCACCGGCTTGCGCTCGACCTGCGTCGCCGTGATCACCCGGTCGAGGTCGTCGTACGTCGACTCGCTCACGCCACCCAGCGGATCCGTGGTCTTCCGGAGCCCTCCGTTGCCGGTGTACTCGTACCGCCAAACTGCGCGATCATTGTTGGTGCCAAGAGGAGCATCGCGCAGAACCACCCGGTTCTGCCGGTCGTACCCGAAGCGGGTCTCGGCCCCGCGCGGGTCGATTGTCTTCAGCACGTTGCCGTTTCCGTCGTACTCCACCTTCGCGTTCGGCGTGACCTCAGAACCGCCTGGCGGCGTGTACGTCGGACCGGTGGTCTCGACCGGCAGCCCGAGCTTGTTGTAGGTGGTGCTGCCGACGTTGCCCAAGGCGTCCTTCGTCGACACGACCTCGCTGTAGGCGTCATATCCCACGGTCGTGACGGGAGCTGCCGTGAACGCCGGCTGCCCGTTCTCCTCGATCTGGACCTTCGGCTGCGTGATGACGTCCTGGCGCCCCAACTCGTCGTACCCGTAAGCGGTGGTGAAGTCCGCCTTGACCGCGCCGGCCTCGTTGCCGCGCGGCGAGGTGACGCTGGTCTGCAATGCACGCTGGTCGTAGGTCCAGCTTGTTGTCAGCCCGCGGGTACTGTCCAGCCAGACGGTCTGTGAGGTTTGGCGCCCAGCAGTGTCATAGACGTAAGTGGCCTTGCGTTGCTGCCCGTTGACCGCCCAGTGCGAGTTCGAGTAGTTGCCCGTTTCAACAGTCGACTGAATCTTGCCACCGGGCTCGTAGGTCATCGTGGTGGTCCGGTTGACACCGCCGGGGTCCACCGTGCTGGTCTTCACTCGGCCGGCCCCGTCACGGGTGTAGGCCGTCGTGGTCTTGCCGTCGTCGGTGACCTGCTTGAGTAGATTGCCGGCGGCGTCGTACGTGTCCGTCTCGAGGACGAAGTCGGCCGTGGTGCCGTCCACCTTGTGGAAGGCCTTCAGCGTCTTCGACTTCAGCAACCCGTCGCCGTAGTACGCGTACTCGACGGTCCGGCCCATGGTGTCGGTCTCGCGAGCCATCCGCCCGACAGGGTCGTAGCCGATCGACCGCATCACCTTGTAGCCGTCGTCACCGGTCGAGTCGGCGTCTCGCAGACGGACTTCAGTGAGCTGGTTGCTAGCGGAGTAGGCGTATTCGTACCGGTTGCCGTTGGCATCCGTCATCGACATCTTGTTGCCGAAGGCATCGTAGCTATAGGACGCCTCGTTGCCCGCGGCATCGGTCTGCCGCTCCAACCGATTCCGGTCGTCGAAGCTGTACGCCGTACGGCGCGGATCCCCTCCACCGAGGACGTCAACGGACTCTTGGGCGACCAGGTTGCCGTCGTCGTCGTACGACAGCGTGACCTTCTGCTGATGCTTGTCCCCGGTTACCTTGTCGGTCGTCACCGGGCCGGTCGAGGTGGCCAGCCGGGACGCCAGGTCGTAGGTGAAGGTCGTCGTGACCCCGTTCGGTTGCGAGTCCGACGTCTGCGTCTGGCTGATCTTGCGGCCGACGGCGTCGTAGGTGAACGAGGTCTTCAGCCCGGTCGGAGCAGTGATCTCAGCTATTTGGCCGGTGGCGTGGTACGCGTACGTCGTCACTCCGCCGCGCTGATCGGTCGTCGTCCGGATCAGGCCGGACGGCATCAGCCCGGTCGGCCCGACCTCGGAGCCGTCGGTGTAGGTGTTCCTGACCCAGCCGTCGTCGGTGCTGGTCTGAGTGGCGAGATCACCCTGCGGAACGTAGGTGTAGACGGTCCTGAAGGTGTTGTCGGTCGGCCCAGCCGCCCGGCCGTCCCGGAACTCGGTCGGCTTCGACCACCGCGGATCCAGCGGATCGGTCAGTCCCGTCGTCGGGAACGTCGTGTAGCTGGTCTGGCAGTCGGTGCTCATCCGGCAGGTGGTCTTCGACGTGTTGTTGCCCTTGCTGTCGTAGCTCAGCGTCGTCGATTCGCCGCCCGCGTTCGTCGTCTTCGTCAGCTGACCGGACTTGTCGTACTCGTAGCTGCGGACCGCGATCCCGTCCAGCGCATGCCAGTCGAAGATCGGATCCTGCGCCCCAGACCCCGGCGTCACGACGCAGAACTGCGGATCGCCAGGGTCCGGGGTGTTGCAGTTTGACGGCGTCGGGGTTGGGGACGGCGCCGGCGGCAGATCCTCCTCGCGTGTCCCGAGACCGTTCGGTACGCCGGCGCGCAGCATCCAGCCGCCGATCCCGTCGTACTCGTAGAAGAACCGCCGGTCGGCAGGGTCCCGGACCTCGACCGTGCGGCGAAGGTCGGCGGCGCCTCCGGTGACGGCCGGCGTACTGATCTTCCACAGCCCACCGTTGTCGTCGGTGAACTGCTTGATCCGTTCCGTGCTGGTGTCGTAGGCCGCGTCCTCGGCCACCTTGCCGCTCGGCAACGTGACGGTCGTCAACTGATTGGCGGCGTTCTTCCCCAGCTGGTAGTGCGCGGCGACCTGATCGGCCGACAGCGGCCGCGAGTACAGTGCGACCTCATCGATCGCCCCCGTCAGATAATTCCGGAGCTTGGTTCCCCAGCCAGGCCAGGCGCCTGGTGCGACAGCGAACGCCGCACCGAGTTGGTTGCTCACCATGTTCGCGTGGTCGACGTTCCGGCCGGTGATAGTGCCGACCTGGGCGCCGTCGACGTACAGGGTCTGAACGGCACCGTTGGAGGTGAGCGCGACGTGGTGCCAGTTGCCCTCGTCCACCGGATTGACCGAGGCCATCGGGGCAGCCGCGCCGTTCCAGAACTGCCCGCGCAGCAGGCCGTCCGTGCCGACGTACAGAATCGGCATACCGGTGGTGGATGTCCCTTCGACGCCGGCGTTCTGATACCCGAGCAGCGGGTTGGTGAGACCCTTGGCAAGGATCTTGAACCACATTTCGACGGACTGGTTCCGGTTCTTCCGGATCGCCCCGTTCGGCAAGGTCACGTACGACGGTGCGGTGGCTCCGCTGAAGCTCGCGGCCGTGTCGCTCGACCCGGTGAGGGCACCAGCAGCATTGTTGGTGACGCTCTTGTAGGTGCCGTTGTCCTTGCCGAAGTTGGTGAACACCTCGCTCGCGGCAGGGTTGGCGTCGTCGTTCAGGCGGTAGTACGACTCCGGCTGCGAATCAAGGATCGAGGAGCGATAACGCGATCCCGGGGCCGAGCCGTACGTCGTGCATTTGCTGTCCGGACCGCAGACCGAGGTGAGGATGTCACCGGAGTAGGAGTAGGTCCACTTCAAGGGGGCGCCGTTGACCGGAGCCGTGCTCACCGTGGCGACGTGGGCGCCGTTCCAGGTGAAGGTCAGCGCCTGGTTGTTGCCCTGCTGGCTGGTGACCTTGATCAGCTTGCCGTCGCCGCCGTACTCGAACAGCATCGGCTTGCCCCAGCGACCCTTGATCTGGGTGAGCTTGCCCGACACCGAGAACGAGTAGGTGTTCGCACCGCCGTCCTTCAACGTCCAGGTGCTGATCGTACTGTCAAAAGTCAACTGGGCCTGACGATTCGCCGGACCGACATAAGTCCCGTTGGGGTTCTTGCCGAACCGCACCTGCTGACCGTCGGGGTAGTTCGCCAGCACGCTCCCGGCCGGCTCGACTACGAGCCGCAGGTCGTACCTGCTGGACCAACCGGCGCCGAACACGCCCGTCTTGCGTGGGTCGATGCTGTTGTACGTCCGAGCCACGTTGAGCTCGGGGCCGGCGACCGGGATCGTGACGTCGACGGCCGAGGTCAGATGGTTGCCCATGTTCGGGTCGAACGGCTGGGCACCACTGCCGTACGGCGCATTGGCCAGCCGTGACGTGATCGCGGGCTGCGGTACGTCGGTGAGCAAGGCCATCCTGGCCGGCGCGACCGGCGATACCGTGATCCCGCCATTGAGGTCCTTCGCCATCAATCGCCAGGCATACTCCTTGTTCCAGGACAGCTTGCCGGCCGGAATCTCGTAGTTACCGGCCGCCGAGTACGCCGAGCTGAAGCAACCGACGTACGTGCCCGCGCTTGTCTTCTCACAAACCTCGAAGCTGTACGTAAGACTGGTCGACGGAGCGTCGATGTCGAACGCGCGTCCCCACAATTGGGGCGTGAGCACCTGGGTCCGATAGCCGTTGTCCGGCGACAGCTGGTCGACGACCGGAGGCAGATTGCGGACCTCGATCAGAACCTCTGCAGGGGTGACCTTCTCCGTACTGAAGTCAGGACCGCCAACCTTGGTCAGCGAGAAGTAGACGCGATACTGCTTCGCGCCGGTCGGGCCGGCCGGCATCATCTTGACCAGCGCGTCGAGCACAACACTGCTACCCCGCGCCAGCGTGGTCGGCAGATTCGCGCCGCGGTACTGGTACAGCTGGTTCTTGTTGACGTCCGTGACAATCGTCTTCAGGTAGTACTGCGACGGCGCCCAGTCGAACGCGCTCACGTTCTTCACCCGGACCTGGATCTTGCCGTCCTGGTTCTGCAGCACCGGCGGATTCGGCTTGCCGAGCACCGTGTACGACGCGTTGTACGGCGAATGGGTGACGAAGAGTTTCGGCGGATTCGCTCTCGCCGTACCGACGAACTTCTTCCACGCACTGCCGTCGTTCACCGGAGCTCGCAGTGAGATACCCCGGTTAGCGTTCGGATCGTTGACCCAGCGCTGGACCATCTCGGCTCCGGCAGCGCCAAGGTTGAATCCCACCGGAACCGTCGTGCACTTGGTGGTGGTGGAACCACTCGCAATGTAGCCCTGGGCAAAGGACTGCGAGGTCAGCGCGGCACCGACTGTGGGCCCCGGGTAGCTCAGGCTCATGCTTGGCGCCCAGTTCGCAGTGACCGGGTAGACGGTCACCGGACGCGGGGTACAGGACGGCGCAGTGATGCTGCTGACCTGCAGTTGCGCCCCGTAGATGGTGTTGAACTTCAAGGAATCGACGTTGAACTTCATGTACGCCGCGGAACGGTTGCCGTCCTGACTACCAACCATGAAGTTGTCGTCGCCGAGATAGCTACCCGAGTCCCGGACAGTGACGGCCTGGCCGGCATCGACGTGCAGTTCGGTGACAGTCGGGTCGACCCGGATCGGGAAGATCCGCGCTGGGTCGTCCAGCCAGCGTCCGTCCAGGTCCACCTTCAGCGCCTGCCGGCCGCCGGCCTGAACGAGGCGGTAGGTCACACCGCTCGAGGTGGCGCCTTTCCGGTCCACCATGAACCCGGCCGGGATCGTTGCCTTCTCGTTGCCCTGGGCATCGACCAGTGCGATCTCGGGGCCGTGCAGCCGCGCGGTCAGTCCGTCCAGGTGCAAGGGGAACATGTAGGACCGGGTCGCCGCCAGTGAGCGCAGTACGACAGTCTCTTTCAGGCCGCCCGGCTGTGTGGTGAGCTCCAGGTCCGCGCCGGGAGCGAAGCCCGAGTACCGGACCGTGTCGTCACCCACCGGCGTGCCCGCGGCTCCGTTGGCGCCACTCACCGTCCAGCCAACCTTCTGCCCACCGGCCAGTGTGAGCTCGGCGATCGGCTGGTCCTCGGCCGCCTTCGCGGAAAGCGTCGAGGTGACGCTGTCTCCGGTACTACGCCAGCCCGCAGCACCGGTGATCGCCGGCTGCCTGCTCAACGTCGTACGGGCCGGTGCCCAACTACCGTCCGGACGCTGGTAGTTGGTGGGGGACGTCGAGATCGTGGTGGTCTCGGTGCCGTCCGCGTTCGCAAAGGTCGACCCGTAGCGGCTGCGCTTGCCCGGAAGCTCTTTGCTGGTCCTGGCGTCAAAGCCTTTCACCGGCTGACTCTTCGACGGCAATATCTGGATCGCATTGGCCGGCGTACCAGGTTTTGCCGGCTGCAGCTCCGGATAGCGCGCTTTGAGACTCGTCGGCACCGTCTTGTTGAGGTTCTCACCGATCACGTGCGGCTGGTTCGCGGCAGAGCCCTCCCGCTGTTCGGGGGCCGGCTGCGCCTTGTGGTTCGACGGTCCGGCACCGCCACCGCTCGGCTGCCCGGTCGCCGCGGTGCCGTAATCGGCAGCACTCAACGGCACGGCAGCGACGAGAACGAACGCCAGCCCTTTGCTCATCCACCGAAGGGCAGTGGCCTGCTTGCGGGCGCGCGACAGCGATCGGGCCATGTGAACTACCCCCAGCGAAGTGGACTTCCTCGTCCCCCGAGTCAGTCAACGGGACGGAAGCTACACGCTCTGAAAACCGCTGCCTAGCAAGAACGCCCGCACTTGCACGTTGTTGCAGAGGCCTCATTGCAACTTCTTGCAATCCGGCTACTCATGATCAACGGACTCGGGTAACGTCCGAGCCGATCGGCGGAACGCCGGAGGGCGGGTATCGCGTCGACGCTGTGGCATGCGGCTCGGGGCCGGAATCACGCATGCGCCATCCCACACTGGGGGTTCCATGTTCAGCTCTGTTCCATGACGCCTCCCCGGGTTCGGACTCCGCCGGAAATTCGGCGCAGCCTTGCTGACCGCGGGCCTGACAGCCGGCCTGCTCGGCGCTGTCGGACCGACCACGGCTCAGGCCGAGGACGCCGACATCACCTGTACTCCGAGCCAGAGCATTTTCGCGACCAAACCCAACGGCGAACTATGGCTCTACCAGTTCAACGATCTGAGCGACAGCAACGCATCCCCGGTCTGGAATGCACCGCCCAAGCTGCTCGGGAACGGCTGGGACACCTTCAACAAGCTGCTCGCGGGTCCCGACGGTTGGATCTACGGGATCAGGGCGGCCGCCAACAACGGTGGCGGGCTGTTCGCCTACCACTGGAACGGCACCAAGTTCGATGTCGCCGCGAAACCGCTCGGTGGCATCTTCAACGGCTGGGCCGAACCCAGTCGCCTGAACAAGATCACCATCGACGCACGTGGCGACTTCTTCCTGATCCAGGACAACGGCGGTTTGCGCCGCTACGTATTGGACTCGGCGACGAACACCTTCAGCAGCCAGCCGCTCGGTACGGGCTGGAATGTCTTCGACTCGATCACAGCCACCGGTGACGGCGTCATCCACGCTCGCAAGCCGGCGGGGACGCTCACCAGGTACCAGTTCGAGAAGACCAGCGACCGCTTCATTCACGTCGTCCAGGACGGGGCCAGCGGCTGGCAGAACTACCCCAAACCCCCTGTCCGTCGGTGGCGACATCATCCTCGGCGTCGATGCGAGTGGCCGACTCGCGCAGTACAGGTACAAGCGTGATCCCAATGCCAGGTGGATCTTCCAGAACGCGACTCTCGGCACCGGCTGGCAGCAGTTCAACAACGTGGTCGGCACCTCCAACGCCTGCCGGCTGACCGCGTCCTACATCCCGACGCCGCCCGCAGTACCGGCCGAGACGAACGCTCCGATCGCAGTGATCCAGACCTCGACCGGCTCACTCGAGTACGGGTACACCGACAACATCGGCCGATCGTACTGGGGCCATCAGCCCGACCCCGTGGACTACGGCGGACTCGTCTGGAACCCGATCAACGGCAACGAGGCGTACGTCGGAACGCCCGGCGCGTGGTCCAGGCATCCGACGCCAAGGTGTCGGTGACCCTGCACAACACCGACAGCCGGTTCGCGGTTCGTAGCCAGACCGCCGCCGGCTCGAACACCCTGGCGCCGGCCGTCGATGCGGGTGGTGTGATGGCCTCGAACGGCGCCTCGATCAAGGATCCGAGCACGAACAAGGTCGTGACCTTCGCGCTGGACGGCGACGGCAAGCTGTGGGCCAGGCCGGAGGGATCGGGCGGGTTCCAACCCTGGGCGCAGCATGCGGCCCCGGCGACCTTCACCGGCACACTGTCGGTCGCCGTCGGCGCGGATGACCATGTCAACGTCATCGCACGCGACACGAACGGCACCTTCTGGGCCGCCAAGTGGGACGGCTTCGCCCCGACCGGCTTCAGCAGCCTCGGTGGTAGCGGATTCACCGGGCAGGTAGCGATCGTGCGCTACCCGGGCGATCTGCTGCGAGTGTTCGCGAGGGATGCCGGCGGGCACATCAAGACCCAGAAGCAGACCACTCCGGGGACCGCGTTCCCCGGCACGTGGCAGACGGTCGGTGCGGAGGATCAGACCTTCCCGGGCTCGCCGGCGGCGATTCTGGCACCGGACACCGGAATGGTTCAGGTGCTCGCACTAGGTGCTGACGGCAACAACTACTACGCGCAGGAACTCTCCCAGGGCGCTGGAACCTGGCCCACCTGGAAGAAGGTGGACGCTGGGCAGACCGAGCTGTATACGGCCAGCACTCCCACGCCCTTCGTCTACAAGGTCGGCGACGTACTGAAGTGGGCGATCCTGACCTACACGTCGGACTTCCAGGTTCGCGTGTTTCCCGCCAGCACAGTTACCAGTGCCGCGAAGGGTGCGAAGGCGGCTGACCCGGCCTTCACCCGGCAGACCCTTCCCAAAGCACCGAAGAAGTAGGAGCGAAAGAGGGGCCTCCGGATCATGGATCCGGAGGCCCTTCCGGCCTATCTGAGCTCGTAGATCTGTGCACCCGCTGTGGTGTGCCGGAGTTGCGCGTAGTGGCTGAGCATCGGCGAGACCCGGACACCCGCTCGCCGGTCGACGTAGAGCCAGCGGACGCCGTACTGGCGGAGCTTGTCGATGGCTGCCTGGGTCGGAGCGGTGAAGGCAGTGTTGTTGGCCGCGAGCAGGTCCTTGTTCCAGAACGGGAGGACGCTCGGGTTGACGCCGGTGGTGATCGACAGGCTGTTGGCCTTGTTCGTATAGGCCCAGCCTTCCACCAGCATCTGGCGCTCACTCAGCGCTGCGATCCAGAAGTGCCTGCTGTCACAAAGGTTTCCATGCTGGAAGAGGCAATGCACATTGGTCGCTACGACGTCGTCGGTGTCGCTGTTGGCATAGATCCAACGGGCAGCGTCCCGCTCGGCCTTGCTCGGGCCGCCGAGACCGATCTTGCCAAAGGCCAGCACACTCGCTTGCTTCGAGACCAGGCCCTCCAACGGCAAGGTCGTCGCGCCGATCGTGCAGGTCGCGACGAATGCGACCAGGAACGCGGTTGTCCTCGAGCCCGGGCGCCCGCTGAGCTTCCAGCCCGCGGCGATCAACAGAGCTGCCACCAAGAGGGCGCCGAGCATCCAGAGCATCGGGCCTTTGACGCCCGGCAGGTCGTTGGACCGCAGACGGGCGATCGCACATGCTCCGACACCCAGAGCCGCTCCGACCGGCACCAAGAGCGCAGCGCGTCTGTCGCCCAACCGATGGACCAGTTGGACAAGTCCCACACACGAGAGCACAGCAAGGAAAGGAAGCGCGGTCCGGTAGAAGTAGATCTGACTGATCCCCGGCTGCGACGTCAGCAGAGTCGCGAAGATCGCGCCGATGGCTGCACCGACCAGGTACGGCGTGGCCGGGTCGCGCCAGAAGCGCCGCAGGAACAGCACCCCGACGATCGCGAGCCCCCAGGCTGTCAGACTCGTTGCCGCACTCAGCAACTCGGCCGATCGGTCAAGACCCGTTCCGTGTCTCAGCGTGGCGTACGGCTGCAACTGGGTGAACAACGAGCCGAACTTCACCTGCAAGCCTGACGACTCACCGCCGAAGATGATCAGCACCGAGCCGGCGAAGACCACGAGCATGGCGGCCGTGGCGACCAGCGGAGCCCTGAAGGGAGACCGGGTGAACAGCCTGAACAGCAGGACCAATCCGAAACCACAGACCGCCAAGGGAACAACCGTCGCCTTGGCACCAGATGCGGCCACCGCGATCAGGACCAGCAGGATCCAGCGGCTCTTCGGGGACGGGTCTCGCAGCAGGTCGATCGCCACTACGGCGAGCAGCAGCGAGAGCATCACACCGAAGTTCTGGGTCGGACTCGCGTAGGCACTCGACGCCATCGACATCCCGCCCAGCCCGGCCTCTGGAAGCGGCTGCAGAGTCCCGCCGATCCCGGCCAGTACGACGGCCAGCGGTCCCGCCCACGTCGTACCGGTTCGCCCCAGTGCCTCCGGCCCGGTCAGGAACCGCTGCGTCAGCACGAAGACCAACGCGCATCCGGCAAGCGCCAACGGCAACCACATCAGCGAGTAGACGAGGTTCGTCAGGTTGATCCCAGTCGCCCACGAGGTCGCCGCGGTGATCTGATGAAAGAACGTCTGATACTTCATCGGCTCACCGGACACCCACAACGGCACGATCGGCACATCGGACTTCGCACTCGCCGCCAACGCCTGGTGAAAGGCCATATCCGGGTAGTGCGCCTGCGCCTTCGCGAACCCAGGAGCGTAGTACCGCGGCCCCTTCGCATAAATCACGAAGACCACCAGCAAACAAGATGCCGACAACAACCAAGCAGCCAACGGCGTCAGCGGGTCCTCAACCCGCCGCCACACCTTGCGACGCACGACCGGACTGAAAGCGCCGACCAGCAAGACAATCGGCCCCCACACCCAGGACCACCGCTGCAGCCCCGCTTCGGCGAAGGCCAGGTAAACGAGCAGCTGGACGGCACAACCGACCGCGAACCCCGCGGCGAAGTCCTCCACCAGGTTCCGCCGGTAGTTGCCGATCAACCGCCACAGAACGATCCCGGGCAAGGTGACCCCAAAGCCCACAAAGCCAACGAACTTCGCCACATCGAGCGCCGGCCCACCCCCACGCAGCATCGCCACACCCAACACCACCACCGGCACCACAGCCAGCCGCCCAGCCCACACTCCGCCGCCGACCCCAGCCCCCCGCCGCCTCCCCCGTACCCACATACCCGCCATCCTATTGCCGCCCCAACCGCACCCCGTAACCGGTCACCCACCACCCGGTAGCCAATCCGTCAAGGGGCAGCGCACAGGCGAGGCGGCTGAAGGTTGCGGTGAGCCAGCTCTCGACACCACTGACGCTCAAGATACTTGCTCACCGCAATGGCACCGACCGACTGTCTTCTGTTCGCGTTAGTTGGCGACAGCGCGCAGGAAGTCGTCCCGGTTGTCGATTGCGTAGTACGCCTCGTAGAGCGAGTCGAACGATGCGGTCAGTGAGTCGTCCAGCGCGAATCCAACAGCTGCGACCGCACGAGCCTTGCCGAAGGCTCGGCGATATTCGTCCCGGTTGGCATCTCCGGTGTCAACCCGCTCCTGGATGTCCCAAGCCGCCTCGTCCAGCTCCTGCGTCAGGTCGTCGATCCGGCTGCGAAGGTCCTCGATTCCGAAGCTTCTCGAACGGATCGCGTCGAGCGCCTCGGTGACCTTCGGGTCCGCCACCTTCGTACGCTGAACAGCCAGTAGGCAGGCCCGCTCAACGAGTCGATGACGCGTCTCATCAGGGCTCTGCCGGAGCAGGTCGACCAACTCAGGCGAGATCTGCGTCAATCCAGGTTGAGTCACCTCCTCACCTTCTTCAGTGGACTTGCAGCCAAGGCTCCAGCTTCGTCAATAGCAGCGGCGCACCGTGGACAGATCGGTCTTCCAGCCGCGACCCTGAGCGGCGTAATTCCGTTCGCCTTCATATAGTCGAGGATACTTGGCTCGGCATGACCGGGGCCTGTCGCTACGTCCTCGCCTTCCCTGATGAGGTCCCGCACACCAGGCCTCAGATATCCGCCGTCTTCGCTTGTTCCGATGACGGTCCGGAGGTTACCTGCCTCATCCACACCTTCGCCGACGCCCATCGTCACTCGCCCCTGCGATCCAGGCGGAAGCGCCGCCTGCAGTTCATCAGCACGCGCACGGATATTGCAGTTGTGGACTAGGAGGCTGGAGGCGCCTACGTAGTAGTTGTGGTCGTCTTCTACCTCGAAGTTGTAGACGGTGGTGGTGGTTTGTTGGTGGGCGATGGAGCGGATGGTGACTGTTTGGCCGGTGCGTTGGAGGAGTTTGTCGCCGACCTTGAGGTCGCCGGATTCCACCCAGCCGCGGTCGGGGGTGTAGAAGGGGTGTTCGGAGGTGACCGGGACCACGCCGCCGTCGGAGAGCGTGATCGTCATCAGCTCGTCGGCCTGCTTGTTGAAGAGGTCAGTGACCTTGCGCAGGACTGACTTGCCGGTGATCTGGTCTCTTGCCCAGACCTCGTCGCCGACCTTGATGTCCTCGATCGGCTTGGCACCTGAAGCGGTCGCGACCGTTGTGCCTGCTGGGAAGCAGTTACAGGCTTTCCCTACGTCTTCGGCTATTTCGCCTGCTCTGACTACGCCCTTGGCTTCTTTGCCGGCTTTGACGCCCTTGTTTACATAGCGGGCTGCCTTTGCGGCGGTGGCGGCGTAGCCGGCGAAGGGGATGGCTGACGCGGCTGAGAGGGCGGCGTTGACGTAGTCGCCTTCGGCGGCGTACCAGGCCGCGTTGGCCAGGTCGGCTACTTCGCCTACGCCGGGGATGAGGCCGACTGTGTCCAGGACGGCGTGGCCGATGGCGGACTTGTTGTCCTTGATGAACTTGCCGATGCCCTTGAAGGCATCCTTGAGATCTCCCCAGCTGGGCTTCTTCAGGTGGCCGTCGCCGGGGGTGGGGTTGGCGAACGGGTTGAAGGGTTGGTCGGCGTCGTTGGCTACCGGGCCGGTGCGGGTGACGGCGGCCTTGTAGATCTCGTCGGCTTGGCCTCGGGTGTCATTGATCAGGTTCTTGGAGTTGCCGCCGCCGGTGGGGTTGCCCTGGGCGAAGATGGGCTTGGTGATGGCGACGACGTTCGGTTGCGGGTTGTTCTTGACCTTCTGCTCGAGTTGCTTGCGGGCCTTGATCGCCGGGTCCGGCGGAGGCGGCGGCTTGGGCTTGGGTTTGGGTTTGGGCTGCACGGGATTGCAGTTCGAGCTAGCGGGGGAATCCGCCGCGTAGAGGACGCCGCTAACCGCCCTGGCGTTCTGGGGGTATCCAGTGGGCGTGCCGAGCGCCCGCGGGTCGATGCCGCCCGGCTTACCGGGGTGAACCCCACCGGGCCGGTCGGCGCCGTGGTCCATCGGGTCCTCGGGCGGCATGATCGGCGGCCACGGCGGCTTCGTAGGCTTCGGCCTCGATCGGGGAGGCGGGTCGCCGCCGTCATCGTCGTCACCAGGCCTGTTCGGCCCCACCTTGTCCGGCTTGCAGGAGGAGAAGCCGGTGGGGTCGATGTTGCTGAGCGGGTTGGCGTTGCCGTAGAGGTACTTGTTGGCGATCGCGGACTCGCCGCCGGAGTAGGAGGCGGTGTCGCGGGAGGTGAAGGTGCCGGTGTCGGGGTCGTACCAGCGGGCGCCCATGTTCACGTCGCCGGTGGCCGGGTCGTTCCAGTCACCTTGGTAGCCGACGCCGTAGGTCATACCGGCAGAGGCGGTGACCTTGCCGAACGGATCGTAGGTGCGAGAGTCGGGGAGAGCAGCCAACACTCCATCGGCCGGATCGAAACCGCCGATCACATCGGAGTGGCTGTCCGACATCACCAGGCGCTTGGTCGTGGCTTGGGCAACCGAAAGGACCTCGTCGCCAGGACCGTGCCCGTAAATCTGGGTGCCGTCGGCGACTACCTCGTCGCTGAAGCCGGCGTACTGCATCGTTGTGCCGTTGCCGGTCACCGGGCGATCGGTGCCGTCGTACTGGTAGGTGCGGCCGCCCTGGGAGATCACCCGGTCGAACGCATCGAAGCCGGTCGAGTCCGTGGTGGACCCGGTCGTCTTCGAGAGCAGCGTGCCGCGGGCGGAGTAGCTGTAGTCGGCTGTTCCGTCCGTGATCAGGCGGTTGCGTTCGTCGAAGCGAGCTGTCTTGCCGTCGACCGACACGCGGTTGCCGGCGTCATCCCACCCGTACGACGTGGTCTTGCCGCCACCAGTCCAGGTCTTCAGGCGGCCGGCGTCGTCGTAGGTGTAGGTGTTCGCGCCGGCGCCTTGTACGCCGGTCGTTGTCTTGCCGGTCAGGTCGTCGGAGAGGTCATAGGTGTAGGAGTCGGAGGCGACCGTCGTACCGGCGCTGTTCTTCAAGCCGTCGGACTTCAGTCGGCCGAGGTCGTCGTAGTCGAAGGTCCGGGTCCGGCCGAGCCCGTAGTTGATGGTCTTCGGGGCACCGGCGTTGTCGTAGCCGTAGACCTGCTGGGTACGCGTGACCGGGTCGGTGACCGAGGTCAGGCGGCCGTTGGTGTAGCCGAAGTCCGCAGTACCGGAAGCGTCGGTGCGCTGGACCAACGCGCCATCGGCGTCGAAGGAGAAGGATGCCGAGCCCGAGGGACCGTTGGACGACAGGACCTGGCCGCGGTCGTTGTAGGTGTAGGTGTTGTCGGCGCCGATGCTGTTGATCGACGTGACGCGGCTCAGAGCGTCATAACCGATCTTGCGCGAAGCCGATTGAACCCCGGTCCCGGAACCGGCCTCGTCGGTCAGCCGACCGGCCGTGTCGAAGGTCCTCAGACGAGTCACGCCGCCTGGTTCGGCCAACCGAACAGCGTTCCCGCCGACGTCGTACGAGGTGGTCCAGGTCCGATCAGCAGCCGCCGGGTGGGCAGCCGTGGAAGGCTCGATCACGGACTCGGTGAGGCCGAGGCTGTTCACGGTCGTGTACGTCGAATTGCCACGCCCGTCGGTGTAGCGGGTCTGGTTGCCGGCAGCGTCGTAGCCGAAGGTGGTGGTGATGGTCTGGCTACCCGAGACAGGCTCCTGCTGACGAACCAGCTGGCCCAACGCGTCGTACGTGTAGCTCACTGTTCCACCCACCGGCGGCTTCGCCGTCAGGATGTTGCTGTCGGCATCAACCGTGTACACGCTCTTCCGCAACTCAGTCTGCGAAGCGTCGTAGTCGGTGCTCTGCAGGACCCGGTCGGCCAGGTCGTAGGTGGTGAGGCTCGTGCGGCCGAGACCGTCGACCGCCTCGATCTGCCGGCCGAGGAAGTCGTAGCCGAACTGGGTGACCACGTTCGACGGGTCGGTCGCCTTGATCGGCTGACCGATCGTGTCGTACGTCGTAGAGCTCGTCGCACCCGACGGCGACGTCGTAGAGAGCAACCGGTCCGCGTCGTCGTAGGTGAACTTGGTGGTGAAGTTGTCCGTGACCGGTTTGCGCTCGACCTGCGTCGAGGTGATGACCCGGTCGAGGTCGTCGTAGGTCGCCTGGGTCACGCCGCCCAGCGGATCGGTCGTCTTCCGCAGCCCACCGTTCCCGGTGTACTCGTACCGCCAGACCGCCCGATCGTTGTTGGTCGAAGTAGGAGCATCCCGCAGAAGCATCCGGTTCTGCCGGTCATACCCGAAGCGGGTCTCCGCACCGCGCGGGTCGATCGTCTTCAGCACGTTGCCGTTCGGGTCGTACTCCGTCTTCGCGTTCGGCGTGACCGCAGTACCACCCGGCGGCGTGTACGTCGGCCCGGTGCTCTCCACCGGCAGACCGAGCTTGTCGTACGTCGTCGTACCGACGTTGCCCAGGGCATCCTTCGTGGACACGACCGCGCCGTAGGCGTCATAACCCACCATGACGACAGGAGAAGCCGTCACCGCGGGCTGGCCGTTCGACTCGACCTGAACCTTCGGCTGGGTGATGACGCTCTGGTGACCCAGCTCGTCATACCCGTAGGTGGTCGTGAAGTCGGCCTTGACCGCGCCGCTCTCGTTACCGCGCGGCGAGGTGACGCTGGTCTGCAGATCGCGCTGGTCGTAGGTCCAGCTCGTCGTCAGACCACGAGTACTGTCCAGCCACTCGGTCTGCGAAAGCTGCCGGCCGGCGGTGTCATAAGCAAAGGTCGTCTTGCGCTGCATCCCGGCGACCGACCAGTGGGTGTTCGAGTAGTCGCCCGTCTCGACCGTCGACTGGATCTTGCCGCCGAGGTCGTAGGTGATCGTTGTCGTCCGGTCAAGGCCGCCCGGGTCGACCGTGCTGGTCTTCACCCGGCCCGCGCCGTCCCGGGTGTACGCCGTCGTGGTCTTGCCGTTGTCGGTGACCTGCTTGATCAGGTTCCCGGCACCGTCATAGGTGTCGGTCTCGAGGACGAAGTCGTGCTTGGACCCATCAGCCTCGTGGAAGTCCTTCAGCGTCTTCGACTTCAGCAACCCGTCGCCGTAGTAGACATACTGGACGGTGCGACCCATCGCGTCGGTCTCCCGCGCGGTCCGGCCGACCGGGTCGTAGCCGATCGAGCGCATCACCTTGTAGCCGTCGTCACCGGTCGAGTCCGCATCCCGCAGCCGGACCTCGGTGAGCTGGTTGCCTGGCGAATAGGCGTACTCGTACCGGTTGCCATTGGCATCCGTCATCGACATCTGGTTGCCGAAGGCGTCATACGTGTACGACACCTCGTTGCCGGCAGCATCGGTCTGCCGCTCGAGACGGTTCCGGTCGTCGAAGCTGTACGTCGTACGCCGCGGCTCCCCACCACCGACGACATCCACGGACTCCTGCGAGACCATGTTGCCGTCGTCGTCGTACGACAGCGTGACCTTCTGCTGATGCTTCGCCCCGGTCACCTTGTCGGTCGTCACCGGCCCTGTCGTCGTCAGCAACCGCGACGCCGCGTCATAGCTGAAGGTCGTCGTGACCCCACTCGGCTGCGAATCCGACGTCTGCGTCTGGCTGATCTTCCGTCCGACCGTGTCATAGACGAACGAGGTCTTCAGGCCGGACGGTGAGGTGATCGAACCCACCTGACCGGTCGCGTAGTACGCGTACGTCGTGACTGCGAGACGAGCGTCCGTGCTCGTCCGGATCAGGCCGGACGGCATCGCGCCGCCGCCTGTCGCGACCTCCGAACCGTCGGTGTAGGTGTTCTTGACGGTGCCCGCGTCCGCGCTGGTCTGGGTCGCCAGCTCGCCTTGGGACAGGTAGGTGAAGCTGGTCTTGAAAGTGTTGTCGGTCGGCCCGGACGAGCGGCCGTCCCGGGCTTCGATCGGTTTGCCCCAGCGTGGGTCCATCGGATCGGTCAGACCGGTCGTCGGGTAGGTCACGTAGCTGGTGTGGCACTCCGTCGCGGTTCGGCACGTCGTCTGCGTGGTGTTGTTGCCCTTACCGTCGTAGCCGAGTGTCGTCGTCTCGCCGGCCTCGTTGATGGTCTTCACCAACTGGCCCGACTTGTCGTACTCGTAGCTACGGACCGCGATCCCATCCAGCGCGTGCCAGTCGAAGATCGGATCCTGCGACCCGGTGCCGGGGGTGACCACGCAGAACTGCGGATCGCCGGGGTCAGGCGTGTTGCAGGTGGTCGGAGAGGGCGTCGGCGTCGGAGCCGGCGGCAGATCCTCCTCGCGTGTCCCGAGACCGTTCGGTACGCCGGCGCGCAGCATCCAGCCGCCGATCCCGTCGTACTCGTAGAAGAACCGCCGGTCGGCAGGGTCCCGGACCTCGACGGTCTTGCGCAGATCGGCAGCACCACCGGTCATCTCCGGTGCGCCGATCTTCCACAGGCCGCCGTCGTCGTCGGTGAACTCCTTGATCCGTTCCGTGCTGGTGTCGTAGGCAGCCGACTCGGTCACCTTGCCGCTCGGCAACGTGACGGTCGTCAACTGGTTGTCGGCGTTCTTGCCCAGCTGGTAGTGCGCGGCGACCTGATCGGCCGACAGCGGCCGCGCGTACAGCGCGACCTCGTCGATCGAACCGGTCAGGTAGTTGCGGGCATTGGTCCCCCAGCCCGCCCACGCCGCCGGCGCCTGGGCATACGCACCACCGAGCTGGTTGCCGACCATGCCCAGGTGATCCACATTGCGGCCGGTGATGGTGCCGACCTGCGCGCCGTCGACGTACAGCGTCTGAACCGCACCGTTCGAGGTCAGCGCGACGTGGTGCCAGTTCCCCTCGTCCACCGGATTGAGCGAGGCCATCGGGGCCGCGGCGCCGTTCCAGAACTGGCCGCGCAGTTTGCCGTCCGTCCCGACGTACAGGATCGGCAGGCCCGCGGTCGAGGTCCCTTCCATCGTGCCGTTCTGGTAGCCGAGCAGGGGGTTGGTGAGACCCTTCGCGGTGATCTTGAACCACATCTCGACGGATTGGTTGCGGTTCTTCCTGATCGTCCCGTTCGGCAGCGTCACGTACGACGGCGCGGTGGCGCCGCTGAAGGTCGCGGCGGTGTCGCTGGATCCAGCGAGGGCGCCCGCGGCGTTGTTGGTGACGCTCTTGTAGGTGCCGTTGTCCTTGCCGAAGTTGGTCGTGACCTCGCTGGTGGCCGGGTTGTCGTCGTCGTTCAGGCGGTAGTACGACTCCGGCTGGGAGTCGAGGATCGACGAGCGGTAGTGCGAGCTCTGGGCAGATCCGTACGTCGTGCACTTGCCGTCAGGTCCGCAGACCGAGCTGAGAACGTCGCCTGTGTAGGAGTAGGTCCACTTCAAGGGCGCGCCGTTGACCGGAGCCGTGCTGACCGAAGCGATGTGGGTGCCACTCCAGGTGAACGTCAGCGCCTGGTTGTTGCCCTGCTGGCTGGTGACCTTCGTGAGCTTGCCGTCGCCGCCGTACTCGAACAGCATCGGCTTACCCCAGCGGCCCTTGATCTGGGTCAGCTTCCCGGACACCGAGAAGCTGTAGGTGTTCGCGCCACCGTCCTTCAGCGTCCAGGTGTTGATCGTGCTGTCGAAGGTCAACACGGCCTGACGATTCGCCGGACCGACATACGTGCCGTCCGGGTTCTTCCCGAACCGCACCTGCTGTCCGTCCGGGTACGTCGCGACCACGCTGCCGGCCGGCTCGATCACCAACCGCAGGTCGTACTTGCTCGACCAGCCGGTACCGAACACACCCGTCTTGCGCGGATCAAGACTGTTGTACGTGCGAACCACGTCCAGCTCGGGACCGGCAACCGGAATCGTCGCATCGATCGCCGAGGACAGGTGGTTCCCCAGGTTCGGGTCGAACGGCTGGTCCCCACTTCCGTACGGCGCGTTCGCCAGATGTGACGTGATCGCGGGCTGCGGAACGTCGGTGAGCAGCGCCATCCGGGCCGGAGCGACCGGGGAAGTGGTGACGGCGCCGCCAGAGTCCTTCGCCATCAGCCGCCAGGCGTACTCCTTGTTCCAGGACAGCTTCCCCGCCGGGATCTCGTAATTGCTGGCAGCGGAGTACGGCGAGGGGAAGCAACCGGTATAGGTACCGGCGGGCGTCTTCTCGCAGACCTCGAAGCTGTAAGTGATCCCCGGCGTCGAACCGTCGATGTCGTACGCGCGGCCCCACAACTGCGGCGTCAGCACCTGCGTGCGGTAGCCGTTGTCCGGTGAGAGCTGATCGACGACCGGCGGGATGTTCACGACCTCGATCGCGATCGAGGCGGGGGTGACCTTCTCCGTGCTGAAGTCCGGACCGCCGACCTTGGTGAGCGTGAAGTAGATCCGGTACTTTCCGACCGGCATCTTCTTGATCACCGGATTGAGCACGACGCTGCTGCCGCGCGCCAACGTCGAGGTGAGGTTCGCACCGCGGTACTGGTAGAGCTGGGTGCCACCGAGGGTCGTGACGACCGTCTTCAGGTAGTACTGCGATGACGTCAGAGCGAACGCGCTGAGGTTCTTCACCCGGACCTGGATGTTGCCGTCCTGGTTCTGCAGGACCGGCGGGTTCGGCTTGCTGAGCACCGTGTACGACGCGTTGTACGGCGAGTGCGTGATGAACAGCTTCGGCGGGTTGTCCTCGCCGGTACCGACGAACTTCTTCCACGCGCTGTCGTCGCTCACCGGAGCGCGCAGCGAGAGGCCGCGGTTCGCCGCCGGATCGTTCACCCAGCGCTGGACCAGAGCAGCTCCGTTCGCGCCGAGGTAGAAGGGCACCGGCACCGGCTTGCACTTGGTGGTCGTGGAATGGTCCGCAATGTAGCCCTGAGCGAACGACTGCGAAGTCAGCGCGGTACCCACAGCCGGACCTGGGTAGCTCAGGCTCGTGCTCGCGGTCCAGCTCGCGGTGACCGGGTAGACGGTCACCGGCCGCGGTGTGCAGGAAGGCGCCGAGAAGCTGCTCACCTGCAGCTGAGCGCCGTAGATCGTGTGGTACTGCAGCGCAGACACGTCGAACTTCAGGTACGCCGCGGAGCGGTTGCCGCCCTGACGGCCGACCATGAAGTCACTCGTACCCAGGTAGCTCCCCGAGTCCCGGACCGTGAGGGCCTGGCCGGCCTCGACCCGTACCTCGTCGACCGTCGGATCCACCTTGATCGGGTAGACCCGGGCCGGGTCGCTCAGCCAGCTGCTGTCCAGGTCCACCTTGAGCGCCTGCCGGCCGCCGTCGTCGACCAGCCGGTAGCTCACGCCACTCGAGGTGGCGCCCTTCTGGTCCACCATGAATCCGGCCGGGATGATCGCCTTTTCGTTGCCCTGGGCATCGACCAGCGAGACCTGGGAGCCCTGGAGCCGCGCGGTCAGACCGTCCAGGCGCAACGGGAAGAGGAAGGACCGCGCGGCGGACCGCGTACGCAGTACGACTGTCTCCTTCAGGCCGCCCGGCTTGGTGGTGAGTTCGAGGTCCGCGCCCGGCGCGATGCCTGGGTAACGGATGGTGTCGTCGCCCACCGGGGTGCCGGCGATCGCGCCGGCGCCGCTCACACTCCAGCCGACCTTCTGGCCACCGGACAAGGTGAGTTCGGCGATCGGTCGGTCTGCGGAGGTCGTCGCGGCCAGGGTCGATCCGACGCTGTCGCCGGTACTCCGCCAGCCAGCCGCGCCGGTGATCGCCGGTTGCCTGCTCAGCGTCGTACGGGCCGGTGTCCAGCTGCCGTCCGGGCGCTGGTAGTTCGTGGGAGTGGTCGAGACGACCGTGGTCTCCGTGCCGTCCGCGTTCGCGTAGGTGGTGCCGAAACGGCTGCGCTTGGCCGCGAGCTCCTTGCTGGTCCTGGCGTCGAAACCCTTCACCGGCTGGGACGTCGGCGGCAACGCCTGGACCGCATTGGACTGCGGCTTCGTGGTGTTGGCGGTCAGCAGGTCCGGATAGCGCGACTTGAGACTCGCCGGGACTGTCTTGTTGAGATTCTCGCCGACCGAGTGCGGCTGGTTCGCGGCGGAGCCCTCCCGCTGTTGCGGGGCGGGCTGTGCCTTGTGGTTCGCCGACGGCTTCGAGCCGCCGCCACTCGGTTGACCGGTCGCCGCGGAGCCGTAGTCGGCAGCGCTCAGCGGCACGGCGGCGACGAGGACGAAGGCCAGACCCTTGCTCATCCACCGAAGGAAGGTGACCTGCTTGCGGGCGCGCGACAGCGACGAACGGGTCATATGAGATACCCCCAGTGAAGGTGGACTTCCTCGTCCCCCGAGTCGGTCAACGCCAGGAAGTTATCAGGGAGCGGAAATACCTGGCTAGCGACAGAGCCCCGTATTGCAGCTTGTTGCAAAACTCCACTGTGCAAGGAGAAACAGGGATAGTGTGCGATCCGATCGGTGGTTCAGAACCGCCGGTCGACTGTTGGAGCATGCGGCTCGGGGCGGGCATCTCGCATGCACTCATCCCGATTCTGGGGGTTCCCATGTTGAGCACTCTTTCTGCACGCCTGCCCGGTCTCGGGTGGCGCCGCAAATTCACCGCCGTGGCGCTGATCGCCGGGCTCGCCACCGCCGGCCTCGCCCTCACCGCGCCCACCCAGGCACGGGCCGAGGACGCGAACATCACCTGCACGCCGACCCAGAACGTCTTCGCCATCAAGAGCACCGGCGAGCTGATGCTCTACAAGTTCAACGACCTGAGTAGCGTCACCGGGGCGACGGCCGCCACTCCGACCAAAGTCGGCAGCAGCTGGAACATCTTCTCCAAGCTGATCGCCGGTCCGGACGGCTGGCTGTACGGGATCAAGCCGAACGGCGGCGGCACGTTCGCCTACCACTGGAACGGCACAACCTTCGACGTTACGAACCGGAGCCTCGGCAACGTCTTCAACATCTACGCGGTGCAGGCGCGGGTCAACAAGATCACCATGGACGCGCGCGGCGACTTCTACACGCTGCAGGACGACGGCACGCTGCGCCGGTGGACGTACAACACCAGCACCGGCGCGATGACGAACCAGCCGGTCCGTGGTGACTGGAGCGGCTACAACGCGATCACAGCCGCCGGCGACGGCGTCATCTACGCACGCAAGCCGGCTGGTGGATCCGGCACCGGATCGCTCGACCGCTACCAGATCGAGCCAACCAGCGACCGGTTCCTCTCCGCGCGCCAGGTCGGCGGCAGCAGCTGGAACACCTTCAGCAGCTTCTTCAGCGTCGGCGGCGACATCTTGCTCGGGATCCGGCCGAACGCCGATCTGCTGCACTACCGGTTCCGGCCCGACCCTGACTTCACCTGGGCCTTCCAGGCAAACCAGCTGGGCGGCGGCTGGGACGCGTTCATCGACGTCGCCGGCACCTCGAACGCCTGCAAACTGACCAAGTCCTACGTCCCGGCCACGCCGACGATCCCGGCCGAGAACAACGCTCCGATCGCAGTCCTGCAGGCCGGCACTGGTCAGCTCGAGTACGGCCTCACCGACAACATCGGCCACACGAAGTGGGGACACCAGCCCGATCCGACCGACTTCGGCGGTACGGCCTGGACGACCCTGCCGGACACCAACGCGTATGTGGGTACGCCGGCCATCACCCAAGGCGCCGACAACAAGGTCGACCTGACCGTGCACGCCACCGACAGCCAGGCGTGGGGCTTCATCCAGTCGGCTCCGGCCGCCGCCACGCTGGGCGCCCCGGTCACCCGAGCCGGCCTGATGGCCTCGGGTGCCGCCGCCGCCAAGAGCCCGCTGACGAACAAACTGTTCCTGCTCGCGTTCGACGGCAGCGGTTCGCCCTGGATCAAGATCGAGGGCGTCTCGGGACTCCTGTCCTGGCAGCACTTCACCAGCGCGGGCGGTCAGGTCTTCACCGGTACGCCGGTCATCGGGCCTGGCCCCGGCACCACCCTGACGGTGATCGCCCGCGACACCGCCGGGACCTACTGGGCAGCGAGCTGGAACGGCACTGCACTGTCGGCCTGGAGCAGCCTCGGCGGTTCGGGCTTCACCGGCAAGGTCTCGATCGTCCGGTACCCCGGCGACCTGCTGCGCGTGTTCGCCCGTGACGCGGACGGCCACATCAAGACCCAGAAGCAGACCGCGGCGGGGACCTCGTTCCCCGGCACCTGGGACCAGGTCGGCGCCGCTGACCAGGTTTGGCCCGGCTCGCCCAGCGCCGTGATGGCGCCGGACACCGGGTTGGTCGAGGTCCTCGTCCGTGGCACGGATGGCAAGAACTACTTCGCCCAGGAGCTGGCTCAGGGCACCGGTAGCTGGCCGCAGTTCAAGGAGGTCCAGCAGGACGTGACCGAGCAGTACACCACCGATCCGACGGCCTTCGTCTACACCGCCGGCGGCGTTCCGAAGTGGGCCTTCGCCACCTACAACCAGGACTTCCAGGTCCGTGTGGTCACGGCCAGCAGCGTCAGCTCCTCGTCCTTCGCCACTACCGGCACCAGCATGAAGAGTGCGCCGGCCGACCCCACCTTCAACACCAACAAACTGCCGTAACTCTTAACCCAGCAAGGGCCGCCGGTGAGCACCGGCGGCCCTTGTTTGTTGTCTATGGCAAACGCTTCATCGACAGATACTGCTTTCGGGTCTCTGGCGGGAGGCGCTCTATGGCGTAGCGGAGCATGGTTCGGGGCATCGCCGTGGCGTGCTGGTCGAGGAAGGTTCGGAGGTCGTCGGGAGAGACGCGTTTGCCGGCCTCGCGGAGCATCCAGCCGGAGGCTTTGTGAATGAGGTCTTCCGGGTCGTCGAGGACCAGGGCGGAGAGGGCGTAGGTGTCGGCGGTCTGGCCGGCGCCGATCAGGTACTGCGTCGCAATGAGGGCGATCCGACGTTCCCAGAGGTTGCTAGAGGCAACGAGTTTGTAGAGCGGGTCTCGGTCCTTGTCGAGGAGGTGGGCGCCGACGATCTGCGGGGCACTGCAGTCGACGAGATCCCAGTTGTTCACGTGCTGGGTGTTGCGGAGGTAGAGGTCGTAGATCGCGCTCAGTTCAGCAGCGTTCGCAGTACGGGGTTTCACAGCGTTGGAGGCTCTGTCCGCGAGCAGGGCCAGTACTGCGAGGCGGTGCTCGTGGATCGGACTGGCCAGCGCCTTCTCCAGGTCGGCCAATGGCAGGCCGGCGCGAACATAAGGTTTCAGCAGCCCGCGCAAGGTGGACAGTTTGACGCCGATCATCTGGTCGCCATGACCGTAGCCGCCCGGCTGGAGCTGGAAGTAGCGCGCGAGCACCTCGGCGACGGCGGGGTCCGCGGCGTCGTCGATGGATCTCAGCAGGTCGCCGACCGTACTCACATCACAACTCCTCCAGTCGCTGTTCAGGATAGGCAACGCTAAGGCCGATCATCACGCTCCGAGGTCACTAGCGGTGCAACCGTTGTGACCTCGGAGCGTTCGGGCATACGGTGAGGCCAGGGCAGTTTCCCCGCGCCAGGACCGACCGGCGTCCGCGGAGCCGGCCTCGGGGAGGGACCGCCGTGACCAGCCAGCCGGAGTCACCGGACGACGAGATGATCCGGACCGTTTTCGATGTGGTCACCGAGGAACTGCAGCCCGGTGTCCGGCTGATCCGGATGTCGGGTGAGATCGACATCGCCAGCACCGAACTGGCCGCCCGGGCGATCCGGGCCGCGGTCGGACCGCCGGCCCGGATCGTGCTGATCGACATGTCCGCGGTGACCTTCTGCAGCTCCGCGGGGCTGGGAAATCTTGTCGAGGCGCGGCAACTCGCGACCCAACATGGCATCGATCTCGCATTGGTCGGGATCGGCCGTCCGGTGGACCGTCCGCTGTCCATCACCGGCCTCGGCGGCCAGTTCAGGATCTATGCCTCGGCCGAGGACGCTCTGCGTGAGAGGGGCGCCTGAAGGCCGCCGGCCTGCATCGACCCGCCCCGCGAGCTGCCCGGCTGCTCCGGGGCAGGCTGACCGCAGGGGAATCCGAGCGGGCGAGAGACGGTAAGGCGCGAGATGAGTCAGGGCAGGCCGCTCGAAATCTCGGTCCGGACGGTCGGCAACGCGGTGGTGATCCGCCCGGCCGGCGTACTGGACGTCGGCACCGCACCGCAGTTGCGGACCTTCCTGTTCAAGGCGCTGGCGGACCAGCCGGAGGCCGTGATCGTGCAAATGCAGGATCTCGTCCTGACCAGGGCCTCCACGCTCACTCTCTTCACCACGGTTGCCAGGCAGAACGCAGACTGGTCCGGCGTGCCGTTGATCCTCGTCACCGGCCGGCGGGACAGCCGCGCGGTCCAGCTCCAGACCCAGCTGATCGCCCGGTTCATCCCCGTCTTCGCAGAACTCGCTTCCGCGCTGGCCTCGATGCACACCCCACCGGCGCGCCAACTGACCAAGCTCCGGCTACCGTCGGTTCCGGCCAGTGCGGGCGTCGCGCGCCGGTTCGTCGCTTCCACCTGTGAGCTGTGGCGCTGCGAGGACGCCTCCGAGGACGCCGTCGCGATCGTTTCGGAGCTGGTCGGCAATGTCGTCCGGCACACCTGGTCGGAAGCCGATCTCCGGCTCGAGCTGCGGAGGCAGTTGCTCACGGTCGCCGTCACGGACCAGGACTCGGTCTTCCCGGTACGTCGTCCGCCGTCCGCCACCCGGACCAGCGGACTCGGGCTGAGCATCGTCACCCACCTGGCGAGCGCCTGGGGTGCCAACGCGAACTCCACCGGCGGCAAGGTGGTCTGGGCGACGATCCGGCTCACGCCGCCGAACGCCCGGGTGGAACTCAACAACGCCTGGCGGAACGGGCAGTAGCGTGGCCGCGTGACCAAGCTCTGGGGGGGTCCGCAGCGACGAGGCCGAGGGGCGGCATCTGCTCAACCTCGACGTCGAGCTGCCGGCCGACGTCCTGCGGCCGCTGGTCAGGGACGCTCTGAACGAGCCGGATTCGGCCAGCGAGACGCTGGTGGAGGCGGTCAACCGGCGGGGACGGGCGATCACCGTCCGGTTGATCTGCAGCCCCCTCCACGGCCCTGACGGGCGGCAGCGAGCGGCCCTGCTCACGATGGAACCGCAGGATTCGGCGAAGCCACTCGGGCCAGGACCGGTACCGGAAGGTGGCCCGGGCCCTACGATGACGGCGTGACTGGGGATTTGAAGAAGCAGGCGAGCCGGCCGACCGTGCAAGACGTCGCCCGGGAGGCAGGCGTGTCGCCGTCGACCGTTTCGCGCGCGCTGCACACCCGTGGTTACGCCTCGCGCGAGGTGCGGGAGCGGGTCCAGGCGGTCGCCCAGCGGCTCGGCTACGTCCCGAACCACATGGCCCGGAACCTGCGCAGCCGGACGTCAACGGCGATCGGCGTACTGATCTCCGACCTGCGCAACCCGTTCTACGCCGATCTGGCCGCAGGTGTGGAGGAGGTACTGCGCTCCGAGGGTCACCAGATGATCCTGGTCAACGACAACGGCGACCCGGACGAGGAGATGCACGCCGCCGAGACGCTGCTCGCGATGCAGGTCGCCGGCGTGATCGTCACCCCGGTCGCGGCGGGCTGCTCGAAGATGCTCCAGGACAACGGCATCCACGTGGTCTGCGCCGACCGACGGCTCGGCCGGGCCGGCTGCGACGCCGTCCTGAGCGACAACAAACTGGGCGCGCAGGAGCTCACCGAGCACCTGATCGGCTTCGGGCACGAGCGGATCGGGCTCTTGATCGATGAGACGAAATGGTCCACCGGGGCCGGTCGACTGTCCGGATTCCGGGCGGCGCACGAAATTGCCGGAATTGATCTCGACGAGGATCTGATCGTCTACACGAGCTTCGACGCCGACGCGGCCCGGCAGAGCACCGCAGAGCTGCTGAACGAGCACCACGTGACCGCGATCATGGCCGCCAACAATGTGCTGGCACAGGGCGCTTTGGCCGAAATCAAGCACCGCAGGCTGCGGATTCCGCACAAGATCAGCCTCGCGGCGTACGACGATGTGCCGTGGATGTCGTTGGTCCAGCCCGGAATCACCACTGTCGATCAGCACACTGTGGATATAGGTCGTAGCTGTGCGCAACTACTGATGGCCCGGATCCGGGACGAACTGCCCGCCCGGCACCGCACGATCAGGGTGGCACCGCGACTAATTGTGCGCGGATCTACCGGACAGGCTCCCCGCAAGTAGCAAAACTGGCGTACCACCGTCCACATGACCCAAATTTATGTGGACCGAGTCATCGCCCGGCAGCTCGAGCGACACGCCGAGGTTGCCTACGCGATGCACAGCCAGCTGGACGCGATCCAAGAGGTCGCCGACGAGCTCATCCGCCGACTGGACTCGGGCGGTGTGCTCTACACCTACGGCAACGGAGGATCCGCCGCCGACGCTCAGCACCTGGTCGGTGAACTGATCGGCCGGTACCTGCGGGAACGGCGGCCGCTGCCCGCCGTTGCCCTGGTCGGCGACGCCGCCGTGACGAGCTGCATCTCCAACGACTACTCCTACGACGAAGTGTTCTCCCGCCAGGTGGAGGCCCTGGCGCGGCCGAACGACATGGTGATCGGATTCACCACCTCCGGTACGTCTCCGACGGTGGTGAAGGGACTTGCGATGGCCCGTTCGCGGGGCGCGTGCTCGGTCGCCTTCACCTCCACCCGCGGCATCGCGCTGGCGGCAGCGGCCGACCTGGCGATCGTCGTACCGGCTGAGGAGACCGCGCGGATCCAGGAGATGCACCTGGTCGCGCTGCACCTGGTCAGCGAGCTGGTCGATCAGTGGGCGACCGCCTGCTGATCGGATCGCCGGGCGATCGGGTTGCCGACTCGCCGGTCATCGGATCGCCGACAGTCCGCTGATCAGTTCCATCCGCCCGAGCGGCGGTCCGGATGAACCCTGTGCACCCGGGCCGCCGCTTCCAACTGGTAGCGTCCTGCGTCCCGGTGTTTCTCGAAGAAGGACAGTTCATGGGCGAGAGCTCCAAGATCATCGTCGTCGTGCCGACCTACAACGAGCGGGAGAACCTGCCCGTGCTGGCCGGCCTGCTGTCGGACCTGCGACTGCCCGGCCTGCAGATGCTGGTGGTGGACGACAACTCCCCCGACGGCACCGGCGCCGTGGCCGACGAACTGGCCGAGAAGGCCCCCGACCAGGTCGCCGTCCTGCATCGCACCGAGAAGGACGGCCTCGGCCGCGCCTACATCGCGGGCATCGGCCGCGCGCTGGCCGAGGACGCCGACATCGTGATCCAGATGGACGCCGACCTGTCCCACCCCGCCTCGGTCATCCCGACCATGGTCGAGACGCTGCGGACGACCGACGCCGGCGTGGTGATCGGGTCCCGGTACGTCGAAGGTGGCTCCGCGGCGGCCGAGTGGGCCTGGCACCGGCGGCTGCTCTCGGCGTTCGCGAACGTCTATGTGAACACGATCCTGCGTTTGCACGTGAAGGACGCCACAGCGGGCTTCAAGGCCTGGAAGGCGGACACTCTACGGGCGATCGACGTGGCGAGCATCCAGAGCAACGGGTATTCGTTCCAGGTCGAGATGAACTACCGGACCGTACGCCGCGGCCTGCGCATCGCCGAGGTCCCGATCCGCTTCGAGGAACGCACCGTCGGCGCGTCGAAGATGACCTTCAAGGTCCAGCTGGAGTCGGCGCTGATGCCCTGGAAGCTCCTCTTCAAGCGGTCCTAGATCGACCGGGCAATCGACGCGGTCATCTTTGCCACCTCGGCGCGCACGGCGTCGAGGCTTTCGGCGTACGCGAAGTAGCAGATACTCACGCTGACATCGTTGATGGCAGGCAGACCACGGAACCTCGTGCAGACGCCTGCGAATCGATAGGTCACGCCGTCCTCGACGTAGGAGCTGGTGAAGCTGATCGTGGCCGCGTCGAAGGTGTTCAGATTGGGCGCCAGGGTCTTCCGCTCGGCTCCGAGTTTGAGATTGTCCAGGACCATCATGTCGGCGAAGGTCGTGGCGTCGGGGACCAGCAGGCCGGTCGTCTGCACCGGATGGTTCGACAGGGTGATCTGAGCCGCGCCTCGGCCTGGGGAGACCACCCGGGCGCCGTTGAAGCTCTCCCGCTGCCAGCCTTGCGGGATCTCGATGAACACGCCGTAGTTGATCGGGACGCCGCCATCGACCTCGGGATCGCGGCGCGGGTTCTTGGACGGGATCACTTCGGCCGCACTTGAGGGCTCAGGCGGGGTTGTGGGGGTACTCGCGGTCGTCTGGGCGCTCGCGGTCGTCTGCGGGCTCGCCGTGTGGTCGGAGCTCGCCGTGTGGTCGGAGCTCGCCGTGTGGTCGGAGCTCGCGGTGTGGTCGGACGAAGGTCCGGCGTACCGGAGGATCAGGGCGCCGACGACGAGCACGGCGAAGGCTGTCCCGGCTGCGAGCAGCTTGGTCGTCGGCGAGAGTGATGGCACGGGCTGAGGTTAGCCGTCGACGAGGGCGCCGGTCGGTCGGCGGTGCGGGCGCGGTCAGCCGTAGCCGAGGGCGTGCAGGCGGGCGTCGTCGATGCCGAAGTGGTGGGCGATCTCGTGCACGACGGTGATGTTCACCTCGTCGACGACGTCTTCGTGGGTTTCGCAGATCGACAGCGTGGGGTTGCGGTAGATGGTGATGCGATCGGGCAGCACGCCGCCGTAGTAGTGACCGCGTTCGGTCAGCGGGATGCCCTCGTAGATGCCGAGCAGGTGCGGATCGCTCGCCGGTGCGTCGTCCTCGACGAAGACGGCGACGTTGTCGATCAGCGCGGCAAGTTCGGGCGGCACCTGGTCCAGCGCCTCCGACACCAGCAGCTCGAAATCCGGCCGGCTCATCTCGATCACACGCCCAGCGTAGTGAGCGGTTCCACACGACCAGAGCCCGTACGCCGTACGCGGTGCCGGCCGCGCCCGGCGTACCGGGGTCGGCTGCGCGTTCGGCGTACCGGGGTCGGCTGCGCGTTCGGCGTACCGGCGTCGGCTGCGGGCCGGCGTACGGGGTCGGCGGGTTTCTGCCATGCCGGTTTCAGACATCGTTGAACCTCGTAGTACCTGGCTCGGGCTGCGGATACTGACGGCCAACCGGTCGCGTCCCGGCGACCGGTTTCCGCCGTCCACCGTTGCAGGAGTTCCGTATGAGAAAGCGCACGATCTGGACCACGGCTCTCGCCGCTGCCACCCTCGCGATCGGGCTGGCCGCGCCACCCGCCAACGCCGTACCGGTTGCCACCACCACAGCCACTGTCACGTCGTCCCAGGCCGACCAGCTGCTGGCGCAACTGCCCGCGTGGCGCGAGCAGGCTGCGGTCGTTCGCGCCCGGCTCGGGCTCGACGACAGTCCGCTGCGTGAGGCGACGCTGAACGCGATCGACCCCACGCAGTACGAATGCTCCCCGGCGCAGCCGCCGGTGGTCACCGCGATCACGGCCGGGATCGCGAACTGGACGGCCGATCAGCGGCTCGCCGCGCTCTACGTCCTGCTGTTCGACCTGCCGATGACGGAGGCGGTGTACTTCCCGACCCCGGGCCCGTACACCTTCGGCGCCCGCGGCGACTTCACGACCAAGGCCACGCACACCTTCCGCGACCTGCGCAACTTCTGGGACATCAAGTCCGACGACATCCAGCTGGTGCCCGCCCACGGCCGGATGCTGCTCGACACGGCTCGGGTCACCAAGGTGTTCACGACGTTCTACGGGTTCCCGCAGACCACGTCCCTCAACACCGCCGAGTTCATCAAGGCCCAGGTGAACACGGCCACGTTCAACTACGGCGACACCGCGCTCTTCACGTTCAACGCCTACGCGAACAGCATGGAAGGCCAGCCCCTTCCCGGCGTCGGCGACGTACCGGACCGGATCGTGCTCGGCGACGGCGTCCTGGACGGCTTCGCCCAGGTCGGCCTCGGCGACGTGACGACGCAGGCGATCCTGGCGCACGAGTTCGGGCACCACGTCCAGTTCGAGGACGGCCTGTTCGCCTCACCGCTGACCGGACCGGAGGCAACCCGCCGTACCGAACTGATGGCAGACGCCTTCGGCTCCTACTTCCTCACCCACGCGAGGGGAGCGGCCATGAACTGGAAGCGGGTCCAGGAGTTCGGCCAGACCTTCTACCAGGTCGGCGACTGCGGCTTCACCGCCGTCGGCCACCACGGCACGCCGAACCAGCGCCTCCGCACCATCCTCTGGGCCCACAACATCGCCGACTCCGCCCGCCCCCAGGGCCACATCCTCCCGTCCCGAACCTTCGACACCCTCTTCGAACAAGCCCTCCCCCAGTTGGTAGCCCCCGACGCAACCAACTAACCCCTCCGCGGTCCCGCGCCTAACCCGGACCAAGCCGACCAGGTGCTGCTGCAAGGTGCCTCCGGCATCATCAACCTGATCAAGCCGCACCCTGCTGCCGTACGCCGGCCACACCACCGGCGTACGGCACCCACTCCCCGAACCGGCACGTGGTGCGCCCGGTCTCTCACCCCACGGCGCACCACGTGCCACCCCTCGCGTCTTCGTGCACCGGCTGAGCAAATTCCCGCTGAACCGATGCTCATCCCATGCACAGAGACGACACTGATCCCCTTCTGTCCCCCCGGCTCGCCCTCGCCTCGCTTGCCGGCTTCCCACCCTTCAGGGCGCTTGTCAGGAACTCGTTTTGGACCTTCGCCAGGTCTCATCTATGCTTACGGCTGTCCCAAGGAGCTTCGGCTCCCGCGGTCCGAGTCCCCATCGTCTAGTGGCCTAGGACGCTGCCCTTTCAAGGCGGTAACGCGGGTTCGAATCCCGTTGGGGATACGGTCGAAAGACCGATGTCAGTAAGGCTCGAAGAATGGTGTAGCATCGTCGAGCAATCTGGCCCAGTAGCGCAGTTGGTTAGCGTGCCGCCCTGTCACGGCGGAGGTCGCGGGTTCGAGTCCCGTCTGGGTCGCCAGGAGTGAGAAGTGGCGGCGGGTGTCCACACACCGCCGCCATATTTTCTCTCCCGGTCAGGTAGCTCAGCTGGTAGAGCGTCCGCCTGAAAAGCGGAAGGTCGGCGGTTCGAGACCGCCCCTGACCACACTTCTTGAGCGTGAATCCGGCCATCGGCCAGTGCCTCCGAGTACTCCTGAGTGACCCTGATTGGCCATAGCTAATCGCACGCCAATCGCACGCCCGATTGCCTGTCCGGACATGCGCCATTGACCCAAACTGTCCCCGATCCGGCGTACCGTGGGATCTACGGGTCGACATTGCGAAGGGGCGACGCATGAACGTCAGCGACCAGGATCTGACCAGCGCCGAGCTAGCTGCGCTCAATCGGGCGATGGAGGTTGTCGATCGGCTACCCCGCGAAGCCGTCGACCGAGTCGTGCGTCACCTGCTGAGAGTTGGCCTGTACTTCCGGCGCACAAGGAACCCAGAGGTCTTGTCTGCCGCCGTGGACAGCCTCTTCCACATGGTCAAGAAGAACAGCGACGACACCTATCGCAAGCGGTCATCCGACGCACCCCATCGGGATCGGCGTGAGCAGTCGATGGATGCACAGCAGGTGCTGGCGGAGCTCCGGAAGTAGTCGAGCAAGTCGATGGCACGCATCGCTGTCGAGGCGTACCGGTGGCTCGATTGGTGGCTAGGAGAGTCAGGTCAGGCTGTTGAGGGTGATCGCGCGCTCCTGGTGGAGCTGGTCGAGTCGATCGAGTCCGACAAGTGGCGCAATGGTCGCTGGTTCTGCCCGTTTGACCCGGCTCAGGACCTTTACGACTGTCAACCTCGGCCGGGCCTCCATATCCTCATGTACCTACAACCTGACGCGGACGGCGAGTGGGCTGTGGGCATCGAGTCGATGACCTATGACGCCCCTGGCCATGACGAGCAGTACGACGACCTGCCTTTCTAGTGAGCCGCACCTGCCCGTCCCCCTGATTGCTGCAACTCAGGTCAGCGCACAGAAGTGAAGTATGTCGAGCTCGCGCATGCACTGTCGGCGTTCGTTCGAGCACGCAAGAAGGTGGGACTGACTCTGACCTTCCACGACCTCCGCCATACCGGACAGAGCCTCGCTGCCGCTTCTGGTGCGAGCACGGTTGACCTGATGAAGCGCGCCGGCCACTCGACGGCGGTAGCTGCTCAGCGGTATATCCACGCGGTCGAGGGACGTGACGCCGAGGTCGCAAAGGCGCTCAGCGAGATCGCGTCCAACGGTTCGGCAGCCCGCCTTCCGCGAACAATCAAGATCGACTGATGTCGCACGTAGATCGCACGCACATCTGAAAAGTGGCCTCTGACCTGCGGTTATGTGAGCGCCTGAAAAGCGGAAGGTCGGCGGTTCGAGACCGCCCCTGACCACCCTTCTGACCTGCGGTTTCTCCATCGGAGAACCGCCAACGCATCCCCCAGTACCGCAACGTCCGCCGACTTTCCACGGGCGGTTGACCGTATATGGTCATCGCGCATGACCGACCAAACGATGGGCGGTCAGCACTGACGTCGTGGCTTGCGGAGGGTGACAGCGGTGGGCTTCCTGCAGGGGTTCGATCATGAGAACTGGCGGGTCATCGTGGAGGATGACGATGCCGTGGCTTACGCGTACCTCTTGGACGGAGACGCAATAGTCAGCGACGTGTGGTTGTACAACCACGGCCCTGACCCGCTCGAACGACCATGGCAGAACGGTGCTGAGATGCCGTTCCGCAACCCTGCGGAGTTCACATCAGGAGATGACATAGGCGAGTCTGTGGCGTCGAGCGCGGTGGGCATCCGGTGGCTGGCAGTGGATGGACCTGGAATCAGAGCAGAGATCCGCCTTCGCGAACGGCCCATCGCCTGGCTTGAACCTGGTACCCGGCCGGGATGGTCCGCCCGGGTGACAAAAGATGGGCCGCTGGCGAAGCGAGCCCTCGACCGCTCCTGAGACTGCAACAGCTACCCCACTCACGAATGGTTCTGTCGATAAGGAACCGCGCGCTTAGGCTGCTCACCTCGGGTGTTGCCTGACTCGGTGGCGGACGCTCGCTCATAGTCGGTGAGGATCCCGAACACCTTCGGAGCCTCATAGAGACGTGAGCGCCGCTGATTGCCGATTGGCTGAAGGATTCCGGCCTCGACATAGCTTTCCATGGCCGCGAACGCAGCGGATCTGCTCGCCCCGGTCAATTGCATGACATCTTCTGCGCTGATCACTGGATGCCCGATCAACTCGGGAAGCAGACGTTCGGCCGCGCTGCCTTTGCGAGGGTTGAGCGTGGCTCGCCAATCCAACTCGAGATCCGCCAGACTTTTTTGCAGGGCGGCTGCATCGGCGGTGGCTCGCCGGGTTGCAGTCAGGAACAGGTCCAGCCAGTCGCGGAGACCATCGAGCGCCGCTTGTCCGTCCGGGGGGCCTGTGTATCTGAAGCTGGACAGTCCGTCGACATATGCCGAGGCGCGAGTCGCGAGTGCAAGGCTGATCGGCGGGATGAAGTCCCTTGTCAGCCCTCGCCTCTTGAGGATGACATGGATGAGGGCACGACCGGTTCGGCCGTTCCCGTCTGCGAAGGGATGGATCGTCTCGAACTGCGCATGGGCCAATCCGGCCTGCACCGTGCCGGGTAAATCGTCGCGATTTACGAACGCGCACAGATCCTCGAGTAATGCTTCGACGTACTCCGGTGGCGGCGGTACGAAGGCCGCCTGGCAAGGGTTGAAGTTGTTGCCACCGATCCAGTTCTGTTTGGTTCTGATCAGACCGGCGATCTCGGGTTGGTCCGAGTGCTCCATGAGAGCCCGGTGTATGTCGAGAAGATCCTCTACCTCGACCCTCTCGACCACTGCAACCGACTGCACCGCGTGGTTCATGGCTTTGACGTTGCCCAGAACGGCGTCGGCTGTCGCGTCTTTGTCCTGTACTCCGGCCGCCAACCTCGCTTCATGTCTGGCTAGCCGGCGGCTGTTGACCTGCAGGCCCTCGATCTTGGATGATGCGACGGCCTCAGCTCGCAGCAAGAACCGTGCCAGTTGCTCCAGGTGGTGCTCCCCGGGTCCGCCGAAGGCTGCCAGGGCACGTTCGGCGTCGACGATGTCGGCCGCGAATTCAGCACTGAAATCCAACCCATGGGCGCTGAGCAGGTCAGGCACGTACGCTGTGTACTCGCATGGACGTCTGTGTTTGCGCGGTCCGTAGGCGTCTGGATTGGCTTGCCAGACTGCGGTGATCTGCTGACTCAAACCTGGATCTCCTCATCGTTAAGTCCAGGTTATCTATCTAACCTGGACTTACAGCGATACTAGTCCAGGTTAGATCCCCACCTGAGGACCTCTCGCGACGAGCGACCCGGCAGTCAGAGCGCGCACAGAGAGGATCGCGCACCGCTCAACCGGGGGCAGGTCCCTTGGATCAATCGCTCCTAGCACTGACCCGCAGCCGTTACCGCAACGAGTACCGCAACGGCCTGCGACAGCGTGCGTCCGCCAGAGCGCAGCCCCAACGCCCAGCAGAAATGTAGGCGGCTTCGATATGGGCCGCTGTCGAGCTGAAAAGCGGAAGGTCGGCGGTTCGAGACCGCCCCTGACCACCTCATCTCCCTTCGCCTTCTGGTGGAGGGATTCTTCTTTCCCACGCACGCTCCGCAACCGGTCCTTCGTCGCCGCCACTGGTGAGGCTGGTCACTCGGATCGCCCGGAGGGCTCGCCCAGGCCAGCCCCAAACTCCGCGCTCTTGTCTCTCCATCGGAGAACCGCCGACCTTTCCGCTTGTCCAGCAACGTCTATCCAGCTAGGTGTTCCGCGAGCTGATCGAGCGCCTTCCGCGGATCGGCATGACTTCCCGGGTCGAGGTCGCTATCGAGACAGCGCTACGGCGCCTTGGATAACTGCGGGTTCCCTGCTGGCCGCCCTTCCGGTTCTGTTCGAGAACCGCTCTTGTCCACCCGTCTGGCCTCGGCTTCTCGGTTGCAGAGTCGCGGATCCCTTCGGCAGGACGGCAAAGTCCTTCACCAGTGCACTCGCCTTCGCACCGGGCTGTTTCCTCGCGTCGGTGCAGGCAGCCGGTGCGGACTGATCGCCCGGCTGAGAGGAATCCGGTGGCGGCTGGTGCGAGACCTTGACTTGGTCGCGGGCCGACCCCATCGTCGCGTGGGTCAGACGAATCACCTCCAGGAAGCTGGTGGACCGCCCATGAGAACTTTGACGAGGACACTGATCGCCGCACCGGTCGCGATGGTGATGGTCGCCCTGGCTGCGACTTCGGCAACGGCACAGTTGTCCGAACCACCGGCGCCGATCACGTCGTACGCCGGAGATCCTGGCAGGCTGGGCGATCCAGCGAGCTGGCGCACCCCTGAGTTCAACCGGGATGTCGGCCTGGTCTCGATCGGAGCGGAGTACGCCTACGCGGCCGGCTATGCCGGAGCCGGGATGTCCGTCGGCGTCGTCGACTCGGGCGTCTTCGCCGGGCACGTGCGAGAGCACGGCAGCCTCGCGACGAATTACGCGGTCGGGGACCGTTACTTCTCGGTGCCGGCACAAGGCGGCGACACCGGCCTCACACCAGGGTTCTACGACCCGGCGTACAACGACACGCACGGCACCCACGTCACCGGCACCATCGGCGCGAGCCGAGACGGTGTCGGTGAGACGACGCCCGCCGGTCCCGAGGCCAACATGCACGGCGTCGCGTTCAACAGCGACGTATACACGGGTAACACGCACAAAACCGACGGCGTCTTCTACGGCCTGCTCCCGGCCGACGCCACCGAGGCGCAGACCCCCGACAACGCCTACATCCAGAACGTCTACCGAGCTGTGAACACCGCGGCGACCACTGACGGCAAGCCGATCAGGCTCATCACGAGCAGCTGGGGCAGTGCGCCCCCGACCGAGAACTACAACACGTACGACGCTCCGCCCGGCGGACCGGCGACCTTCGGCCTGAACACGGCGTGGCGGCACTGGTCGCTGCCGGACGGTCTCGTGGACGCGAACGGCAAGACGGTGCGCTGGATGAACGGCGCCATCGAGGTCGCGCGTACCGGCACCATCATCCAGTTCACCGCCGGAAACGCCGGTGCCATCAACCCGACGCCGCGGGGCGCGGCGCCGTACTTCCTGCCCGACCTGGAAGGGCGCTGGTACACGACGTCCGGAATCAATCCCAACATCGGGCGTACGTTCAACGCCGACGGCTCGGTGCTCGTCCCGGGGCAGCAGGAGTTCAACCAGTGCGGTGTCGCGAAGTGGTCCTGCGTCACTGCTCCGAGCAGGCTGATCAACAGCACCACCGTGCAGCTCGTCGATGGTGTGCCGCAGCCTCGGTACCAGGCCTTCTCGGGTACGTCGATGGCTGGTCCGCACTCCGCGGCGGCGCTGGCCCTGATCATGCAGCGCATCCCCTACCTGACCAACGAGCAGGCGCTGTACACGATGTTCACCACCGGGCGGCAGAACAACACGATCAGCGATGCCACAGGTGTCGCGGTGCCGAATCCCACGCGTGGCCAGATCGTGCAGGTTCCGGACCGGCGCAACGGCTGGGGCACTGTGAGCCTGCGCGAGGCATTCAGGGGTCCGGGGCAGCTGCTCGGTCCGTTCAACGTCGACACAAAGGGGTTCAGCGATGTCTGGTCGAACGACATCTCCGACGTCGCCATCCAGTCACGGCGGCTGGAAGATGAAGCCGAAGACGCCGCCTGGGAGGCGACCAAAGCCGCCAAGGGATGGACCAACGGACTGCCGCCCGGCGCGAGCGACGTCGACAAGTCGGACTTCGCCATCGGTACCCGCCGCGAGCAGGCACGCGAGGCGCGCGTCTACGTCGGCAGTCTCAGCAAGAAAGGCGCGGGGACGTTGTTCCTCACCGGCAATGACAGCTGGCAAGGTAGGAGCACCGTGCGCGGCGGCAAACTCTCGGTCGTCGGCTCGCACGCAAGCGCGATCGACGTTGCCGGCGGAACGCTCGGCGGGAGCGGCACCGTGATCGGCGGCATCGACGTGGCCCGCGGTGTGCTGCAGCCCGGTCTCACAGCGAAGGAAGCCGCACGCATCACCGACGTACCCGTCACCCCAGGCAACGTCCTGACCACCGGCGGGGATGTGCGCATCGCCAGAGCGGGTCGCCTGGCCGTGACCGTCAGGGACGACAGCGACTACACGAGCGTCGCCGCCGCCGGCGATCTGGTGCTGGCCGGAGAACTGGATATTGACGTGCAGGGATCGCTGACCCGAGGCACCGTGCTGACGCTCATGAAGGGAAGGTCGGTCTCGGGCACGTTGCACAAGCTGCCTGAACGGCGCGTCGTGAACGCGGGCGGCTACTTGTTCAGGGTGTCGTACCGGAACAACAGCGTGACCCTGACCGTCATCGGCGCAGTTCCGCCCGGGCGATAGCTCGAGAAAACTCCGTTGCCCGGCGTACCGGCGTACTGGCAGTGCGATCGGTTTGGACCGCGACGGGCGACGGACTTACTCGGTTGAGGTTGGGGTTGGAACTGGCGGGAGATTGCGGCTGTCTGTAGACGGATGAATACGGTGTGAAATCGGCTGTTCGAAATGCGGCGTAAATTCTGCGCAAAGCTCAGAACAGACTGTTACGAAAGGACCGTTGCGTTCTCCGGATATCGGTGTCGCGCGACGGACAGTAATTCCGTGAGCGGCACCGATCCGTCGCAATTGTCACGCTCTGTCAAGAGAGCCTCCCGATTGTCGCGGTGCGTAATCACGATGGATTCCGTTACCGGTTTGAGACCTCGTTGTGACTGTGCATATAGTCACCGGCGCCTGGCTGGATCTGGGGACCGGGCAGGCGAGCAACGGAACACACTCCGCCGACTCGCAACGCCGAGTTCCGCCCTCCGGGTCGGTGGCCCCTCCCACATCGCATTCGAGGGCGGAAGTGGGGAACCCAAGGTTTCCGGACCGGCTGTGGCGCCTGCGTGCGCTGCGGCCGCTCCTTGGGGCGAAGTCGCACCCGCGACCGGGCAAATCTTCCTGCCCGAGCCCGACAGCTAACCTCACAGGCGTGCAGGAAGGACTGTCCCCATGGGGGATGCTTTCTCCCGTCGGCATGCACAACATCGCGCTGCCGTTCCCTCCGATAAATTGCAAGAACCGGCCGCAAAGGCCGGCCGCCGGGTACTGATCCCGCTCATCGCGGGCATCTCATTGCTCCTCACTACAGCCGGGATCGGCGTGGCGGCGCTGAACTCGGACAGCAGTCCGGCTCCGGTCAGCCTCACAGCCACCGCCGACGCCTACGTGAGCACCACTTCCGCCACCCAGCGGCATGGTTGGTCCTCTCGGTTGGTCGCGAAGATGAACGAGTCGACCAGCCTCATCCGCTACACCGTGCCCGCCGTGGCGGATGGCTACGAACGCAAGGCCACTCTGGTACTGACCCGGCTCACCACCAGCAACCCGGCCGAGATCGCGGTGTCGAAGGCGCCGGGCGGCTGGACCGAGGCCGTCACCTACTCAACCGCTCCGAAGCCCGGTACGCCGTTTGTCAGCGCGCCGGATGACGGCAAGTCGGCGCAGTTGCGAATCGACGTTTCGAAGGGCATCACCGAGGCCGGCGAGCTGAACCTGGCGGTGACGCAACCGGTTGGTGCCGGCGCCACCATCTTCGGTTCGCGCGAGTCCGGTACGAAGCAGACGAAGCTGGAGATCAGCTACGTTCCTGAAGGTACGACCGGCCCAGAGCCGTCGACACCTACTTCGGCCCCGACCTCAGCCCCCACCTCGGCGCCGACGACGGTCAAGCCGACGCAGTCGCCCACGGCGACGCCGACGACCAGTACGCCGACCGCTCCGTCACCGACGCCCACCGCGACGGCCTCGCCCACCACGACGTCTTCTCCGCCGACGACCGGCCTCAAGCCGTCGTGGAGCTCGACGAGTTCGAGCCGGCTGACGTTCCAGGACGAGTTCAATGCCACGGCAGTCGACACGACCAAGTGGGAGCGCGGCTGGTTCAAGGAAGGCATCTCGGACGGTGTCAACAGCGACAACCTCCAGTGCTACGACACCAAACAGGTCACCGAGTCCGGCGGGTACCTCAATCTGGCTCTCGCGCAGCGCCAGGCGACCTGCCGAGGTGGCACCAAGCAGTACGTGTCCGGTCTGGTGAACACCCGCAAGTCGTTCAACCAGCGGCTCGGCTCGTTCGAGGCAAGGGTGTGCCTGCCTGACGGCAACGGCGACGGCAAGGTCGACGGTTTCCCGGCCTGGTGGACGAACGGACCGTCCTCGGTGCCGTGGCCGGACCATGGCGAGATCGACATCCTGGAAGGCATTGGCGGCGGCACCAAGGCTTCGCTGCACTATGTCAACCCGGTCTACCACGGCGGTACGTACTCATCCACGCCGCTGGCCGGCTGCCACAACTTCGGCTCGCAGTGGACAAGCAGTGGAGTCACGTTCTACTACGACGGCAAGCCGATGTGGACGCACGCCTTCGCCGGCACGCTCCCCCAGTTCCTCATCTTCAACTACGCGGTCCGCCAGCACACGGGCGAAGCAATCACCCCCGGCACCGCAGTCCGAGTCGACTGGGTCCGAGTGTGGGCATGATGCAAGAGCTGAGTTCCTGAGATAGCAACACCGCGCGGGTGCATTCCTAAGTCTCAACACAGGAATGCACCCGCTAGGTGAAGTCCACGGCAGGGAACAGGTCTGGGCGCCGCCTGTCACTAGACCGGGAACCTGAGAGGGTGGCCGCAAGCCTTGACCGCAACAGCCAGCACGGACGGCCGCCGCTCCGCTGGCCCGGCTCCTCTCTCGCCCGTGTCGCTCCCCGGAAACCTTTCGTCAGCCAATGGGAGGCGAACTGTCTTGGGGGGTGAAGTCGAGGTCTGCAACCGACGGGGAACCCTCAGCATCCCAAACGCGGGCATAAGCTCCTGCAACGAGCGGCCAGATCTGTTGCAGGCCGTCTTCGACCGTCTCGATCTCGGCGGCTAGGTCTCCCGAGACAACGAACTCGTGTGGGATGACGCGACCGGCTGCATCCTTACGCCCCAACGGATCGGGAAAACGCAGCGCGACCTTCCCGGCAGCACGACGCCACGTCGTCGGCTCGTCCTCGAGATCCGCGAAGCTGCGTTCGTAGTCCAGTAGTGGGTCCGCCTGCCCTCCGCTGAGGAGGAACCTGAACCCCCAGGAGCGCCCTCGAGTAGCCCAAATGAGGCTCTCGGACAGGTCCTGAGGGCTCACTTGAGACTCCTGATGAACAGCTTCTCCTTGACGCCCTGTTCCAAATCCAATTTGAACTGGGTGAGCGTCGCGGTAAGGAAGTCATGGTGCTTCCGGGCCTGGGCATTGATATCCCTGAGTTGCGCCCCGCCCATCCTGGCGGCCGCAATCAGCGCAGGGACCGCAGCCTTGCCCGCGAGAGGGCCGACTATCGGCAACTTCGCCACCAGTTTCTCGATACCGAGACCCTTCCCAGCCATCAGGGCCGCAGCCATGGTCTCGGCACCGTCAGCCAGGGTGTCCAGAACCCTTCTCGGGATTTCCATCCGTTCGTTCCACTGAACTCGGCGCTCTAGGGGAAGCATTGAGGCCACCGGAAGGATGAGGTCGAGTCCGACCCGTTGAGTCACATCAATCTCCACCAACTCGGGGCCGGTCGAGGAGAGCTCGAACTTGGCCGAGGAGAGCAGCATGAAGTCCTCGCCCACCGATAGCGCGTCAGGCGTGTCCACGAGGTCTTTGAGCGTCGAGCGCAGGCCGTCGAGGTGATCGGCAGCCTTCCCGATGACGAGGTCGCGGAACGAATAGATGTCCCAGTCCGGGAAGAGGTCCGCCTTGGAGAGCGCAACGATCCAGATCCGCGGGAACTCGACCAGACGGTCCTCGTCGCTCAGGAGGTCATCCTTGAGCCGCAGCACGCCTTGGCGGAAGTTCGTGAGAAGCGACCGAAGGTACCGCTCCTCCTCGCCCTTGTAGTCCAGCAACTTCTGGCCGTCAACCAACAAGAGTGCGACGTCGGAGCATAGCAACGACCGGAACGTGTCGATCCGCCGATTGGCCTCTTCATCGCTGCTCGGCGACTCCTCGAACCACTCCCCCGGGTAGTCGTGCCATGCGAGTCGCAGGGCGTCGAAAGGCCGCTTGTTCGCCTCGGGGTTGTCGCCGCCCTTGAGCTTCACCGTGAATGAGTAGGTGGTGGCCGCGAATCGAGTGGGCGCCGGCGCCTTCGCGCGGTCCCTCATGCCAAGGAAGTTCTGGTAGAGCCGGTTGCCTTGGCCGGTGTCATCTGCGACAAGGTCCCAGAGGTCGTTCGAATACGAACCCTCCTGGGTCGGACCGAAGAAGGAGGAAACAAGCACCGTCTTCCCGGAGCCGCTCTCCCCGAAAACGGCGATGTGCTGCTCGCGGATCCTGGGATATTTCGCCATTGCGCGAACGTACCCCACCGGTGCAATCGACGGCGGCGGAAGGTCGTCGAGTTCGAGACCTCCGGTGGCCAGCCAGTCCAAGCGTGAACCCGGCTCATCTGGGCCTGCCGCGAGTACCCGTGAGGTCCCTTCAGCGATCATCCGCAGTTGCAGGGATTCTGCACGTCAGGCACGTCTTCTTTCGATGCCGAGCCGACTGACTCTACATCCGGGCCGAGAGCTGTTGCTTCCAGAATGGCTCTGCCTGCGACTCTACGAATCGAAGGACTTCGTGAGCGAGTGCTTGGTAGGTGGTGTGGGGCTGTAGTTTTGCCGTGCCGGGCTCGTAGTTGCGCGGTCCGAAGACGAACCAATGGTCGCCGTGGGGAAAGGCCGTCGTACCAAGGCGCGGGCGGGGCGCGGGGATGTCCTGGGCGGTCACCTTGTTGGGGGGCTTGTGTTCGCCCCAGGAAGTCGTGAAACCGTCAGGGCCGCACTCAGCGATCTCGACGACGAAGCTTCCGCCGGCTGAGAAGAACTGGAAGCTGATCAGGCAGATCTGGGTGTCCGAACGGCGACGCAAGTGCGGTAAGGATCCGGTGAATCCCTGAGGACGCAGGTGGTGTGCGATCGCGTCCTTCAAGGCGCCGTTCATTGCCTCGCGGGGAGTCATCTCCTGCACTTTCAGGAGGTTCGGTTGAAGGTGATGAAGAGGCCGTTGGCGTCGATTGTCACGGTGCGGCCGTCGCTGACGATGCCCTTGATCGGGCCGATCTTCTTGCCTGGTAGAGGATTCGTGACGGCTCCCGAGCCTAGGTCGACGGCGATCAGTCCGTCGTCGAAGGTGTTCGCCAAGAGGCTGTTGCCCAGGACTTCGGATGCCCCATGCCTCAGGGGCGAGGCGGTTGCGGAGATCTGCGTTCGCCAGCGTTCGGTGCCGTCGGTGAGGCTGCGGGCGACCAGGTCAGAGGTCTTCGGCCTCTCGCCCTTCTCGTAAGAGAGAAGGAGGCCGCCGGCCACCTTGAAGTAGTCGATGAGCCAGTAGCCGAACTGGTCCTTGAAGTCGTGCTTCCACAGTTGCTTGCCGGTCCGATCGATACCGGTCAGCCAGGTCTCGTTAACCAGGGTCTTGCCTTGGTAGGACGAGCGGCGGGAGATCACTGCCGCGACGTCCTTGCCGGTGCCCACGACATTACTGATCCAGCCTCGATCATCGGGTCCGCGGTAGGTCCAGGTCGGCGTACCGTCTGAAGTCGAGCGCGCCACGATTGCACCTCGATCCCTGACCGGCGGCTCCGACTTGTGGTCAGGATCGAGTTTCCGCGAGCGGGCGTCGTCATCCAGGTCGGTGGGGAGTCGGCTCAGCAGGAGTTGGTCTTGCAGTACATGCACAGAATCGGCCTGGTCCAGGCCCGCGACGCGTTTGTTCCAGTTGACTTTGCCTGACCGGGCGTCGATGCGGGCCAACCGCACGTCATGATCCGAGTCCTTGCGCCCATCGGATGGGCGGACGACGAAGAGCGCATCCCCGGACGCCGCTGAGGCGAAGGTCCAGCGCGAATCAGTGTCGCTGTCCTTGCCGACCTTGGTGCACCACGCGAGATCGCCGTTGCTGGTCTCCACGGCCGTGATCCGTGGCGCCGTGTCCCTGGGCATGCGCGTCAACACCAAACGGCCGGCCAGGTCCCCATCGCCGGCGCCGGTGCTCTCCTGGCGGCGTCCCCACACCGGTTTGCCGGTCTCCCCGTCCACCTGCACGATGGCAGCCGCCGTACCCGACCCGAGAAGGCCGCCGTCGCCCACCTTGAATCGGACGTCCCCGTCGTTCGAGTTGGCCAGAGTCGCGACAGCCGTGCCCGTTTGATGGGGTAAGACGACGGCATTTCGTGCTGCCCCAAGCGGCGCCACGGGGTGCTGGGCGACCTCCAGGAGATTCCGGAGGTTCTCCCGAGACCCTTCGTAGAAGTCGTCGACCTTGACCTGGTCCAGGGGCACCGTATGAACCCTCGCCAGCTTTGCGACCGGAACCTTCTCGAAGCTCGCCGAGCACCGCCCTTCCCACCAGGGCCGGACGATCAGAACTCCGGCCGCGATCACCGCGACGCCGGTGACGATGGCGATAGCCCGCCGGTTCATTGAGATCTCCGTTCAAAGGTAGGGATCAGCCCTGCTGCTTGAGCAATATCACTCGGTCATCGACCTTGACGTCCAACTCGGCGTCGAGCCCGTCGCCGGGTCCGGCCGGGTGTACCAGCCGGCCATCGAGACGCACACGGCGACCAGCCAGATGCCGACCGCGACGGTTGGTGCCCCGCTCCAGTCGATCTGCTCGATCCCCGGAGAGACTGGGGACGAATCCGGCTTGATGACAATGATCAGGACGGTGACCGCGAACCCGGCACAACTAGCTGCCAGGGCAGCGACCGTTGCCGGAGACACCAGACAGACAAGAGCCAGCAGGAGATAGGTGCGGAACAGCCAGGGACCCGCACTGCCCATCGGAGAGCTGGTGTCGGCGGCGGACAAGATGTCGAGCAGGCTGATACCGCTGTAGATCTGCGGCGGCTTCACAAGACCGTCGTTCCAGGTGGTCAGCCATGGTGTCGCGAGCAGAACCAGCAGGGCGAGAGATGCGGCAAAGCACATCAGGCGGAAGTCTCGCCACTTCTGGTTGGCATCGCGCATTGAAAGCCTCGTTCCCCAAGTCGTTGTCATGGGCATCCTTGCAGACCTGCGGCCGACAGGGCGGCGGCAAGCCGTTTCCTGCAGGAAGCTGCAACAGCTGAAGAATTGGGGTCAGTCGACCCACCATAAATGCGAACCGGTCCAGCGGTGTGCCGATGGACATGAGGTATGTGGTGGGAAAGGGCTCGCCGTTCGGTGGTGAGCGTGGGGGGGGGAAAGGTCAGCCGGAGACCTCATGTCCGTCGGTACGGGGTCAGGTGGAGAAGTCGATCGGGTGACCTTGCCGCGCACCGGTCGACCATTCGCTCGTGCGGAGGCAACGAGAGGCGACGGCGAAGGGGGTTGCGTGGGCGGTTCCCGGCGTACGAGATGCCACGGAACGAGCACAAGCAGCGGCAGTTACTCGACGGCTGTTGAGGCTAAACCTTCCGAGGGTTTGGCGGAGCCTCCGGGAGTTGCCGAGGGTTCATGTTGTGAAGGGGTGACGTTCATCGGGGGGCGTCAGGTTCGGGGGGATGAGATTTCGTGGGCGGGCTGTGGTGGCGGTCGGGGTTGCTGTCGGGTTGGTGGGCGCGGGTGGGGTGGTGGCTCGGGCTGGTGGGTGGTTGCCGTGGGGGGAGCATAACTTTCGGGTGGTGGGTGATTCGTACTCCGGGCGCGGTGCGGTGAGCGGCAACGTGCTGCGGAACGACTCGGGGGCGACTGCGGTCGTGAGGCATACCGAGCCGGTGAACGGGACCGTCTCGGTGAATGCGGATGGCTCGTTCACCTACAACCCGGCGTACGGGTTCAAGGGGGTGGATTCCTTTACCTACACGGCATCGGATGCGGTGCAGCTGTTCAGGACCACGCCGGTGTCGCCGCTCGGGGAGGTGGCTGGGCCAGGTGGGACCACGACGAAAGTGTCCGGGGCGGGGTTTGGGTCGTCGTTCACGCCGGTGCCTGGGAAGGCGGGCTACTTCTACGGTCTCACCGACCGCGGTCCGAACGCCGACGCGCCGGACGGCAACAAGTCGGAGATGTTCCTCGACTTCACGCCGCAGATCGGGAAGTTCAAGCTGGTCAACGGCAAGGCCGAGCTGATCAGCCGGATCCTTTTGAAGGGACCGGGTGGGAAAAAGTACAGCGGTCGGCCGCCGAACGACACGAGCGAGACGATCGACGACGTCAACGCGACCAATGCGAACGGTGGTACGCCGGTGCCGGTCGCGAAGGACCCGAATGGGTACGACTCCGAGGGCCTGGTCGCGCTGAAGGACGGCACGTTCTGGGTCTCGGACGAATATGGGCCGTATGTCACGCATTTCGACGCGAACGGATACGAGCTGGGTCGCCTGACGCCGTACAGGAACAGCCCGGACAACGCGTCGCACAAGATCCTCGGCTACCTACCGGCTGAGCTCGCGTTTCGCGCCAAGAACAAGGGCATGGAGGGTCTGACGCTCACACCGGACGGTACGACGCTCGTCGGTGTGATGCAGTCCGCGCTGCAGCAGCCCGATCTCGGCGGCGTCAAGCCGGGCAACGTCGCACCGACCCGGATCGTCGCGATCAACCTGCGCACGTTCGAGACCAAGCAGTACCTGTACCTGCTGGACAACCCGGCGAGCACGGGCGCCGCGGTCAGCGAGATCACGGCGCTGTCCAACTCCCGGTTCGTTCTCGACGAACGGGACGGCAACTTCGAGCCGTTCGCGCAGAAGAATCTCACTGTGGTCGACATCAATGGCGCCACCGATGTCAGCGGGTTGACCATCGGTGGCAAGTCGCCCGAGGCCTTCGCGGGGAAGGCTGACACCAACGCGGCCCTGACGGCGTTCACCGCGGCCGGCATCAATGTCGCCCAGAAGCAGCCGTCTGTGAATGTCGGCACGCTGGTCAGCCAGCTCGACCCGACCGGCAAGTTCTTCGGGCACGACAAGGTGGAAGGGGTCGCCACCACGGACGGCGGCCGGACGCTGTACCTGTCCAGCGACGACGACTTCGGCATCGACACCATCGTTGTCGATCCCGACGGCAGGTGGACCGTTCACCAGAAGGTGCTGCCGCCGACGGGTCAGGCCGACAGCGGCGAGATCCTGAAGGTCGACACGACCAAGCTGCCGGCCGTCCTGAAGACCGTCACGGTGACGGTCCGCGTGCGCTGAGGGCCGTTGCACGTTGCTGCAATTCGCTGTTCATCGGCCTGCAGCTTCGGCTAGGTTGCCGCAGGCATCATTCACGGCATTCTTTGGTGGGGGATTCATGAACATCGATTTCGGGTACGACGCAACGTTTTCCTGGTACGTCGTATTGCTCTGCGTCAGCGGCGCGGCAATGGTGGCGATGGCTCTCGTGCGACTGGGTGAGCAGTCGGACGGAGCCCGGATGGTCAGCGGATTGGCGGGGGCGGCGTTTCTCGGCTACGGGGTCTATCTGGCCTTCATTTTCCAGGGTGGCACCTACTGGATGTTCTTCCAGGCGTTCATCCTGCCCGCGTTGCTGGTGATCAACTTCGTTCGGACTCTGCTCGCCAAGCGCTCCGATCGCCAGCGGGTCTAGCCGATTCGGGCAAGCCTGGGCCAGAGGGCCGACCAGGGTTCGCGGAGGTGGCAGGTCCAGACGACCCGGCCGCGTTCCCTGGTGGCGGTCGGGGTCTTCACGGTGGCGGACGGACCGATGGTGTCGCAGGCCTGGTAGGTCCAGGTCGGGGCATCGGTGGTGCTCCTGGAGTCGGTGACGATCAGGACGATGTCTGCGGAGTCGGGCGGGCGCGGCCAGTTGGCGAAGGCGTTGTGACCGCTGTACGCCGCGGGTAGGCCGCGCTGCGGGCCGAAGAGCTCGAGTGCGGACGCCTGCGTGTAGCTGTAGGGGGTAGACGACGGCGCGGTCGCGTTCTGCAGGGGTGAGCTGGTGCATGGCCCGGGCTATTGGTAGCCGCGTTTGAGGAGGTACTTGGCGCCGGCGTTGTAGGCGTCGGGGGTGAGGAGGGTGAAGCCGAAGGCGTCAGCCAGGCGGTTGGTGGTGTTGAAGGCGACGCAGACTGCCAGCGCGTCCTTGAGCTGCTGCGGTGAGGCACCGGAGGTGAGGGCTGCTCGCATGTCGTCGGCACTCACCGTCTTTTCGCGGATCAGTTTGCCCAGCATTCGCAGGGTTTCTCGCAGTGGAGCTTCGATGGGAGCGGTGTCGAGGTCGGCGAGGACTGCGGTGACTCTCGCCTCATCTTGGTACGCCTGGGTTGCGGTGGCGGTGTGCGCTCCGATGCAGAAGGCGGACTTGTTGACCTTGGAGACGTACGCGGCCATCAGTTCGCGGTCGCCGATCGACCAGGCGGACGGGCCGCGCATCGCCTCGTGGGTGAACGCCTTGGCGTGCGTGCCGTAGAAGTCGGGGCGGTAGAAGACGATCTTCGCGGCGTCCGGCAGCGGGTGGCCGGAGAAGAGGCGGATGATCGCGAAGAGCAGTTTCGTACTGCGGCTGTAGCCGTGGTTGAGGACATTGAGTCGCACGATCAGGTCTCCGCTTCTTCGAGAGCGGCCAATCCTGTGTAATAAAGCCGAGTCGACTCGCCAACCGCTGCGCAGACCACCAGCTCGAACAACTGGTCTTCCGTGCAGCCCGATACTGCTGCCAGATCTGCCTCAGTCGGCGCGCTGACAACCTTGCCGATGAGGGCATCCGACGGCGCGGGCAGGCTCTCGTTGCCGAAAGCCTGGGCCCGTTGCAACGTCGAGGCGGTGCCGTCGCCCTTCAGAATCCGATCCACCAGGGCTTGGTGCAATGCTCGCTTCTTGTCCTGCACTGTCCGTCCACCTCTCTCTGAGCGATCTTCACCCTGTATGACGATTGGCCCGGCGCGGAATCGACATCAGGAGCTTTTGAGTTGCTCAATGGCGTCGGCGAGGTCCTTCACTGACTGCCGGGCATCCAGCTCCAGCGTTGCGCCTTGACGGAGCAAAGGCTCGACAGTTTCGACGTACTGCGCTATCTCAGCCTGCTGCTCAGCGGTTTTGCCATACGGATTGTTCGTACGCCGGCTCACGCGATCAATGAGGACCTGGAGTGGCGCACTCAGCAGCACCACATGGTCGAACCGGTTGTAAAACCGCCCCTGATTCTCCACCGTGCCCGACACCACCAGATCAGAATGCTCATCCAGCAAGCCCGCCATCCGCCGCTCGTCCCACCTCCCATCCCCCGTCACCCAACCGTCATAGTCCGTATCAACGGTCAAAAACCCCCGCCGCCGAAGCTCCCCCAGCACGCTCGTCTTCCCCACCCCAGACATCCCCGTCACCAACACCCGCACCATGCGAGCGACCGTAGCAAGAACACCCACGGACGGCGACGAACCGGCGTACGGCGTGCAGGTTTGAGTAGGTTGATCGTATGGAGGGTCAGCCGGTGAGAGAGCCGTTCGATGATCCGGGCGAGATTCTTCGTGCGTTGCCGGTGCGGTGGCGGGAGCAGTTCCTGAGCGAGTACCACGCCGCGCTCGACGATGCTCGCGAGGTGTCCCGGTTCCGGCAGTTGCGCGAGGTGCTGCACCTGTGGCGGCTGCGGGCGATCGCGTACTCGGGTCCGGGCTTCGACGCGGCAATGCAGGCGGCGCGCGACGGGCGGGCCGATGAGTTTGTTCCGGCTGATCAAGTGATCCCCGGCTGGCTCGACCGAACCTGACCGGCCTACGGCGGCCTCGGTTAGCGTGGGTGGATGAGTTTTCGGTTGGCGGCTTATGCGGTGTGTGTGGTGGGTGGGCGGGTGTTGCTGGCTCGGTATGTGTCGCCTCGGGGGGGATGGGACGTGGTGGACGTTGCCGGGTGGGAAGGTGGAGCACGGCGAGGATCCGGTGGATGCGGTGATTCGGGAAGTGGCTGAGGAGACCGGGTGTTCGGCGGTGGTCGAGCAGTTGCTGGGGGTTGACTCGCGGGTGATTCCAGCGGCCGAGCGGACCATTCCCGGTGGGCCGGAGCATCAGAACGTGGGGATCTTCTACGCGGTCCGGATCACGGGTGGGGAGCTCCGGCCGGAGGCGAACGGGGAGACTGCGGAGTCGGTGTGGACGCCGATTTCTGAGGTCGCGGGGCTGCACAGGTCGTCGCTGGGTAGACGTGGGGATCGCGCTGGCGGAGAAGCGGCCGGCCACCGGGCATGTCGACGCCGTGCAGGTCGGCGGGTTGATCAGGCATTAAGCAGATCCCGTACGACGGGCGCCCGTCGTACGGGATCTCCTGGTGATCAGGAACTGATGCGCGAGCGCGCCTCTCGTCGCCAGTCGTGCGCGACCGGCGGGAACGCGTGCGACCGGTCGAGGTCGGCGACCGCGATCGCCGGGCTCCCGTCGGACGGGCAGCGGGCGATCCAGTCACCCATGCTGTCGATCACGCCGGACTCGATGTTCGACGACGGGTTGGCGGCGACCGCGAGGCTCACCCAGTAGCAGTTCGCTGCGGCATGTCCGCGCGCTTCCGTGCCCGCGCGGTCGTTCCCCGGCCCGCCCTTCGTCGAGTACGAGATGAGCACGCCGTCGACGCCGGCTGCGTCGTACGCCGTGTACAGCTCCGGGAAATGCACGTCCATCCCGAGCGTGAGACCCAACCGGTAGCCGTCGATCTCGAAGGTCACCGGCTCGGAATCAGGTGTGTACATGTAGGTGAGTTTGGTCGTCGAGAGCGTGCGTTCGTCGTACCGGGCAACGATCTTGCCCTGATCGGAGACGACGTACAGGCTGTTGTGCGGACGCTTCCCGTCGGGCCGTTGGTGCACCGAGGCGATCACGGTCCAGATCCCCAGCTCGCCCGACAGCGCGACGATCTGGTCCAGCTCGTCCTGGAGCACGCTCCAGGACGCCTTGGTCCAGTCGGCCGGACCGAGCTCGTCCGGGCCGAGCTCGGACATCACGTACTTATTGGGGAAACAGAGCGCACCTTCGGGGAAATGCACCAGGCGTGCGCCGGCGGCCGCCGCGTCCTGAAGGAAGCGTCGAGCCTCCGCGCCGCTCGCGCGCAGCCCGTCGGCGTCGGTGGGATCCTCGCGCACCGTCGACTGGGCGACGGCGATCCGCAGGATGGTCTGGGTGGTTTCCGGCATGTCTTCTCCTGATGGAGTCGGACGGAAGTGCCGGAGGGCAGCCGTGTAGGACTCGCCCGTTTTGGCGGCGCGGGCTCGGACCCGTCGCTTGAAGTTCCTGTGCGCTGTCATCTGGCCTTCCACGCACTCGCACGCGATCCCCCAGCGATCCCGCCCGAGGCAGAGGACCAGGACAAGCGGCCCGAGATCGGAGATCCCTTTGCCTTCTCGAAGGCACACAGTGCCTTCTCAGCGAGACCAGGCTGGGGCCGGTCGACGAAGGTGAGGCGCGGGCCGCGCCAGTGCCCCACATCCTTCCCGACCGAAGGCCCCGCCGTCAAACACCGCGCGCCCGGCATGTCGCTGGAATCCCCTTACCCGGTTGGCCTTTCACGGAACTGAACCGCCGCGGAACTGATCAGCCACCGCCTGAACCATCCCGTACTGCGTGTCGCCGGGCGCCGCTTCGATCAGTTCCCGAACGATGTCCGCATGACCCGCGTGCTGCGCGGTCTCGCCGGCCATTCTGATCAGCAACACCCCCAGAGTCGTCTTCCCCTCGGCCCAGTGCGCCACGAACCCCGGACTGTCCAACTCGAGAGCGCCGACCGTCGCATCCGCGTGCGCACACGCCTTCCGGTAGACGCTGGCGATGTAGTCGCTCGACTCGTCAGCCGTCGCCCACATGTCGATCTCGTCGTACGGATCATCCCGGAACCACGTCGGCCGCTCCGCCGGTGGACGCCCGAAGGACGCCCCGAGATACCCGTACTCCAACCCCGCCAGATGCTTCACCAACCCGAGCAGATTCGTCCCCGAAGCAGTCAACGGCCGGCGCCGGTCGTACTCCGACAGCCCCTCCAGCTTCCCGAGCATCACTGCTCGCCCACTCCGCAACAACCCCAGCAACTCACCTTTGACATCAGGAGACCCCATACAAGCGGACCCTAGACGCCCCCACCGACAAGGCCGCTAGCTGTCCAGCCAGGCCTGGGCTCGGACGGCGTGGTAGTCGAGGTATTCCTGCGGGAGGGGGCCAGTCGTGGTCGCCGCATTGAGGTTCAGCCGGTGCAGGCCTCTGGCCACGATCAGACCTCGCAGCAGCTCGTCCGAAGTGAACGGCCAGGGGCGGGAGTCGGTGTAGCCGTCGCGGAATGCGGCGGTCAGCGCTTCGCGGTCGTCGCGGCGGCCGAACGAGGAGAGCGTGATCGAGATGTCCTGCGCCGGGAAGCCGAGGACCATGTCCTGGAAGTCGATCGGCACCGGACCGGCGGCCGATTCGATCACGTTGGCCGCGGTGAGATCGCCGTGGATCAGCTGCGGACTTCCGGACCGCCACAGGTCGTCGATCAGCAACTGCACGCTGTCCCGGGCGAGGCTGAACACCTTCGGAAGGTCGGCCAACCGGTCGGGCAACAGCCAGTAAAGGACCTTGCCCGCACGCAGCACATCGGCATCACGGAATGCGGACCGGTGTGCGTGCAGCCGAGCCATCAGCTCACCCAGGACGCGAGCCCGGGAAGGATCGAGCTGCATCGGTCCCCCGTCGATCCAGGCGAACAACACACATGTCCGCGGCTGGCCGTCCGGGTCGTCCACGAACACGACCGGCTCACCCGATGAGGTGAGGATGACGTCCGGAACGGCCAGGCCATCGGCGACCAGATCCCGGTGCCAGGCGGCCTCCGCGTACGCCGTACCGGCCGTGTGAAGCTGCTGCCTCGGCCCGACACGAAGCGCGAAGACACCCTCAGCAGCTTCGACCCGGTAGATCGTGTTGTACGAATGCGCAGCCCGCGTGACCTCGCGGAGCTCGAGAGGAAAGTGCTGCAAGGCGGCGCGTGCGAGTTCCTGCTCAGTTGCCTCGACCACAACCAGCCAACCTCTCCTTCGATAAGCTCGACAGCCGAGCATAGATGGCAGGTGACCGTGGGCAAACCGAATAGCTGGGGCGAGGAGGGACTCGCCGTACTCCGTGCCGCCTCCGCCGACGCACCGCGCACGCCCGGCGTCTACTTCTTCCTTGCCGACAGCAACGAGATCCTGTACGTCGGGAAGGCGACGAATCTGCGTCAGCGACTCCGCCAGCACGCGGCCGGCGGGATTCCCCAGTCGCAGCTGCATCAGCGCTACGACCTCGTCCGCCGGGTCGTCTGGGAGTCCGCCGACGACGAGGAAGCCGCGGTCTGGCGAGAGGCCGAGCTGATCTTCGCTCTCCGTCCACCGTTCAACGCCAACACCGGTCTGCGCGCGACCGACCCGATCGGCAAGGACGCGCCGGCTCCCTACATCGTCGTACAGGAGACGAAAGGCCTGCTCAGCTTCGCCCTCGAGCCAACTGTCCCGGCAACTGGACGGGCCTACGGATGCTTCCCGCACCTGGGCAAGGGCGTCGCGTCCCGACTCGGCATCGCTTGCAGCGACGGCTACACCGCCCTGCTCCGCCTGCTCTGGGCTGCTTCAGGCGAAGGCAGCCACATGCCGGCCGCCATCACGAAGTCCGCGCCGCCCTCATTCACAGTGGCTGGCCTCGAAAGCGACACCCTGCACCGCTTCCTCTCAGGAACGAGCCCGAAGCTGGCGGACCAACTCTTGCTAGCGGCAACCGATCGGCCGCCGTTCATGCAACCAGCGCTGCGGCGCGACAGAGACGCCGTACTACGTTTCTTCGCCGCCGGCCCGCGCCTCGTCCGCGCACACCGCTTGCATCATCACCTCACAACGCGCCTGCTGGACGTGGAAACCTATCGACGGCTCCTCCGCGACGAGATCACCCCACTAATCGCGCTGCCAACAACGTGAAGTGCTCGGCCGTGGCCCCACCACCCGCAAGATAGCCGGCTACTCCCCCATAAACCTTCTCAAGATGCTCCAACATCAACGTGATCGTTTCCCCTTGTGAAGCAGCAAATTGGGGCACAAGACTCTCGGCGTCCAACGCCGGACTCGACGCGTAGTCGGCAGCAATAACATCCGCCGGTACTCCGACCAGGTGCAACGCGAGCGCCACGATGAGGCCGGTGCGGTCCTTCCCCGCGTGACAGGCAACCACAACGCAGCCGGGCGGCGCCTCCGCAATCGCCACGATCGCCGCGGCGAACCGTTCCCGCGATCCGTCCAGAAGCACTCGATACTGCTCAACCAGCTCCTCCGTCGACAGGTCAGGCGCATCCGGATCCACCAGTGGAACATTCCGCCAGATCGGATCGTCGGCGAACGGCGACGGGTACCTCTCGCACTCCCATTCACTCCGCAGATCAACGATCCGCCGTACGCCGGCCGCGCGCACCGCAGCAATCCCGGCAGCGTCGAGCTGGTCCAGATTGTCGCTCCGCACGAGCGCACCAGCTCGCAGCTGCCCGAGCCCACCCAGATCGCGTACGTTCTTGCAGTTCGGCCAATCCAGCTTCACAGACCGCCACCCTCCAGCAGGGTGAGATCGCGTGCGGCGTACAGACGATGCTCCCACTCCTCGTTGATCACGATGTAGAGGCAGTCCTTGAAGGGGAAGCTCTCCCGCAACGGCCAGCCGGGCTCGGTCATGCTCACCTCGGACGTGAGCTGCTCCTCGGTCAGCGACGCGAGCACCTCCCGGATCATCGCCTGCCGCTCAGCACGAACCTCCAGTACGACGTCCAGCGACGGTTGCGCCTCCCGATCCCAGGGAATGCCGTCCCAGCCGGGCGCCTCGTCCCACGGCAGGTCCAGCGGATGCCACGGCGAAGCATTGCCGCGAATCATCCGGCCGACCCAGGCAGCGCTCGCGAAGTTGAGATGCCGCAGCGTCTGGATGAACGACCACTCGCCATCGACACTGCGATGCAACGCCTCCTCGGGGAAGGTCCGCGCCCGCGCGATCGTCTGTTCCCACAGACCTTCCAGGATCGACCATGCCTCACGGAAGCCGGTCGCAGAGTCCGGCCGCATCTTGGCCCGTTCCGGGATCCGCCGATTCAGCTCGGCCTCGATCAGCGGCCCGATGTCGACCCCGTTGACGAGGACGTTCTGCACCTCACCGGAGATCTCGACGTCGACCAGCTCCACGCCCCGCAGGCGGGCCCGGTGAAATTCGGCGCCCCGGATCGTCACGTCGTTGAGGTCGACCGACCGCAGCTCGGCGCCGTCGAGGGTGACGTGGTCGAACGTGGCGCCCTGAAGGTTGGCCCGCTCGAAGCGTGATCCACTGAGGTCCTGCTCGCGAAAGTCGGCCATGAACCGACGCTAGACCACGTTCCCGACAAAACGCGTCCGGATAAGTTAGGACCTATGCGCACTCTTCGTCCTGGTCAGCTGGCCGAGCTGTACGTCGTACAGATCTCCACCGGCGAAAGCCGCTGCGTCCATCGATCGTCGACCTTGTTGTTCGAAGCACCGAACTGGACGGTCGACGGCGAGTCGCTGATCGTCAACGGGGACGGCAATCTCTACCGGCTCCCGGTCGCAGGCGGCGAGTTCGAGCAGATCGACCTCGGCGGCGTACCGGAGATCAACAACGACCATGTCCTCAGCCCCGACGGCGAGACCGTCTACGTCTCAGCCGAGGACGGCCACCTGTACGCCGTACCGCTGACCGGGCCACCGCACACGCGCCGGGTGAGCAACGACCGCGGACCCGGGTTCCATCACTACCTCCACGGCATCTCGCCGGATGGCAAGACCCTGGCCTACATCGGCCTGGAGAACGGCCGCACGAACATCTACACGATCCCCGCGGCCGGCGGCATCGACGAACAGATCACCGACGACGAGTACGCGGACGACGGGTCGGAGTACAGCCCGGACGGCCAGTGGATCTACTTCAACTCTGAGCGGGCCTCGACAACACCTGGTCATGCCCAGCTGTTCAGGACCAGCCAGGGCAACACTGAGCAGCTCACGTTCGACGAGCGCGTCAACTGGTTCCCCCACCCGTCGCCGAACGGCGAGACGATCGCCTACGTCAGCTTCCCGCCCGGCACCCTCGGTCACCCGGAGAATGTCGACGACGTACGCGTCCGGCTGCTGCCGGCCAGCGGTAGTTCACCGCGCGACCTGGCCACCCTCTACGGCGGCCAGGGCACGATGAACGTTCCCAGCTGGTCTCCCGACAGCACCCGACTCGCGTACGTCGCCTATCCGCTGACCTAAGCGGCAACAGCTGCCTCAGTGAGCTGCTCTGCCGTCGGCTGCAGCTGAGGCGAAGCCATGGTCAGTACTACGTTCGCCACGGCGAAGGCAGCCGCTACCAGCAAGCCACGCTGGAAACCTTCGACCAGCGCCTGCTGCTGCGGAACACCGTGCGTCAGAGCATCCGTAGTACGGCTGATGGAAAGAGTAGTGACGATCGCGAGCCCCAGTGCGCCACCGACCTGGTACATCGCGTTGACGACACCAGATGCAGCGCCAGCTTCGTGGTTCTCGACCTCGGAGACTGCAGAGATCTGACCCGGTACGCCGACGCCGAGAATGCCGAAGCCGAAGATCACCAGACCCGGAAGCAGCTGAGTCGTGTAGCTGCCGACCGCATCTGCCTGGGACAGCATCAGCAACCCGACAACGCTGAGCACTGCTCCGCCGAACTGCACGGTCCGTGTACCGATCTTCTGGACCAGCTGGGAAGCAAGGACGGCTCCGATGATCGCCGCGCCGCCCATCGGCAGGAAGTGAACGCCTGCCTCGAGTGCGGAATCTCCGCGAACCTGCTGCAGGTAGATCGCAGTCAGGAAGAACATCGAGAGGAACCCGGCGCCGTTCAGCGCCAGCGAAGCACCCGACACGCTGAGTGCACGGGACCGGAACAGTCGCAGCGGTACGAGCGGTGCCTTCGACCGGGCCTCTACCAGCACGAAGGCGATCAACAGGGCGACACCGCCGATGAGGAACGTCAGCACCTCGCCTGAACCCCACCCCTTCGGCTCGGACCGGACCACGCCGTACACGACAGCCAGCAGACCCGCAGTACCGAGCACTGCTCCTGCCGTGTCGAACGTGCGGTCCCGGCCCTCGTTGTGCCGGGTGTCGCGGATGAAGACCGGGATCAGGGCCACCAGGACGAGCACGATCGGCACGTTGACGAAGAAGACCCACTGCCAGCTGAGTGAGTCGACCAGTACGCCGCCCGCGACCACCCCGAGCGTGCCGCCGAGGCCGGCCAGGCCGCCCCAGACGCCCATCGCGATGTTCCGCTCACGGCCGTGCGCAAACGTCACGGTCAGGATCGCCAGTGCCGCGGGTGACAGCAGAGCACCACCGAGGCCCTGGACCGCGCGAGCGCCGATCAGGAACTCCGGTGAGTTCGACAGCCCCGCGACCAGCGAGGTGGCGCCGAACAGCAACAGGCCGGCGACGAACACCCGGCGAGGGCCGAGCAGGTCGGACATCCGGCCGCCGAGCAGCAGGAAGCCGCCGAACAGGAGCGTGTAAGCGTTGATCACCCACTGCAGGTTGTCGGCGGAGAAGTTCAGATCGGCCTGAATGTGCGGCAACGCGACGTTCACGATCGTCACGTCCAGCACCACGATGAATTGCGCTAGGGCCAGCACCGCGAGGGTCGCCCAGGGACTACGTCGCATCTCCAACCTCACAGGGGAGTCGTTGTCTACGTTGTATGTATACGGTGTATGCGTACTTCGTACACCGTAGGTCTACGCTGTACACTTGTCAACGTGGCGACGATCAGCAAGGAGACCGCGAAGCGGCTCGACCCGGAGAAACTGGCGACCAGCGCACTGGCGCTGGCCGATGTCGAGGGGCTCGAGGCCGTCACGATCAGACGGCTGGCCCAGCAGCACGAGGTCACCCCGATGGCGCTCTACCGGCACTTCAGCGACAAGGAGGAGCTGCTGGCCGCGATCGGCGACCGGATGCTGGCCGACATCGACCTGCCGGCACCCAACGACGACCGCTGGGACCGCCAGCTGCAGGCGATCTTCACCAATTTCGTCGCCGCGCTCCGCCCGCATCCGAAGGTCGCGCAGCTGGCGATGTTCCGCATCCTGAGGTGCGAGGCGAGCCTGGAGATGTCCGAGCGGGCGATGGAACTGCTCACCGAGGCGGGGTTCGGCGTGGACGACGCGGCCGAGGTCGGCCGGCAGTCGATCTGCGCGCTGATCACCCTGGTCACGATGGAGCCGGGCGCGAACGAGGTGACCGATCCGATCGCCCGCGAGGACGCCCTCCGGCAGAAGCGCGCGGCACTCGGCGCGCTCTCCCCGCGGCGCTACCCGCTGATCACCTCCGCCGCGGACACCCTGGTCTGCCCGTCCTCGACCGACCGGTACTACGAACTCGGCATCGAACTCGTCGTCGCCGGCATCCGCGGCGTCCTCCCCGACCGCCACCGGAAGGACGACACTTCGGCCGGTACCGAAGGGATCCGGGGTTAGCTTCAGGGCATGACCCAGGAAGCAGTTGCGGCGAGGTTCCGCGAGATCAACGGTGACCACCCGATGAGCGCCGAGGACGACGCCTATGTCAGCCGGCAGTTCCGGGTACTGACGGAGCTCTGTGCCGAACACGGTCGCGACGTGGACGACGTACGGGGCCTGATGCTGGCCGGCAAGCTCCCGATGCCCGGGTATCTGCGCTCGGACGGTGCCGAGATGGTGCCGGCGGATCTCTTCGCGCTGGCCGACCGGGTCGGCCTGGACGAGTTGCACGACTGGTTCGTCGCCCAGTGGCAGGACGTTGCTGATGGCAAGGACGAGTGGGAGGCCTACCTGAGCGGGCAGTACGTCTGCCTGCATTCGGTCACGCCGGCCACGATCCAGCGCAAGGACCAGCTGATCAAGGCGATCGACGCTGGGCCGGACCCGGCCGAACTCAAGCTCCTGGTCGATGAACTCGACGAGCTCGAACCCGGCTTCACCGGCTACGACCGGCTCCGCTTCAACGGCCCGGTCTCCCGCGACACCCACATCAGCGCCCTCAGAGCACGCCTCGCGGAGTGAATTGCGGTACGGCGTACGTAGTGTCGGGGCGGGTGTTGGACGGGCTGCGGGTCTAGGCTCCGGAGCGTTAGTGGCTCATCACACGGAGGTTTTCCAATGGCGGGAAAGTTCGAGCTGTACGAGGACAAGTCCGGCGGGTTCCGGTTCCGGCTGAAGGCCGGGAACGGCGAGATCATCGCGAGCAGCGAGAGCTACAAGACCAAGGCTGCCGCGGAGAACGGGATCGAGTCGGTCAAGAAGAACGCCGGCGACGCGACCGTCGACGACCAGACCTCCTGACGACACACCCCGAACGGCAGGACCTCCTGGTGGAGATCCTGCCGTTTCGCGTTGCGTCGGTCAGAGTCCGACCTCGTGGATGATCTCGCGGACCTCCACGCCGAGGCCCTCGATGGCGGCGTCCGGGATCTGCGCGGCCAGCTCGTAGGCGCGCTCCCGGCTCGCGACGTCGATCAGGTAGTACCCGGCGAGGAACTCCTTCGCCTCAAGGAACGGGCCGTCGGTGACAGCCGGTACGCCGTCGCGGACCTTGACGACGGCCGTCTTGGCCGGCTCGGCCAGCGCCGCCGTGCTGTGGAACTCGCCGGACTCCTTGGTCGCCGCCATGAACTTCTCGTGACCACTGAAGATCGCCTGCTGCTCCTGCTCGGTCAGCGCGGCCAGCACGTCAGGGTTGATGTTCAGGACCAGTAGGTATTTCACGATGTCTCCTTCAGGCTCGGCTCCCCCGATGGGAACCGCTCGTCATCAGTACGGAACCGGCTGAGCGTTCTTGACATGCTACGAACTCTGGTGGCCATCCATCGGCTTGTGGGACCGTGTGACCTCGAGCCGGTTGCTGGGGGGAACCGCAAACGGTTTGGGGGGTTCTATGCGTCGCGTTGTGCTGTCCGCTGTCGTCGCCATGATCGCGGCACTGCTGCTCGCGGTCGGGCAGGCCGGGCCTGCCCAGGCCGCACCGATCACTGTCACCACCACGGCGGATGTCGTGAACGGCGGCGACGGGGTGACCTCGCTGCGGGAGGCGATCACCACGGCCAACGCCGCGGGCGACGCGACCACGATCACCCTGACCGCGGCCGCGACGTACGGACTGGATCTGTGCGGTGACGACGACACGAATGCCGCTGGCGACCTGGACAGTACGTCGATGCAGCCGCTCACGATCAAGGGCAACGGGTCGACGATCGACCAGAACTGCGCGGGCGAGCGGGTGCTGAACACGCTCGACACCAATGGCTCGATCACCTTGCACGACGTGACCTTGACCGGTGGCGACAGCCTCTTCGGCGCAGCGCTGCAGCACGCGGGCGACGCGACTCTCGACGGCGCGACAGTGACCGGCAACGCGGGTGGCGCCGGCCGGGTGCTCGAGAGCTCGCTAGGCGGCGCGGTACTCAACCTGACTGGTTCCAACATCCACGACAACACCGGGACGGGCGTCGCCTTGTCACTGGGTCAGGTGCACATCGTCGACTCCTCTATTACTAACAACACCGGCCGGGGCGTGGGCCTGACCGACGGAGCTCTCTCTGTGAGCGGCTCGACGATCAGCGGTAACGGAGGTGACGGCGTACGGACCACTGGGCAGGGTTCGGGGCTGTTCACTCTTACCAACACGACAGTGGACAACAACGGTGGCACCGGAGTGATCTGCTCAGCTTGCGGCGACCTGACGGTGACCGGATCGACCGTCACCGGCAACCACGCTGGTGGCGGCAGTGGCGGGGGTATCCAGGTGCTGTTCGACCAGGACTCGCCCACTGATCAGCCAGTGGTGTCCGTGACCGAGTCGACGGTCTCCGGGAACTCCAGGACCGGCTCCGGCGGCGGGATCAATACAGCCATCATCGAGAACTCCAGTGGACCGCCTCCTGCGCAGATCGTCGTCACCCGATCGACCATCAGCAACAACAGCGCCACTGATCAGGGTGGTGGCATCTATGCAATCACCGGCGAGGTACGCGTCGACAACTCGACAGTCACAGGCAACAGTGCCACCAATGCGGGCGGTGGTGTCGGCACGCTGGCCCATGACATCTACCTACGGCATGCGACGGTCTCGGGTAATACAGCAGGTGGCGCCGGTCGCAACGTGGCCACTAGCGCCGGCCTGCACACCTTCGGCTCGATCGTGGCCGGTGGCACGGGCGCCAGCGACTGCAGCATCGGACTAGCGACCTCTTCTACTGGCTACAACCTCGACGGGGACGGCACCTGCGCACTGGCCGGACCTGGCGACCACAGCAACATCGGCAGCCCACAACTGGGCGCACTGGCTAGCAACGGCGGGTCGACTCAGACGATGCTGCCGCTTGCCGCATCGCCGGCCAACGGCGCAGTACCGGCTGCTGCTTGCACTGTCTTTACTGTCGACCAGCGAGGCATCACCCGGCCGCAGGGCGCCAACTGCGAAGCCGGGTCCGTAGAGGTAGCCGAAGTACCACCGACACCTGCCTGCACGAAGTCCGGTACTGCGGGGAGCGACCTGCTCATCGGTACGCCGGGCGCCGACGTACTGTGCGGTCTCGGCGGCGACGACCTCATCCTCGGACTGGGTGGCAACGACCTCCTGCTGGGCGGCAACGGCAAGGACATCCTGATCGGCGGCACCGGCCACAACACCCTCGACGGCGGCCCTGGCCAGGACCTCTGCCTCGGAGTCGGGGACACCAAGATCTCTTGCTGACGGTAGATTCCCGGACATGCTCAGCCTCGAGGATGTCCGGGAAGCCGCCCAGCGGATCGACGGAGTCGCCCACCGGACACCGGTGATCACGTCGCGAACTCTGAACGAGCGGGTCGGCGCCGAGGTGTTCCTCAAGGCCGAGAACCTGCAGCGGATCGGGGCGTTCAAATTCCGCGGCGCGTTCAACGCGATCAGCCGGTTGAGCCCGGAGCAACTGACGCGCGGCGTCGCGGCGTACTCGTCCGGGAACCATGCCCAGGCGGTCGCGCTGGCGGCGTCGATGGCGGGGACCACGGCCGTGATCCTGATGCCCGAGGACGCCCCGCCGACGAAGGTCGCGGCGACCAAGGGTTACGGCGCCGAAGTGATCACCTACGACCGCTACACCGGAGACCGTACGGCGCTCGCAACCGCGCTGGCCGAGGAGCGTGGCGTCGCGCTGATCCCGCCGTACGACCACTACGACGTGATGGCCGGCCAGGGCACGGTCGCACTCGAGCTGATCGAAGAGGTGGGGCAGCTCGGGGCATTGCTGGCCCCCGTGGGCGGTGGCGGCCTGATCGCGGGCTGCGCGACCGCCGCGGTCGAACTGTCGCCGGGGATCCGGGTGATCGGGGTCGAGCCGGAGGCGGGCAACGACACCGCCCTCTCGCTGGCGGCCGGCGAGCGGGTCGACAACGGCGTACCGCACACGATCGCCGACGGTCAGGCGATCCCGATCCCGGGCGAGCTCACCTTCGAGATCAACCGGCGGCTGCTGGCCGCGGTCGAGCTGGTCAGCGACGACGAGATCCGGGCCGCGATGAAGTTCGCCTTCGAGCGACTCAAGCTGGTACTCGAGCCGAGCGGCGCCTGCGCGCTGGCGGCGCTGCTCGCGGGCCGGATCGAGGACCTTCCGGACCGGGTCGGAGTCGTGCTTTCCGGCGGGAACGTCGGCCTGGAGCGCTTCCTCGAACTGCTCGGCTGAGGGCGCCCTCAGACCGCCCCGAACACTCACTGTGGTCGTTGTCACAGAGAGCAATCCCAGAAAGTGACCCACGTCACACGAATTTGCTACGCGACCGCCTGAGACACGCTCAGACACGCTCAGGACTCCTGGTGTTCACCAGCGATCCCTGAGCCGTCAGAGAGCCATTTGAGGCCTTTCCAGAGGGTCTCTCTGGATCTGAGGGTTTGCGTCGTGATCGTTCTGTTATACAGTCGTCGGCGGTTCGACAAATGAGACGAACTGCAGGTGTGTCAACGCCGAGTCCTGCCAGGCGCACCTGTTCCCCTCGAACAACCATGGCAGGAGTGGGGGACCCAGGAGGTTGGGGTCCGACCGTGAGTGGTCGGGTCCCTGGGGTGAAGTCCGCGGGAGCGGACCGGGCTATCGACTCTCAGCCCGAACCCGACAGCTAACTCCGCAGGCGTCGGGAGACAACCATGCCCGTCACCGTCCGACGGACAGCGCTGCCTGCTGTCCACAGCGAGTCCAGTACCCGGCCCACCGGTCGCATGCTGGCCAAGCACCGCAAGTCCACCAAGTCCGCGGCCGCCCCTCGTGCCGCAGCCGCCGTCCTTTCGGTCGGCCTCGCCGTCAGTGGCGGAGCGATCCTCACTGTCGCCGGTCCCAGCAGCACCACCACCGCCTCGGCCACCACCAAGACCACCTCGGCCGCGTGGGCCCGGGGTAACCTGCCGATCGCCAAGAAGCCGCTGCTTCGCTACGCGGACGCCGGTTCGGCCGTCCGTTACGTGCAGCGCTCCCTGGACGTCCCGGCCGGTGGTTGGTACGGCTCCGCCACTCGTACGGCGGTCGCCAAGTTCCAGCGCCGGGTGGGCCTGCCCCGCACCGGCACCATGACGTACAACACCTGGCGTTCGCTGCTCTACGCCGCGAGCCACGGTCTGCTGCACGGCGGTACCGGTAGCAGCTCGACCTTCCAGGCGCGCGTCCTCAAGGAAGCAGCCAAGCTCAAGGGCACCCCGTACCGCTACGGCGGCACGACCACCCGCGGCCTGGACTGCTCCGGCTACACCGGCCTCGTCTACAAGCGGGCCGGCAAGAAGCTGCCCCGCACGTCGCGGCAGCAGTACAGCGCCACCAAGCACCTGAGCCGCAAGGCTGCGAAGCCGGGCGACCTGGTGTTCTTCAAGAGCGGTGGCGGCAGCGTGTACCACGTCGGCATCTACGCCGGCGGCAACATGCTGTGGCAGGCCTCGAAGCCGGGCCGGCCCGTCGCCAAGTCGAAGATCTGGAGCAGCAACGTGGCCTTCGGCCGCGCCTGATCCGACTGTCCTGCCTGGGCAGGACAGGAAGCCGTCAGCGAGACCGATTCCCCCCATCGGTCGCTGACTCTGAAACCGGTCGCGAGCCGCCGCCCCCACCCCTCCGGCGGCACGCGACCGGTTTCGCTTGTTTTCAAGGCCTTTTCAGTCGTCCAGCAATCCCGCGTCGTGGGCGAGGATCGCGACCTGGACGCGGTTGGTGGCATCGAGCTTCACCAGCACCCGCGAGACATGGGCCTTCACAGTCGCCTCGCTCATGAACAGCTGCTTGCCGATGTCCGCGTTGGACAATCCCTTGGCGACCGCGGCCAGGACTTCCCTCTCCCGATCGGTCAGCGTGGTCAGCCGACCCTGCGCCACCCGCCGCCGATCGGTCCGCTGGTCCGCCGCGAAGTGCCCGATCAACCGCTTGGTCACCGCCGGCGACAACATCGCGTCCCCGGCCGCGACCACGCGAATCGCCTGCACCAGCTCACGCGGTGGCGTGTCCTTCAACAGGAACCCACTCGCCCCGGCCTGCAGCGCCCGGAACACATAGTCATCGAGATCGAACGTGGTCAGTACGACGACCTTCGGCGGATCCGGCAGCGCCTGCACAGCCCGGGTCGCAGCGAGCCCGTCCAGCCGCGGCATCCGGATGTCCATCAGCACCACGTCCGGGCGATGCTCGCGCACCATCGCGGCCGCGTCGGCGCCGTCCTCGGCCTCCGCGACCACCTCGAGGTCGTCGGCCGACTCGAGGATCATCTTCAGTCCGGCCCGGACCAGCGCCTCGTCGTCCACGATCAGCAGCCGCGTCATCCTTCTCCTTCGTCGATGTCGCCCGGACGGCCGAGCCGGCCCGGATCCTTCTCGCTCCACGGCAACCAGGCCTCGACCCGCCAGCCACCCTCGGCGGTCGGCCCGGCCGAGATGCTTCCGCCGGACAGACTGACCCGCTCACGGAGCCCGACCAGGCCCGCGCCCGATCCGGGCAGCAGCGAATCGGCCGCGACCGGCCGGACGTTGGTCACCCGGACCGTCACCCCGGTCCCGGGCGCGCCCTTCACGAAGACTTCGGTCGACACCCCGCGAGCGTGCTTGTGCACATTGGTCAGCGCCTCCTGGACGATCCGGTAGACCGTCCGGCCGACCGAGGCCGGCACGTCGTCCGGCAGCTCCAGGTCGCTTTGCACGTTCACCCCGGCTGCTCGCGACGCCTCCACCAGGCGGGCCAGATCGACTGCCCGTGGTACCGGAGCCAGGTCCGCACCAGCCGCGCTCAGATCAGTTCGCAGTACGCCGAGAACTTCGCGCAGGTCCTCCATCGCCTGGCGGGCGGTCTCCCGGATCAGGCCGGCCGAGCTCTCCACCTTCTCGGGGCCGACCGCCGGGTTCACCTCCAGCCCACCGGCATGCAGGGCGATCAGCGAGACCTTGTGGGCCAGGACGTCGTGCATCTCCTGCGCGATCCGGGCCCGTTCGCCCAGCCGGGCCTGGTCCGCCCGGAGCTCGCGCTCGGCCTCGGCCCGCTCGGCCCGGTCCCGCAGCGACACCATCAGGTCGCGCCGGGCGCCGATGTAGGCGCCGATCGCGACCCAGGTCCCGATCAGGAACGGGCCGGTGAAGATGAGGACCCACAGGTCGCTCGGCTGATTCCAGTAGGAGCTCAGGACATACCCGGCGTACGCCGCAAGGCTGAGGACGGCCAGCGCCAGGTCGCGGCGGCGGATCGCGAGGGTGAGCAGCGCGAGGCCCATCGGGACGAAGATCTGGCCACCCAGCAGCGCCAGGATTGCGACGACGGTGACCGTGACCGGGAACCGCCGGCGCCACCACAGCGCGAGCGAGGCGACGATTCCGAGCCCGAGGACGACCCAGTCCCGCAGCTGCCAGCCCGCCCGGCCCGAGGCCGCCTGGGCGAGGATCGTGATCAGGCTGAAGCCGATGTACATCAGGTCGCGGATGCGTGGCGCACGCTGGACGAACCAGGCGTACCAGCGCCGCAACCGTTGCATTCCGTCAGCCTAGTCGCGCTGCGTACAGGTCCACGTCAGCCTTTGGGTGCTGCCCGTCTCCCCCATCAGGTGGGGGTCGGTAGGGGGTCGTCAACGACTTTCGTAGGGGGCTGGTCGAGACGCACGGTCGATGTGGCGAGGGGGTCCCGGACGGAAGAGTTGCCCCCATGATCACCGTCGAGAACCTCAGCAAGCGCTACGGCAACAGCACGGCCGTGCAGGATGTGTCTTTCACCGTCGAGCCAGGCAGCATCACCGGCTTTCTCGGCCCGAACGGGGCCGGCAAGTCCACCACGCTGCGGATGCTGACGGGACTCACGCCGCCGACCTCCGGCCGCGCGACCATCGCCGGCAAGCGGTACGCCGACTTGCCGAACCCGGGCCGGGTCGTCGGGGTCATGCTCGACGCCGCCGCCCAGCACCCGGGTCGCACCGGCCGGGAGACGCTGCAGCTCAACGCGAGCCTGCTCGGCGTACCGAAGAGCCGTGCGGACGAGATGCTCGAGGCCGTCGGGCTCACCCCGGCCGCGAAGCGTCGCGTCGGCCAGTACTCGCTGGGCATGCGGCAGCGGCTCGGCATTGCGGCCGCGCTGCTCGGCGACCCCGCCGTACTGATCCTCGACGAGCCTGCCAACGGGATGGACCCGGAGGGCATCCGGTGGATGCGCGGCCTACTGCAGGACTTCGCGAGCCGCGGCGGCACGGTGATCCTGTCCAGCCACCTGCTGGGCGAGGTGCAGGCGACCGTGGACCGGCTGGTCGTCATCGGCGGCGGCCGGATCGTCGCCAACGGCTCGCTGGAGGAGTTGCTCGCCGGGAGCGGCACGCTGGTTCGCGGCCTCGACCCGATCGCGCTGAACCAGGCGCTGACCGCCGCCGGGCTCAACCTCGAACCGCTGCAGGACGGCGCGCTCCGCGTCGACGGCACCGCCGAGCAGGTCGGCCGCGCGGCCGCCGCTGCCGGCCAGATCCTGCTCGAACTGCGTGAGAGCGACGGCGCCGGCCTGGAGGAGCTCTTCTTCCAGCTGACCAGCCCGACCGCCGTAGCCGCCTGACCACCTCGAAACTTCTGGAGCTCATCACCATGGCTGTCACCGAAATCACCTCACCGCCCGCCGCGGCCGCTGCCAAGCACCGCGCCGTGTCCACCGCGCTCCCGCCCGCGCGCGGGCAGTCCTTCCTCCGACTCGTCACCACCGAACTGCGCAAGTCCCTGGACACCCGCAGCGGGCGGGTGCTGGTCCTGGCCATCCTCGCGCTGGCTGTCGCCGCACTGACCTGGCAGCTCACGCACACGAACAACGAGGTGCAGGGCTTCGACAGCTACCTGGCCGCGGCCTCGGTGGGTGTCCAGCTGATCCTGCCGGTGATCGGTGTGATGGCGATGACGAGTGAGTGGACCCAGCGCACGGCGCTGACCACCTTCACGCTGTCGCCCCGCCGGGTCCGGGTGCAGCTGGCCAAGTTCGTCTCCGCGGTCGTGCTGAGCGCCGTGCTGATGACGGCGACCGCACTGCTCGCTCTGGCCGCGACCGGCATCGGCGGGGCCGTTGTCGGCCACGGCACGTCGTTCGCCGGGCTGGGTGGCGCGCTGGCCGGCGCCTACCTGACCACCGCGCTGAATGTCGTGATGGGTGCCGCCTTCGGTGCGGTGATCGCTCAGACCGCCGTCGCGATCCTGGTCTTCTTCATCGCGCCGACCGCCTGGTCGCTGGCCGGCCCGGCGCTGTTCAAGGACAACGCGAACTGGCTCGACGTCTTCGGCGCCTTCGGCCGGATCGCGGAGCGGGATCTGCACGGGATGGTGCCCGAGACGCTCACCGCGATCGCAGTCTGGATCGTTGCGCCGACCATCGTCGGACTGTGGGCAAGCTCACGTCGCGAGGTGAAGTAACGCCTCGGTACGACGCTCAAGACGCGGGAGGCCTGGCCGGTTTGAGGGGATCGGCCAGGCCTTCCGGCCTGTCATCGGGCTGCTTCGGCAGTCCAGCCAGGGGGCGGTGCGTGTGTCGGACACCGGCTCCGGGTAATCTAGAACCACGATTACTGACGACTGATCCGTGGACGCCCAGCTGCGTACCCGGTTGACTTGTGCGAGGGGGTCGACGCTATGGGGCGCGGCCGTGCAAAGGCCAAGCAGACGAAGGTCGCACGCGACCTGAAGTACCGCACCTGGGACACCGACTTGGACCAGCTCAAAAAAGAGCTGTCCGGCGGCGAGCAGAGCGGTAACGGATCTGCGAACGGCGACAACGACGCAGACGTCGGCGATGACGCCGACGACTACCACCCCCGTCGGTAAGGCAGCAGTTCAGCTCGGATGACCTGCCCTAGCGCGCTAGGGCAGGTCTCCTGTGCTTGACCGACGAGTTCCACCACAGGGCTAGCGCTTGACCACACAGATGGCGGTTTGGCGTGCCTGCTCACTCCGTGAATCCGCAGAACTCTTGCACGGGAGTTCTGCGGATTTCAGGGTTCCGGTACGGCGTACTCCGTCGTCAACCCCTCGATCAGGTGGCTCACCCGGACGTCGTGCTGGGCCCACGGGCCTCGCGTTCGGCCCACGGCCGACCCCGATGCGCGGGAACTAGCTGGCGTAGTCGCCTTGGAGTTCGACGCCGGTGCCTTCGCTGACCTCGCCGCAGACCCAGGCGGGGATGTCTCGCTCGGCCAGTGCGGCGATCGCCTGGTCGGCGGCGGCCGGGTCGAGGACGGCGACCATGCCGACGCCCATGTTCAGGGTCTTCTCGAGTTCGAGGAGCGGGACACTGCCGAGCTCACCGACCAGGCCGAAGATCGGCGCCGGGGTCCAGGTCGACCGGTCGATCCGGACCTGGAGCTCGGCGGGGATCACCCGGGCCAGGTTCGCCGCGAAACCACCGCCGGTGATGTGCGACATCGCATGCAGCGGCTTCTCGTCGGCGTTCAGCTCCTGGATCAGCTCCAGGCAGTGCTTGGCGTAGACCCTGGTCGGGGTGAGCAGGGTGTCACCGAGAGTGCCGCCCAGCTCGGGCACTTCCCGGTCGAGCTGCCAGCCGGCCCGGTCGAAGAAGACGTGCCGGACCAGGGAGTAGCCGTTCGAGTGCAGCCCGGAGGACGCCATCGCGACCACGACGTCACCCGCGCGCACGCGATCCGCGCCGATCACCTCATCGGCTTCGACGACACCGGTGGCGGCACCCGCCACGTCGTACTCGTCGGCCTCGAGCAGTCCGGGGTGCTCCGCCGTCTCGCCGCCGACGAGCGCAGTACCGGCCTCGACACACGCCTCCGCGATGCCCTTCACGATCTGCGCGATCGTCTCCGGGACCACCTTGCCGGTGCAGATGTAGTCGGTCATGAACAACGGCTCCGCGCCGCAGACGACCAGGTCGTCCACGACCATGCCGACCAGGTCGAACCCGATCGTGTCGTGCCGGTCCATCTTCTGCGCGATCGCGACCTTCGTCCCGACCCCGTCCGTCGACGTCGCCAGCAACGGCCGCCGGTACGCCGTGAGCGCGGACGCGTCGAACAGGCCGGCGAATCCGCCGAGCCCACCGACCACCTCGGGGCGGGTCGCCTTCGCCACCCACTCCTTCATCAGCTCGACGGCCCGGTCACCGGCCTCGATGTCGACCCCGGCGGCGGCGTAGCTGGCGCCCTCGCTCACGATGTTCTCCTTGTTTCAGGGCTGATCTTGACAGCCTTTTGCCTCAGGGCCGGGACAGCGCGTCCGCGGCGCCGGCTCCGCCGGAGACCGTGGCCAGTCCGTCGACGTCGGTGCTCACCGGCAGCTCGAGCAGGTGCTTGCCGAGGTGTTCCGGTTCCGGCAGGGCGATCGGGTAGACGCCGTCGAAGCAGGCCCGGCAGAGCTTGTCCTTCGGCACCGTGGTGGCTTCGATCAGGCCGTCCAGGCTCACGTAGCCGAGCGAGTCCGCGCCGATCGAGCGGCAGATCTCCTCGGTGTTCAGGCCGTTCGCGATCAGTTCCGCGCGGCTGGCGAAGTCGATGCCGTAGAAGCACGGCCACTTCACCGGCGGCGACGAGATCCGGACGTGGATCTCGGCCGCGCCCGACTCGCGCAGCATCCGGATCACTGCGCGCTGGGTGTTGCCGCGGACGATCGAGTCGTCGACGACGACCAGACGCTTGCCCTCGATCACCTCGCGCAGCGGGTTCAGCTTCAGCCGGATCCCCAGCTGGCGGATGGTCTGGCTCGGCTGGATGAAGGTCCGGCCGACGTAGGCGTTCTTGACCAGGCCCGAGCCGTAGGGGATGCCCGACTCCTCGGCGTACCCGATCGCGCCCGGCGTACCGGACTCCGGGGTGGCGATCACCAGATCGGCCTCGACCGGGTGCTCGCGGGCCAGCTGGCGGCCGACCTCGACGCGGGTCGAGTGGATCCGCTGACCGGAGATCTGGGTGTCCGGGCGGGCCAGGTAGACGAATTCGAACAGGCAGCCCTTGGGATCCTGCTCGGCGAAGCGGGTCGAGCGCAGGCCTTCCTCGTCGATCGCGACGATCTCGCCCGGCTCCACCTCCCGGATGAAGCTCGCGCCGACGATGTCCAGGGCTGCCGTCTCGCTGGCGATCACCCAGCCCCGCTCGAGCCGGCCGAGGACGAGCGGGCGGATGCCTTGCGGATCGCGCGCGCCGTACAGGGTGGTCTCGTCCATGAAGACCAGGCTGTAGGCACCCTTGACCTTGGGGAGGACCTTCGCGGCGGCCTGCTCGATGGTGAGATCGGGGTAGCCGGCCAGCATCGAGGTCAGGATGTCGGTGTCGGAGGAGGCGCCGTGCTTGGCGTTCGCCTTCGCGTGCTCGACATCCATGTCCAGCCCGAGATCCAGGTCGTCGTTGCCACCCAGGGTCGCGGCCAGCTCACCGGTGTTGGTGAGGTTGCCGTTGTGCCCGAGCGCGATCGACCCGGTCGCGGTGGACCGGAAGGTCGGCTGGGCGTTCGCCCAGACGCTGGAGCCGGTCGTCGAGTACCGGCAGTGCCCGACGGCGATGTACCCGCGCAGCGACGCCAGGGTCGCCTCGTCGAACGCCTGACTGACCAGACCCATGTCCTTGTAGACCAGAATCTGGGTCCCGTTGCTGACCGCGATGCCAGCCGACTCCTGCCCCCGGTGCTGCAGAGCGTAGAGCCCGAAATAGGTGAGTTTGGCAACCTCTTCCCCCGGAGCCCAGACCCCGAAGACGCCACAAGCGTCCTGAGGTCCTAGGTCCTGCGGGTCAAGATCATGAGTGAGCCGACCATCGCCACGAGCCACAGACAGCAGTCTACGGGACCAGATTTACCAGCAACCCAGGGATACGCAGTTGCCGTTCGGATCGTCCGGTACGCCCGGGTCCTCGCCCGCCGAAGTCAGGCCGGAGGGAAGCCAGGTGGCAGCTGCCAGCAGCAGCGTCAGCCCGGACACTGTGAGAAACCTCTTGATCACAGCACGTCCTTTCGAAATAATCCGAAACGTTCACTTGAGCGCGCTAAATCGACGCACCCTGTATATGGTCGGTTCCAAAACGTGGGTTGGAAGGGTGTAGATAGTGCTGGAACCGTTAGGTGTGGACGAGGCCACCTTCGCGGTCTATCACGCCCTTCTGCGCGAGCCGGACAGCACACCGGCTCAGATTGCCGCACTCCTGAATTGTCCATTGGATGAGGTTCATCACCGGATGGACGTACTCCGGAAACTCGACCTTCTCGTACCTACCTGGTCGAACCCCTCCGTCGAGCACGCCGTTCATCCCCGAGTGGGCCTGAGTGGGCTGGCCGAGCGCCGCCGGAGCGAACTGAACAAGATGCTCGGCGAACTCAGCCAGGCCGAGGCCTCCGCCGAGGTCCTGGCCGAGCAGTACAACGAACTTCTTACCTCACGGACCAGTGGCGATGTCGAGGTATTGCGTGGTCGCGCAAATGCTTCCCGCCGGATCGAGGAGCTGGGCACCAAGGCCCGGGAGTCTTTCTGGGGACTCATCCCCGCCCACGTCGACGACATCGTCGCCCCGGCCGAGGAGTCCCCGGACATCCCCCTGCTCGAGCGCGGGATCAAGATGCGCAGCGTCTACCTGCAGAGCATGACGGTTTCGAAGGCCGGGCTCGAGTTCGCCTCCTACATGCATAAGCTGGGCGGCGAGGTCCGCGCCACCCCGACCCTGGCGATGCGGCTGCTCATCATCGACCAGGAAATCGCGATCATGCCGCTGAACCCCGAGGTCGAGAGCGCCGGCGCGGTGATCCACCGCAGCCCGTCCGTACTCGCCCTCGCGATCGCCCTCTTCGACTCGTACTGGTCCCGCGCCACCGAACTCTTCGCCCCCGAGGACCGCGAGGACGACTCACCCCTCACCCCCCACGAAGCCGAGGTCCTCCGCCTACTCGCCGGCGGCGCCAAAGACGAACAGGTAGCCCGCCTCCTAGGCATCTCCCTCCGAACCGCCCGCCGCATCACCGCGAACTTGTCGGAGCGCCTGGACGCCACCTCCCGCTTCGAACTAGGAGTAGCCGCAGCCAAACGCGGCTGGGTCTGACCACCCCCAGTGTTCGACTCCCTGGGCATCACCGACACCACCCTCGCGGTCTACCGCGCCTTGTTGGCGCATCCTGAGGTGGTCCCGGCGGAGATCGGCTCCGTTCTGGATCTGCCGGCGCCGGCCGTGGACGAGCAGCTCGAGCTGCTTCGCAAACACGAACTCGTGGTGATTCGGAGCTGGGGCGACGACCCAACCGAGGAGTACGCGATCCACCCCAACCGGGGCTTCAATCTGCTGGCCGAGAAGCGCCGCGAGGAACTCGAGCACCTCCAGAAGGCGCTGCGTCAGGACGAACTGACCGCGCAGGAGATCACCGAGCAGTACAACCACATGCTGCGCGGGAGAACAGCCAACGATACCGAGATCCTCATCGGCCAGGAACGCGCCAATCAGCGTATGCAGCAATTCATGCCGACGCTTTCCACCTGGGGCTTGATTCCATCCACATTCGAGACCAATGGGCCACCAGAGGAAGGCCGGGCAAATATATACTCGCTGGCTTTACGACCACGGCGCAAAGGTGCGGAGCATGCCCAGCGTGCCGATGCGAATGGTCATCTTCGACGGCAAGTCTGCGGCAATGCCATTGGACCCCTCCGATGAAGACGCTGGCGCGGTTATTCACCACAGCACTCAGGTAGTTCATCTCGCAAAGCTCTTCTATGAACACTGTTGGCGGCACGCCAAGGATGTGTTCGATGACAGGCCAGCCAGCGCCGCGGAGATCACTGCACAGGAGATCGAACTGCTGAATCTCTTGGTGGAGGGGGCTACTGATGAGCAGGCGGGGCGGAAGTTGGGGGTGTCGTTGCGGACGGTCAGGCGGATGGCGGCGAAGTTGAGTGAGCAAGCCGGAGCGTCCGGGCGGTTCGAGTTGGGGGTTCGGGCGGCTCAGCGGGGATGGGTTCGGTAAAGATTGCTTTTCCGTTAGGGAATTACCGGACTGGACCGGTTCAGATGCACCAGCCTCGGAGGTAGTGGCCGGAAGATGCCATCGGGTTGTGGTCTCGGCAGAAAAGTGCTCTCCAATCGTTGCCGAGAGCCGAGTGGGTGGTGGCCGGGGCCAGCGGGAGCAGGAGCAGGGAAAGACAGGCAGCGGCCAGCGGGACGGGGCGCGCTGAATACGGCGTACGAGTCGACATGGTCTTCCTTGGGGTTTGGGCATGACGAAATAGCCGCGGGGGCGGAATGCCGCTGAAATCGGAGCGGCGGAGGACGGGAGCGGGGCTGCTCGCCGGTGCCTACGAACTTATTCGCGGGCTCGACGGACGGTCAACGCACGCGCACGGCCGCATGGTGCATTGGCACCACCCGGCCCGTCCGCACCGAGGTCGATCTGTGGTCTTCACTCCTCCTGTGGGGGTTCACTCCCTGCTAGACCAATGGGCGGACCCCCACAAGAGGAGTTGAGCGCCACAAGAGGGGTGAAGCCGCCTCCACCGCGCGGAACCGGGTGGAGGACCACGGTGCAGAGCCGCATGAGGTGAGTCGGCTATTTGTGCCAGGTGAGGGAGTAGCGGAAGAGCAGGTGGCGGCGGTAGGTCGAGCCGGGGAGCAGGTCGGTCGCCAGGGCTCGCATCTGCGGATAGGTGACCGGTGGCGGCCACACGGTCGGCGACGGGTGGTGCCAGTAGCCCTTGACCGCGCGGTAGGCCCAGTTGGCGCCCACACCGGCGACGTCGTACAAGAAGTCGCGCGGCAGCGTCGTACGGGCGACACCGACGACCACCAGGAAGCCGCCCGGGCGCAGTAGTTCGCGCATCCGAAGGAGGCCGGTGCGGGCATCGACGTGGTGCAGCGCCAGAGTCTGGGACATGGCAAGCGGCGGCTCCCGGCGGGAACCGCCGCTCAATAAGAATCAGACTGTTTTGACTGCTGCCAGGAGCTTGGTCAGGGAGTCTTTGGCGTCGCCGAACAACAACGTGGTGCGGGGGTCGTAGAGGAGTTCGTTCTCGATGCCGGCGAAGCCTGGGCGCATGGATCGTTTGAGGAAGATGACTCGTTGGGCCTCGTCGGCGTTCAGGATGGGCATGCCGTAGATGGGGGCACTCGGGGTGTTCCGGGCGGCGGGGTTGACGACGTCGTTGGCGCCGACGACCAGGACGACATCGGTGGCCTTGAAGTCGGGGTTGATCTCGTCCATCTCGCGGAGCTGGTCGTAGGGGACCTGCGCCTCGGCCAGCAGCACGTTCATGTGACCGGGCATCCGGCCGGCCACTGGGTGGATCGCGTAGTCGACCCGTACGCCGCGTCCCTGCAGCACCTCGACCAGCTCGCGCAGGGTGTGCTGCGCCTGGGCAACGGCCAGTCCGTACCCCGGGACGATGATGACCCGCTGCGCATAGGCCAGCAGGATCGCCACGTCCTGTGCGCCACCCGAGATCACCGGTCGCTCGGAGACCGTTCCGCCGCCAAGGGTCGAACCGCCCCGGACAGCACCGAACAGGATGTTGAAGACCGACCGTCCCATCGCGTCGGCCATCAGCTTCGTCAGCAACGTACCGGCCGCGCCGACCAGCGTTCCGGCGATCAGCAGCAGCGCGTTGCCGAGGACGTAACCACCCGCGGCCACGGTCAGACCCGTGAACGCGTTCAGCAGCGAGATGACGATCGGTACGTCGGCGCCACCGACCGGCAGCACCAGCATCACCCCGACGGCCAGGCCGAGCAGGCAGAGCAGTACGCCGACCCACACCCGTGGGTCCGACACCAGCCACCCCGACAAGGCCAGCGCGCCGAGAATGCCGGCCACGAACAGCACCGGCAGCCCGGGGAACGTCACCGGCCGGGTGGTCATGAGTTCCTGCAGTTTGGCGAAGGTGACGATCGATCCCGAGAAGCTGATCGCACCGACCACGATGGTGAACGCGGTCGCGATCGCCGCCACGGTCTCGCCCGACCGGACCTCGCCGAGCTCCATCAGCGCGACGAGCGCCGCGGCGCCACCGCCGACACCGTTGAAGAGGGCCACCAATTGCGGCATGTGGGTCATCTGCACCCGGCGGGACCCGATCACGCCACCGACAGCACCGATCGCCAGCGCGATCAGGATCGGCACCAGGTGATCGGGCTTGTAGGCGATGAACGTGATCACCACCGCGAGCACCGCACCGGCCGCGCCCAGCAGGTTGCCGGTCCGCGCAGTACGGGGTGAGGACAGTGCCTTCAGGGCGACGATGAAGCAGACCGCCGAAACCAGGTAGCCGATCTGGGCCCAGGTCGCGATCACTTGTGCAGCTCCTTCTTGCGCGCCGCGGGTCCGCGGAACATCTCCAGCATCCGGTCGGTGACCACGAAGCCACCGACCATGTTCACGGTCGCCAGTACGACGGCCAGCAGGCCGACGATCACCACGATCGTGGAGTCGGCCTGACCGGTGACGATGATCGCGCCGACCAGGATGACGCCGTGGATCGCGTTCGCCCCGGACATCAGCGGGGTGTGCAACGTCGAGGAGACCTTGCTGATCACCTCGACGCCGACGAACGCGGCCAGCACGAAGATGGTCAGCAGGGCGATGGACTCGGTCATCTGGACGGTCCTTCCAGGAGCTCCCGGGTCGGCTCGTGCAGAACCGAGCCGTCGTGCGTGACACAACAGCCGGCCACGATCTCGTCGTCGAAATCGGGATCGAAGGCGGCGTTGCGGGTCATCAAAGTGATCAGGTTCGCGATGTTCTGGCCGTAAAGCCGCGAAGCCGGCCCGGCCATCTGGCTGGGCACGTTCGCGCCGCCCCAGACCAGCGCGTTGCCGATCATCAGTTCGGTACCGGCCACCGAGCCCTCGACGTTGCCGCCGGACTCCGAGGCCAGGTCGACCACGACCGAGCCGGGCTTCATCTGCTCGACCATCGCGCGGGACACCAGCATCGGCGCGGTCCGGCCCGGTACGGCGGCCGTGGTGATCAGCGCGTCCGCGCCCGCGACGTACGGCGCCAGCAGGTCGCGCTGCAACTGCGCGCGCTCCTCGGTCATCTCGCGGGCGTAACCGCCCGGGCCGTCCAGCGTCCCGAGCTCCAGCTCGATCGGGCTGGCTCCCATCGACGCGATCTCCTCGGCGGCAGCGGTCCGTACGTCGTACGCCTTCACCACGGCGCCGAGGCGCTTCGCGGTCGCGATCGCTTGCAAACCGGCGACGCCGGCGCCCAGCACGAGCACCTGGGCCGGCGGGACGGTGCCGGCGGCGGTCATGTTGAGCGGGAAGAACCGGGGCAGTCGCTCCGCCGCGATGATCGCGGCGCGGTAGCCGGCGACCAGGGCCTGCGAGGAGAGGGCGTCCATCGACTGGGCCCGGGAGATCCGCGGAATGAGCTCCATCGCGAACGCGGTCAGCTTGGCCCGGGTCGCGGCCCGGATCACGTCCGGCGGATTGGTGGGCAGGAACGACATCAACGCCGTACCGGCATGTAGCCGCTGCAAGCGTTCGCGCTCGAGCGGCTGGACCGACACGACGACGGTCGCGGCATGGTCGGCTCCCCAGGCGACCTCGGCACCGGCTTCGCGGTAGGCGTCGTCGGAGTACAACGCGCGCTCACCTGCCGCGGGTTCGACCGCGACCTCGTAGCCGAGCTGGACAAGTTTGACGACCTGTTCCGGCACCAGCGCCACCCGGCGCTCCGCCGGTCTGGTCTCGCGCACTACTGCGATCTTCACTCGCCGAAACCTATGCCAAACCCTGGGTACGCGGAAACCCCGGTACTCAGGGCTTGGCCAAGTTGTGAGGGATCACCCAGGGATCAGGCCAGGTTCTGCAGCAGATGAGCCTCGGCGAGGCAGACCTTGGCGAACTCCTCCAGGTGCAGACCCTCGTCGATGCCGTGGGCCCTGGTGTCGGGATCTTCCACCCCGGTGACCAGGACCGCGGCCTGTGGGAAGGCCCGCTGGAACTCCGCGATGAACGGGATCGAGCCGCCCATCCCGGTGTCGACCGGCTCCACGCCCCAGGCCGCCGCGAAGGCCGACCGGGCGGCGTCGTACGCCGTACCGCGGGCGTTGATCGAGCACGGCTGGCCGATATCGCCTTCCGTGACAACGACCTGGGCGCCCCACGGAGCGTTCTGCTCCAGGTGGTTGACCAGGGCCTGCATCGCCTTGTTCGAGTCGTCGCCGGGCGCGACCCGGAGGCTGACCTTGGCCCGCGCGACCGGCACCAGCGTGTTGCTCGCCTCCGCGGTCCGCGGCGCGTCGATCGCCAGCACCGAGATCGACGGGCGGGTCCACAGCCGGTCGACCAGCGAACCGGAGCCGGTCAGCCGGACCTGGTCCAGCACGCTCGACTCGGCCCGGAACCGGTCCTCGGGGTAGTCCAGCTCGGCGGCGCGAGAAGCGTGCAGCCCGTCGACAGCCACATCGCCGTTGTCGGTGTGCAGCGTCGCCAGCAACCGGCACAGCGCGGTCAGCGCGTCCGGAACGGCTCCACCGAAGAGCCCCGAGTGCACTGCGTGCTTGAGCGTCCGTACTTCGACGTAGCAGTCGACCAGGCCGCGCAGCGACACCGTCAACGCCGGCTGGCCGATCGCCCAGTTGCCCGAGTCGGCGATCACGATCGCGTCGCAGGCCAGCTCGTCGGAGTACTCGTCGAGCAGCTGCAGCAGGGTCGGCGAGCCGATCTCCTCCTCGCCCTCGACGAAGACCGTGACGCCGACCGGAAGATCGTTGCCGAAGGCCCGTACTGCGGCCAGATGTGCCGCGATGCCGGCCTTGTCGTCGGCCGCGCCGCGGGCATACAGCCGGCCGTCGCGCTCGGTCGGCACGAACGGCTCACTCGTCCACTCGTCGAGAGAGCCGGTCGGCTGGACGTCGTGGTGCGCATAGAGCAGCACCGTCGGCTTGCCCTCGGGCGCGGCCTTCTTGGCGATCACGGCCGGCGCGCCCTCACCCGCCCGGACGATCTTCACCTCGAACCCCTCGGCCTCGAACAGGGCCGCGGTCGCCTCGGCGGACCGCTGGACGTCGGCCTGGCGGGCCGGGTCCGCACTGACCGAGGGAATCCGGATGAGGTCCTCGAGATCGGCACGAACACTGGGCAGAACGCGGTCGATAGCCGCTTGCAGATCGGTCATGAGCCCTACGGTACGGCGTACCCCATCAGCCCTTCTCGCTGAGCACCCGCTACTCCGTCACAGTCCGCACCGGCCAGGAAATGGTCGTACGCCGACGGCTGGTAGCACCGGTACAGCGGCACGGTGGCAGCACCTGCCGGGGCCGTGTGGATCCAGCCTTCGAGCCCGAGCTTCGCCTGACCTTCACAGTCGGCTTGAGCGGAGACGAGGTGGTTCGTGCCGTTGGGTGTCTGGTAGGAGCAGCCGTAGAGAGCTGAGGTGCCCGGCTGCTGATTGCCTTCGATGAACCAGCGCCGCTCGGCCGTGTAACCGCTGGAGATCGCCCTGCTGGTCACCCAGCGCTCATGCCCGTTGGAGAAGCGGGTGAACGCGACCTCCGTCGTACTGATGGCGTAGCCGATCAGACCCTCCTGCACGGCCGCGGTGTTCTCGCAGCCTGGATCTGTCGACACGTAGTGGTCGTCAAGACCGGCCACATGGCAGCGGTACAACGCGACCGAAGGAGCAACCGGTGGAGAGACGTAGATCCAGCCAAGGGTCTGCAGGACGTTGAAGCCTCCACAGTCGGCCTGCAGGGCGACGAACTGGTCGACTGCTCCGTTGCGGCAACTGTAGAGCGGCTTGGTCCCGGGGCGCTCGCCCGCTTCCAGAAGCCAGGTGCGCGTCGGGTAGTAGCCGGGTTCGCGGACGAGGTCGGTAGTGACGCGGTGCCGGTTGGCGTTGTCCGACCGGACCAGCGGCACCGTTCCGAGGTCGCGGCCGCCGGTGCAGGTGACCAGGCGGCGCATCATGTGCGCGTTGTTCCAGTCCTGGTTCATGGTGTTCCACTGCAGGTAGAAGACGTAGAAATCGTCACCGACCACCGACGGATCCGCTCCAGTGCCGACCACTGTCGGGTAGGCGTTGAAGCGGTCCGGGTCTCTGAACAGGGTCACGCTGCTCGACCAGGACGTGACGCCGTCCGCCGAATCGGTGAGCACGAACTCGTTCGGGGACACCATCGCGACCAGCAGGCTGCCGCCCTTCGCCGTACGGGCCGTGTTCGGGTGCCAGGCCGGTCGCTCACCCGGGCGGAGGTCGGTGGACGCGCCGCCGACTCCAGGTGAGTTCCAGGCGCCGTCCAGGTACTTGTTCCACGGCGCTGTCCGGCCGTTCTGCGCAGCGGCGACCACCTCCGCCACCGGCGCCCGGACCGCCGACAACGCCGTCCCTGCGAAGTTGCCATTGGAGTCGATGAAGTAGTCGGGGAAATGCACGTAGAGGTAGCCGTCGCGGGAAACGAAGGACGGCGTACCGACGTCTGCCGAGGCCCGGTGTGCACCGACCTGCTCCAGAGTGGCCGTCGGCGTCGCAAGAGGTCCCAGGTACGTCGTACGCCCGGTCGCCGGGTCGAACCGGCCGAGGTGCAGCGACGAGTAGAAGCCGCCCGGCGAGCTCTGTTCGAGGTGCAGCATCTGCAGCACCAGCCCGCTGCCGGGATCGCGGTACACCGGGCCACCCCCGCCGTACTGGTAGCCGGCCGGGAGCCCGATCACCGGGGCCAGCGTCTTCACCCCGTCGGAGACCGGATCGGCCAGGGTCCCGCGGGTCACCGCGATGCTCTGGTTCGCGCCACCCGATCCGACCAGCGCCGCCACCGCGAGGAACTTGTACTTGCCGGCGCCATCGGGCAAGACCCCGAAAGGCGTGTCGGCCCAGCCGTTCAGGCCGAGGCTCTTCCGGGTCTGATCGGCCACCACCTCCTCGGCAGGACCGACCTTCACTCCCGCGCACTGGGTGGGCGGCGAAACAGCCACCGCGGTGGCCGGAACCAGCAGCGACCCGGCCAAGCCGGCAAGTACGACGATTGTCCTGAACACGGGACGACTGTAGGAAGTCGAGGGGTCGTCGGTAAGCCGTTGCCGGACTAGGGTTCGGATTCGAAGGTTTCCGCCCCAACCTGGAAGAGGACCGACTATGGCCCGCCCGCTTGCCCTTCTCACTGCCTTCATCACAACTGCTACTGCGCTCACTGCCTCGCTCTCGGCCGGTGCTGCGATTACCTGCGACACCGACACGACCGGTGGCAGCACGTTCTACGACGGGCCGTCTGCGTCGAAGAAGTACGACGCACGGTTCAGTAACTCCGCGATGACAGTGCCCGGGCTGAGCACCTACACGCCGCAGGGTGCCGGGACTTGGTACAACTGGGACGGCTCCGGCAAGAACCTGATCCTGGTGTCGTCGTACCGCGACGGCGCCGACTCGCACATCTACGGACTCGACCCGGCGACCGGTGCGACGGTTGGTGTGGTCGCAGTAGCCGAGGCGCACGTCGGTGGCATCACCACCAGCAAGGGCTGGGCGTTCGTAGCCGGCACGAGCAACACGATCCGCAAGTACCGCCTCACCGAGCTGCGCGACGCAATGAAGGCAGCCGGTACGCCGTACCTCGCACAGGTCGGTACTGCGCGGTCCGTCGCCGGCGCTTCCTTCCTGACCAGCTACGGCGACTCCGTGTGGTCCGGGTCGTTCAACGACACCGGCCGCGGAACCATGTACGAGTACAAGATCGCCGACGACGGCACCCTCACCACGGTGGCCGGTGCGTGGGAGATCCCGACCAAGACGCAGGGCCTGCTGGTGACCTCGACCCACTTCATCTACGCGACCTCGTACGGCCGAGGCAACCGCAGCAACCTGTACGTCGTACGTCGCGGCCAGAAGGACCTGGACGCCGCGACTCTGAGCTGCTTCCGGGCGCCGAGCATGGCCGAGGGGATCACGGAGTACAACGGCACGGCGTACCAGGTCTACGAGTCGGGCTCATACCTCTACAGCGGCGACTCGGCCACGCTCAACGTGATCAGCAAGATCCACAAGGCCACAGTGTCTTCGCTGACCTCGCTGGCCTAGCAGCTACTTGACGACGACCGAGTCGAGCACCTTCTGGAGCTCGGCTGGGTCGTTGTCGCGAACCTGGATACGGACCGAGCCGCTGCCGGAGAGTGCCAGGTACCGCTCTTTGACCGTGCTCTGGTCGCAGGTATAGGTGAAGGTGACCGCCGTGCGATCACCAACCTTGTCGTTGTTCGTGTCTCCCGCTGTGCAGTTCTTCGGCGGCGTCCCGCTCTCCGGCAGTTTCGAGGCGCCCAGGATGCCGACGAACACTCCAGCGACGTTCTGCTCGTTCTGCCAGGCCGTGGTGTCCGTGCTGATCAGTAGGGCCGGCTGCGAGTTCTGGGCGGTATTCACCGACTTTTGAGTCCACTCGCGCGGCACCTTCACCGACAAACGCTGACTGTTGTCCTCCACGGTCACCGGGCGGCTCATCACCAGCTTGTAGCCGCCGTAGCCACCACCAGCAGCCAGTACTACGGCCAGCACAGCCGCGATCCACCGAGCTCGACCGGACCGTCTGGGCGGAGCTTCGGCAGGTGCTTCTTCAGCAGCGGGGGTCTCTGTGAGACCACCGGCTAGTGGAGCGATGGTCGGGCGGTTCGCGTCGGCCAGCTGAGTCGCCTGATCGAGGCCGCCCGGTCCGGCCTTGACCGGGAGTTCCTCGGCCGGAACCAGGCCGGCTGGGATCTTGCCGGTCGTGTGGGCCTCGTTGAGCGCGTCGAGGAAGCTGTCCAGGTCCGGCCAGCGCTTGTCCCGATCGGGTTCCAGCGCACGGCGTACGACGGCATCGATCGCCGGCGGGATGTCGTCGCGGATGGTGCTCATCGAGGGCGGCGGGGCGTCGATCCGCATCACCGCGCCCAGGCTGATCACGCCGTGCGGCGCCTGGCCGGTGAAGGCGGCGTACGCGACCGCACCGAGCGAGTAGAGGTCCGCGCGGTGGTCCAGCCGGTCGCCCATCACCTGCTCGGGAGCGACGTACGCCGGTGTGCCGCCCGGCATCGTGAGCTGCGACACGGTCTCCAGCGACTTGCCGAGCCCGAGGTCGCCTAGCATCGCCCGGTCGCCTTCCGGCTCCTTGTGGAACAGCACGTTCGCCGGCTTCACGTCACGGTGCAGCACACCACGGGCGTGCAACTGCTTCAGCCCGCTGCCGACCTGGGTGACGATGTCGACCACGTCGGCGATCTCCAGCGGGCCGGCCTTGATCTTGTCGGCCAGCGACCCACCGTCGGCGTAGGTGAGCACCAGGTACGGACGGCCGTCCTCGGCCTCGCCGACGTCGTGCACGCCGACCACATGCGGCGAATCGACCCGGCGCAGGAAGCGTCCCTCGGCCAGGAACCGGCGCCGGACGTCGTCCTCGTCGATCCAGTTGTCGGACAGGATCTTGACCGCGACATCGGCGTCCAGCTGCTCGTCCCGGGCCAGCCAGACGGTCGCGAAACCCCCGGCACCCACCCGGCGGACCAGGGAGTACCGGCCGATCCGCGGTGGCTGGTCCATACGCGCATTATGCTCGATCGCTCCTGCGACCGGGTCGCCAGTACTGTGCTTTGTCACCGCACTGTCACACCGAGATCTCGATCGGAGCGAACAAAACGCCGACCGGTGGCGTCTGAACGGGGATGGAAAACGGGCGCGTGTCAGCCAAGAACCGACCGCTGGTCGCCGTGGTAGCCGCTGTAGCGGTCGCCGCCGTGGCCGTCGGGGGGCTGCTCGCGTCCAGGCGGGACCCGCAGGTCGGGCACGGTGCAGCCGTCCCACTGGCCGCCTCTGCGCTGCCGAGCTCAGCCGATACACCGGCCAAGCCGCTGCCCCAGAAGCTCAAGGTCGACGCCAGGAAGCTCCCGCTGGGCCGCGAGCCACAGGTCCCCTATCTACGAGACCGGACCTTGCAGGGCGGTAGTGGCGGTCCAGTGAAGATCCCCGGTAAGGCCGAGCTCGTCGCTGTGGCCAGGCTGTGGGACAACGTCCTGACAGTGCAGCTCAAGACGGTCACCAGCCCTTCACTGGTCGTGCTGGACGGCGAGGGCAAGCAGGTGAATCAGATCCAGGGCGTGGACTCGTTGGTGACTAGCGCGGACGGACAGGCCGCGGCCTACGCATCCGGTGGAAGGTTCGCGGCCGACGCCATGGCCGGCGGCACTGTCTATTACCAGGGGCCGGGCTCCCAACCGACTGCGAAGCTCGCACGCCCGCATGTCTACGACCTGCAGGTCCTGGCCGTCATCGGCAAGACGGTCTACTTCCACGCAGGCCGCGGCCCCGACCTTCCCTGGGACCTCTACCGCTGGCAGGTGGACAAGCAGACCGTCACCAAGATCCCAGCTGTTGCCTCACCTTCGCTGGTGAACCCTAGCGGTACGGTCGCCGCCGGCTTCGCTGTCTTCCACGACAGCGGCATGTGCACAGTCCTGACCGACCTCGCCAACAGCAAGCAACTGTGGCGGACCTGTCAGTACCAGTTGACTCGCTTCAGCCCGAGCGGCAAGTTCGCGCTGGCGATCCCACCCGGCAGTGCGCCGTACGGCGATCTGCTGACGGCCGCGCTGGACAGCAAGACGGGCGACCTGCTGCGAGAGTGGGACGCCCCATCGCTCCGCGGCGCCGTCGCCGAAGACGACGACCACGTGCTGCTGCAGTGGCACGACCAGGCAGAACCGGAGTCGCGGTCCGCGCTGGTCCGCTGCTCGGTCAGTAAAGGTCAGTGCGAGCTGGCCACTCCCCTGTCGTCCGAACCGCTCCTCCTCGCATCATGAGGGGCCAGAACGGCCGGCTGGTCGCAGTAGTCGCATCCGTCGCGGTGGCGGCGGTCGTCATCGGCGGAGCGATCGCCTACCGGCGCGGGCCGCAGCAGGAGAACCAGGTACCTGCCCCGCTCGCCGCGACCCTCCCGCCTTCGACGCCCGTGAAGGTAGACCTCAAGACCCTGCCGACCGGCCGGGCTCCCCAGGTCGTCTACGTCAGCGGGCGAGTGATCAAGGGCGGCCTCGGCCAGGACGTCACCGTGCCGGGCTCGCAGGAGATCCTCCATGCGGTCCGGTACGACGGCGACGCCATGGTGATCCTCGAGGTCGGCATCGGCGGCTCCGAGCTCGTCCGGGTCAACAAGGACAAAGGCATCCTCCCCGGAGCCACTGCGGCGGTCGCGAGCCTGGTGACGTCGGTCGATGAGGACGCCATCGCCTACGGCACCGCCCGGACCAACGCCGACCACACACGCCGGCAGGGCAACACTGTCTACTGGCGCAACGCTTTCACCGACGAGAAGCTGGAACGGCCCAATGACTGGGCCTCCAAGGTGCTGGCCGTTGTCGGCGACACCGTCTACTTCGCGGCCGATACCGATCGCGACGGCGAGACTTCGACGCTGAACGCCTGGCACGCCCTGACCGGCAAGGTCGACCTGCTGAAGTCCTTCAGATCCCCTGCAGGCGTGGACTTTCAGGGCAGGAACGGGGTGGACCAGCTCGCCGGTGCCGCCCAGACCTTCTGTTCGGCCATCCGTCAGGTTGCCGACGGCAAACAACTGTGGCGGACCTGCGACTACTCGCTCAACGGCTTCACCCCGAACGGATTGACCGTGATCGCGACACCGGACTTCCGGGGCGAGGGCGGCGACCCGTCCACGACCGCGCTCGACGCCCGGACGGCCGACGTGCGGCGTCAATGGACCGGTGCGCACTTCTTCGGAGCGACCGCCGAGGACGACGACCACCTGCTGATGGTGGCCGACACCGGCGAGAACACGGCGAGCGCGATCATCCGATGCAGCATCGGCACCGGCGTCTGCGAGCTCGCGACCGCCCCCGCCCGAACGCCTCGGCGGGACAGTCTGCGGCTGATGGGAGCTGGGTAATGAAGCGCCAGAGCGGTCTGCTGGTCGCCTTCGTTGCCGCGGTGACAGTCGCCGCCGTCGTCCTGGGCGGCACGATCGCCTCCCGTCATGTCCCGCACTCGGAGAACGTCGCCGCGGCGGCACCGCTGACGGCGCCGATCAAGGTCCCGCTCGCGGTGAACGAACTCGGCACCGGACAGCTGCCCGAGGTTCCGTACGTGGTCGGCTGGAACTTCAAGGTGCTCGCGTACGCGGCCGGGAAGGTCTACTACCAGTCCTCGGACGTACTCGGCTCGGGTGCGAGGTGGAGCACCTACGCGTGGACGCCAGGAGACCCGAAAGCCCTCGATAGGAGGAGCGGGCGACTGCTCCGCGAGTGGATGGGGTGCTTCCGGAGCGCGGCGCCGGAGGACGAGGATCACCTGCTGATGGTGGCTTCGGCCGGCCGCGGGAAGTCCGCGATCGTGCGCTGTACGGTCAGTACCGGCGACTGCGAGCTGGCGACGCCGGTGGCCGCAGACAACCTCCTCCTGAGCTGATGATCGCCGACACTGAGTACGACCTTCGCTTCTTAGGAGCATGGCAATGAAACAGAAGAACGGCCGGCTGATCGTCCTGGTCGCGGCGATCGCAGTACTGGCCGTGATCACCGGCGGCGTCATCGCCTCCCAGCGCGGACCGCAGAAGGGCGACAACTCAGCGGCTCCCCTGGCAGGGCAGACGACCACGCCGGTCGCCAAGACCCCGACCGCGACACCGTCCACGCCGTCGCCGTCGGCTACGCCGTCCTCGGGTGGCGCAGTCAACGTGTCCTTGAAGCTGAGCAAACTCCGCAAGGGTCGCGATCCGCAGGTTCCGTACCTGGTCGGCCGGGAGGTCCGTGGCGGTGCCGGCGCACCGACGAAGATCCCGGGCACGGCTCAGATCCAGGAAGTCGCCCGGGTCAGCGACTCGGTGCTGGCCGTGGTCAGCAAGGGTTACGGCACCGAGTTGCTCACGATCCTCTACGACAAGGTCGAGCACACCCCTGACGTCACTTCCCTCGTCACCACTGCGGACGGCAGGTTCGGCGCCTATGCGACCAAGAGGATCGGCAGCGACGGCGGGGGCCGCGTCGGCAGCACGGTCTACGCGACCGTTTCCGAGAGCGACCTCAGCGTGGTGAAGAAGCTCGAGTTGCCGAACCGCTGGGAGGTCTCGGTGCTCGCCTACCAGGACGGCAAGGTCTACTACCGGGCCTACGCCACCCAGAACGCTAATACCTGGCAGCTCTACGCCTGGGACCCGGCCAAGTCTTCCGCGACCGAGGTCAAGACAGTCACCTCACCGACCGCCTTGTCCGGCAATGGCAAGCTCGCCGCCTCGATGACCACCATCAACGACAACGGCACCTGCTCGATGGTCACCGAAGTTGCCACCGGCAAGAGTTTGTGGAGGACCTGTGCCAACCGGATCGGTGGATTCACCGAGGACGGCGCCACGGCGTACGGGGGTCCGGCGGTCGGCGACGGGTACGCCGACCTGAGCGTCTCCGCGCTGGACACCAAGGCCGGCGCCGTGATCCGCGAGTGGGGCGGCGGCCCGTCCTTCCGCCAGACCGTCGCCGAGGACGACCAGCACCTCCTCATCCTGGCCGACGACGGCCACGACACGAAGGCCGCGATCATCCGCTGCACGGTGACGGATGGTCAGTGTGAGCTCGCCACCCCGCTGGCCACGGGTGAACTCATGATCGGCTCGTAGTTCTCTGCTGATAGCAGAGAACCTGCTTCTGGAAGGTCTTTTGCGGCCACACTGGGTTGCATGAGTGTTGTGGTGCTGGCCGATATTCACGGTGTGCTGCCTGCGTTGGAGGCTGTGCTCGCTGAGCCGGATGTTGCCGGCGCGGAAGTGATCGTGCTCGCCGGTGACATCGCCAGCGGGCCGATGCCGGTGGAGACGCTGGATCTCCTGGTGTCGTTGGGGAAACGCGCCGTCTGGGTCCGCGGCAACGCGGATCGGGAGCTCGTCGCGATGGCGCGCGGGACGTTCACCGGAACCCCTCCTGATCCGGTATCGCCCTGGGCAGCCGAGCAACTGCGCCCCGACCAGGTATCGCTACTCGACGATCTACCGACCACGTTCACCCTCGGCGACACCCTGTTCTGCCACGCCACCCCACGCGACGACGAGGAAATGGTCCTGGTCGACAGCCCGATCTCCCGCTGGGCCACTGTGTTCGGCGGCGTACCGGCCGATGTCCGAACCGTCGTCTGCGGCCACACCCACATGCCGTTCGCCCGCCAGGTCGACCGCCGCCTGGTCGTCAACGCAGGAAGCGTAGGCATGCCGTACGGCGCCCCCGGAGCCAGCTGGGCCCTCCTCACCCCCGACGGCGTCAACCTCCGCCGCACCCACTTCAACCCCACCGAGGCAGCCACCTATCTCTCCACCCACTCCAGCTACCCCCAGATCGACACCTGGTCCGCTGAATACCTCCTCACCACCTACTCCGACACCGAAGCCCTAGAAGCCTTCCGCCCCCGCGCAGAGCAGTAAACCCACCCCGCAGACTCACCCTGTGGCTTCCCCGCCTGTCGGTGTCCCGATCGACAGGATCAATGCGCCGAACTTCGCTCCACCCCAGCCCAGCTGAGCCTGAACCCTCGCACCCGCCGCCAATTGATCCTGTCGATCGGGACACCAACCCGTTCTCGGCGCCGGAGCGGTTACCGTCGTTGTGTGTTCGGGCGGCGGCGGAAGCATTTCGGGACTCCGGCTGACAAGGCGACGTATGCGACTCTGCATACCGCCTCGTTGGCCAGTCCGAGTTTGCGCGAGGGGCTGACGCCCGCGGCGGCGGGTAAGGCGAGCAAGCATCTGCGGGATCTGCTCGGTACGGCGGCGATCGCGATCTGCGACTCGTCCGGCGTACTCGCCTGGGACGGCGTCGGCGGACCGTACGAGTCCAACCACCGAGTGGACGCCAAGTCCATCGCCGCCCACACCCTCCGCACCGGGAGGACCGCAGTCCTGGGCGCCCACGACGTAGCTTGCCGGGATCCACAGTGCCCGATCCGTACGGCGGTCGTCGCACCGATCGTCACCGACGAGCACGTCGTCGCGGTGCTCGTCGCCTACAGCCCGAGATCCTCTGCAGCGCTCGTCCGCGCCACCGAGGAAGTCGCCCGCTGGGTCTCCGGCCAGGTCGAACTCGCCGAGCTCAACAAGGAACGCACCCGCGCCATGGAGGCCGAGCTCAGAGCACTGAGAGCCCAGATCAGCCCGCATTTCATCTACAACGCCCTCGCAGCCATCGCCTCCTTCGTCCGCACCGACCCCGAACGCGCCCGCGAACTGCTCCTCGAGTTCGCCGACTTCTCCCGCTACGCGCTCAGACGAGGCGGCGAGTTCACCGCGCTCTCCGACGAGCTCCGCAACGTCGAGCGCTACCTCGTTCTGGAGCAGGCCCGATTCGGCGAGCGGCTCACCGTCTCGCTCCTGATCGCGCCCGAGGTACTGGCGGTCGCCATCCCCTACCTCGTCGTCCAGCCGCTCGTCGAGAACGCCGTACGGCATGGTCTGGAAGGCAGCACGGGCGTCGGCCGGATCACCATCCGGGCGCTCGATCGCGGCTCCGAGGCGGAGATCAGCGTCGAGGACGACGGCGCCGGCAGCGACCCGGAGGTGATCCGCGCGGCGCTCGCCGGGGAGCCGACCGGCGACTCGATCGGGCTCGGCAACGTCGACTCGCGACTGCGGCAGGTGTACGGCGACGCGTACGGCCTGGTGGTGGAAACGGCTCCGGGCGCCGGCACGAAGGTTAGTTTCCGGGTGCCCAAATACTCCTCAGGGGTGCATGCGTCCGCTTAACATGCGCCTTATGGCTGACTCCCGACTCCGCGCGCTCGTGGCCGACGACGAGCAGCCGGCGTTGGCCGAGCTGGTCTATCTGCTCCGCCAGGACGACCGGATCGGCGAGATCCTGACCGCGTCCAACGGGGCCGACGCGCTGAAGATCCTGCAGGCGACCGACCTCGACGTGGTCTTCTGCGACATCAAGATGCCCGGCCTGGACGGGATGGACCTGGCCCGGGTGCTGTCGAAGTTCGCCCGGCCGCCGCGCATCGTCTTCGTCACCGCGTACGACGAGCACGCGGTCGCCGCCTTCGAGCTGGATGCCTCCGACTACGTGATGAAGCCGGTCCGCGCCGAGCGGCTGACCGAGGCCGTACGCCGGGTGGTCAGCGCCGGTACGCCGACCGTGCAACCGCCGCCGGCCGACGACACCGACGACGAGGTGATCCCCGTCGAGCTGGCGGGCGTGACCCGGTTCGTGCAGCGATCCACGGTCCGGTACGTCGAGGCGCAAGGCGACTACGCACGCCTGCACACCGGCCAGAACTCGCACCTGGTCCGGATCCCGCTCAGCACCCTCGAGGAGCGCTGGCGCGAAGCCGGGTTCACCCGGATCCATCGCAGTACGTTGGTCGCCCTCGCGCACGTCGACGAGATGCGCGTCGACAGCGGCCGGTGCGCGGTCCGCGTCGGCGACGACTGGCTGCCGGTCAGCCGCCGGCACACCCGCGAACTGCGCGACCTGCTGGTCCGGTCGACCTCGCTCCGGGGATGAGTACGCCGGCGGACGGTCCACGCCGGGTTCGTGTGACGAGCCCGCGGACGAGTGCGGCCCGCCGTCCCAGTACGCCGGCCGGTACCCGTGAGATCGACGAGCAGACCCGGCTCGGCGAGGTCTACATGCACTCGCTGATCCAATCGCAGCTCAGGCTCGCCCTCGGCGTGGTCGGCAGCGCCGCGCTCGTCCTCGGCGGGCTGCCGTTGCTCTTCGCACTCATCCCCACCACCCGCCGCCTACTGATCTTCGGCATCCCCCTCCCCTGGGTCCTACTGGTCTTCGTGGTCTACCCAGTGGTCTACGTCTCGGCCCGGATCTACGTTCGCAAGGCCGAACGCATCGAAGCCGAGTTCACCGAGTTCGTCGGGCGGCAATAGATGTCCTCGGCAATGAGTCTGACGGCGATCGGTTTGGTGGTCGCGGCAACCATCGGGATCGGCTTGTTCGGGCTGCGGATCTCCCGGACGACAAGTGACTTCTACGTCGCCAGCCGAGCCGTGACGCCATCCTGGAACGCCTCGGCGATCAGCGGCGAATATTTGTCGGCGGCATCTTTCCTCGGCATCGCAGGCCTGGTGCTGGTGAACGGCGCCGACATGCTGTGGTTCTCTGTCGGTTACACCGTCGGCTACTTGATGCTGCTGGCCCTGATCGCCGCGCCGCTACGCCGCTCCGGCGCCTACACGCTGCCGGACTTCGCCGAGACCCGCTTCGAGTCCGCGGTCGTCCGGCGGATCTGCTCAGGGCTCGTCGCCGGGATCGGCACGCTCTACCTGCTCCCTCAGCTCAGGGGCGCCGGGTTGACCTTCCACACCGTGACAGGCGCACCGCCGGCGGTCGGAGCAGCCATCGTCGCGGTGATCGTCGTCATCAACGTCGCGGCCGGCGGCATGCGCTCGATCACCTTCGTCCAGGCGTTCCAGTACTGGCTGAAGCTGACCGCCCTGGCCGCGCCGATCTTCGTCATCCTGATCTCCTGGCGGTCGATGGACCACTCGGTCGGCCTGCTCGACTCCCTGCACGGCGCCGGATCGGAATGGGCGGAACCGCTGTCCCACGCAGGCGGCCGCGACCATCCGCTGTACGCCACCTATTCGTTGCTCTTGGCCCTTTGTTTCGGAACGATGGGCCTGCCGCACGTACTGGTCCGCTTCTACACGAACCCCGACGGACGAACAGCACGCCGTACGACGGTCGCCGTACTGGCTCTCCTCGGCATGTTCTACCTGTTCCCACCCCTGTACGCCGTACTCGGCCGCTCCTTCGCCGCTGATCTGATCGGGACCACTCCGGATACCGTCGTCCTCGAGCTCCCCAGCCGGATCTTCGCCGGCACGACAGGAGATCTGCTCGGAGCACTGCTCGCAGCAGGTGCGTTCGCCGCGTTTCTCTCGACATCCTCCGGCCTGACCGTCGCGATCGCCGGTGTGATCGACCAGGACCTCCTCCGACCGCGATTGCACCGCTTGACCGGCGGGGACTACTTGGCCGTCAACAGCTTCCGAATCGCTGCTCTGCTGGCGATTGCTGTTCCCTACCTGGCCTTCAACCTCACCAAATCTCTCAGCCTCGCAGACACCGTCGGGCTCGCGTTCGCTGTGGCCGCCTCGACCTTCTGCCCCCTGCTGGTGCTGGGCATCTGGTGGCGAAGGATGTCCGTCACCGGGGCCGCCGCCGGTCTCGTCGTCGGCGGAGTCGCCGCGATCACCGCCGTACTGGTGAACGTGATCGGACCACCCGAAGCCGGCTGGCCAAGAGCCCTCTTCGGCCAACCCGCCGCCTGGACGATGCCGCTCGCCTTCCTCACCGTGATCGTGGTTTCCAAGCTCACCCCGCACAAGATCCCCCGCGGCACCGCCCGCAGCATGGTCCGCCTGCACGCCCCCGAGGCCGTCGACGTCGACCGAGGTTTCCCCTCCCCCTGAACAGCCGGCAGCGCGGCAAATGAGCCCGCCACCCGGCGACCGGGCGCCCGCAGTACCGGCTGTTCGCCCGTTCGTCGCGGGATTCGTACCGCTCGTCGCGGCGGGCGGCGCCGCCGGGCGAGGGGGCGGGGCCGCTGGGCGCTCGATGCGTGTGCGTGCTGGGCGGCGGGAGTGAGCTGGGCCACAGTGTGCGCAACAACCCTGCGCGCCGGTCTCCGCCCGGCCCTGTTCTCGTCTGGAGGTCCGCGATGAGCGATACGCGTCGCGCGGGCGATCCGGAGTTGTCGACGTACCGGGATGTCCAGCTGTCGCCGGACTTCTCCGAACTGCGTCGCCGCTTCCGGCGCTTCGTGTTCCCGATGACCGGCCTGTTCCTGGTCTGGTACTTCCTCTATGTCCTGCTCGCCGACTACGCCCACGGCTTCATGTCGCACAAGATCGGCGGCAACATCACCGTCGCACTGATCTTCGGGCTGCTCCAGTTCGTGTCGACCTTCGCGATCACACTGACCTACGTCCGCTGGGCAGACCGCAAGATCGACCCCGAGGCCGAGCAACTGCGCAACCAGATCGAAGGTGAGCACCAGTGAGCGCGCCCCTGATGTTGCCGCTGGCAACCGAGATCGGTGACCCGAAGATCAACATCGCGATCTTCGCGCTGTTCGTGGTCGCCACCTTGGCGATCGTGATCAGGGCCTCCCGCAACAACAAGACCGCGGCCGACTACTACGCCGGCGGCCGCTCGTTCACCGGTCCGCAGAACGGCATCGCGATCGCCGGTGACTACCTGTCCGCCGCGTCGTTCCTCGGCATCGCCGGTGCGATCGCGATCAACGGGTACGACGGGTTCCTGTACTCGATCGGCTTCCTGGTCGCCTGGCTGGTGGCCCTGCTGCTGGTCGCCGAGCTGCTCCGCAACACCGGCCGCTTCACGATGGCCGACGTCCTGTCGTTCCGGCTCAAGGAGCGTCCGGTCCGGATGGCCGCCGCCATCTCCACCCTGGTGGTCAGCTTCTTCTACCTGCTGGCCCAGATGGCCGGCGCGGGTGGCCTGGTCGCCCTGCTGCTCGGTATCTCGGATCGGGCCGGCCAGAACGTCGTGATCGCCGTCGTCGGCCTGCTGATGATCACCTACGTGCTCGTCGGCGGCATGAAGGGCACCACCTGGGTGCAGATCATCAAGGCGGTGCTGCTGGTGATCGGCGCCGGCATCATGACGCTGTGGGTGCTGGCGAAGTACACCTTCAATCTGTCCGCGCTGCTGGGCGCCGCCGTGGACAAGAGTCCGGCGGCTGGGGAGAAACTGCTCAGCCCCGGACTGCAGTACGGCGCAACGGGGGTCAGCAAACTCGACTTCATCTCGCTGGCCCTGGCCCTCGTGCTGGGCACCGCGGGGCTGCCGCACGTGCTGATGCGCTTCTACACGGTGCCGAACTCCAGGGAAGCCCGCCGCAGCGTGAGCTGGGCGATCTGGATCATCGGCATCTTCTACCTGTTCACGCTGGTGCTCGGGTACGGCGCGGCCGCGCTGGTCGGGCCGGACAAGATCAAGGCGGCACCGGGCAAGGCGAACTCCGCCGCACCGCTGCTGGCCTTCGAGCTGGGCGGTGAACTGCTGCTCGGAGTGATCTCCGCGGTCGCCTTCGCCACCATTCTCGCGGTGGTGGCCGGGCTGACGATCACCGCGAGTACGTCGTTCGCCCACGACGTCTACGGCCAGGTGATCAAGAAGGGCCAGATCACCGGCAACAACGAGGTGAAGGTCGCCCGGATCACCGCCGTGGTGATCGGCATCGTCGCGATCGTCGGGGGCATCTTCGCGAACGGCCAGAACATCGCCTTCCTGGTGGCGCTCGCGTTCGCGGTGGCGGCGAGTGCGAACCTGCCGACGATCCTGTACTCACTGTTCTGGCGACGCTTCAACACCCGCGGCGCACTCTGGAGCATCTACGGCGGCCTGGCGTCCACGATCATCCTGATCGCGTTCTCCCCGGTCGTGTCCGGCAAGGTCGACAAGAAGACCGGGCTCAGCCTGTCGATGATCACCGACACCGGGATCGACTTCCACTGGTTCAAGCTGGACAACCCCGGCATCGTCTCGATCCCGCTGGCGTTCCTGCTCGGCATCATCGGCACGTTGACCAGCAAGGAGCAGGTCAACGTCGACAAGTTCGCCGAGATGGAGGTCCGCTCACTCACCGGCGCGGGCGCCGAGAAGGCGACCCACCACTAGACCTGTCAGGCAGGCTTTGCTGAGGTAAACGCGAGCCTGCCTGGCAGCACCAATCTCCGCCCATCTCCTGCGCGAAGCCCCGGCATCCTGTCGGGGCTTCGCTCATTTCAGGCTGGGCTCATTTCAAGCTGGGCCAGAGCTCGAGGAACTCCTGGTACGAACGCTCGCCGCGGACCTCCTCGGCGGCATGCAAACGCCCATAGGTAAAGGCGTTTCCGCCGGACAGATGCACCTCGACGGCCAGCTGGCGAAGGAGTCTGCGCGCGACCACGCTGTCCTGGTGGTCGCCGAGCACCTCCTGGACCTGCTCGGCGCGACCGGCCAGCGCGGTCGCTTCGGCTCCGAGCACCGGCTCGGCCGACTCCCCGGCGTACCGGAGTCGCTTGGCTGCCTTCCGTACTTCGTGCAGCTCGTGATCGCGCTCGGTGTCGTCCGCGGCGGCTTCCATCCGGCGGACCGCCTGCCGCATTCTTTTGTAGTCGTGATCGAGAATCTCGGGCAGCTGCTTGGCCGCCTTCCGCTCGTCACCGGTCAGCGGCGGGTCCGCGATCAAATCGTCGAGCGAGTCGAGCAGGCGGAAGTACCGCTCGCTCTCCAATGCCGCGAGCGCCTGGGTCCGGCCGGCCTTGTACACGCCACGCAGGTGATCGTCGATGAAGCCCGCCACCCGGCCCATCACCAGTTCGACGGGCTGCTCGGCGACGGTTGCGGCGAAATGCTCACGCAGTACTTCGGCGTCGCGGGCGGCGCCGAGCTCTCCGGCGAGCCACTTGAGTTCGGCCCGGAGGACGTCGCCGGCCTCGCGATCCACCACCGGCCGGTAGCTGGCCAGCGCCGACCGGAGCCGCCTGGTGGCGACCCGCATCTTGTGGATCGAGTCCGGCAGATCCCGGCGTACTTCGGGGTCGCGGACCCGGATCGCGTCGACCTGCGCCGCGGCGTACAGGCGGAACAGGTCGGCGGTCAGCGGCTTCTTCGGCAGCACCCGGTCGACCGGCTTCGGGACCCGGGAACCGAGTGCGCGGGCGAGCTTGCTCGGGCCCTTCGCGGGCGTCGCGCCGACACTGCGGAGCAGTGGTTCGGCGGCTTCGAGGAGGTCTAGGTCGCCGTTGACGAGCTCGACCTCCCACTCGCGCCAAGTGTCCGGCTCGGCCCCTTCGACCTCGGCGGTGACGTGGTCGTCGGCCACCTCGGCGAGGACCTCACCGTCGGCGTCCAGCAACCGGTGCACGATCCGGTGGGTCTTCAGGGTGACCACCGGCGCGAGCTCGTGATCGCGGACATGCACCCGGACCGACCGCACCACCTGGATCGGCACCTTGCTCACCACCCGCCCGAGCGGGTGCCGGATCTCGAGCCGTCCGGAACCGGAGCCGGGCAGCTTCACGTGCCAGCCGTCGTCCTCGCCGCCGGTGCGTCTGCGCAGCGTCACCCGGTTCGCGGCCAGTGCAAGGTCGGCCGTGTCGAAGTACACGGCCTCCAGGTCGAGCTCGACCGGTTGGGCGACACTCGCGACACCGGGCAGCTCATGCAGAGCCGGCAGGATCGCGTGTTCGTCCACGTCGTACTTGGTCTCGATCTCCAACTGCTCGGTCGCCGGCATACCCCTTTGTCTACCAGCCCCGATCAATCCCTCCCACCCTCGCGCGCGTCAAGATTCGCGCTCCGCGACGGCTGCGAGTTCGGCGAGGAGGCGCTGATGGTCGCGGTCTCTTGGGTCTGTGGAGGCGGCCGGCTGGGGGCGCCTGCGGTGGGTTCGTTCGAGCACCGCGACGACGAGGGCAGCGAGCAGGATCAGGCCCGCCATGCGACGGCCTTGAAGAACGTGTAGTGGAAGGTGCCGCCTGGTTCGGCTGCACGAGTGAGGTCTGCGATGCCGCGCTGCCAGCGTTCTTCCGTACTACGGCCTGCCGCGAGCGCGCGTTCGCGGACCGACTCGACCATCGCGATGAAGGTCTTGCGGGTGAAGCCGTCGACGAGGTGCGGCAGGGTCTCGTCGGCGTACACCGTGCGAGGCGTGGTGCGGATGCCGGCGTACCCGGCCTCGTTGAGCAACGGCTGCAGTCGCCGGCCGATCAAGGAGTCGCCACCTGCTTCTTCCTGCAGGTCGATGAGGCAGTCGATCACGTGCTGCGCGTCGCTGCTCTGCGGGTGGAAGAACGCCGATCGGTGATCGCCTTCGATCACCGTGATCGATCCGCCCGGCCGGAGGGCCCGCTGGAGTTTCGTCAGCGCCTGGACCGGATCCGGCAGGTGCTCGAGGACGAAGCACAAGAAGAGATGATCGAACTCACCGTCGTACGGCAGCTCCCGAAGATCTCCCTGCACCCACTCGACCTCAGCCGTCACCCGCGCCTTGGCCTGCGCGAGGGACTCCTCGGAGATGTCGACCGCGGTGAGCCGGATCCCCGGGCTTCTCGTCACCAGCTGCAGCGTCTGAGCACCGACGCCACAGCCCACCTCCAGCACCTTGCTCCCTGGCTCGTACTGCGTATCGCCGTGCAGCAGGTCGGCCAACGTACCCGCCTGATCGGCCAGCCGGCGCGTCTCGGCCTGCGTGTATCCGTGGACGTAGTCGATTCCCATAACCCCACCGTGCGCGCACAATGGTCCAGTGCCCAGGTCCATGTCTGCTTCATCCGACAGGTCCAAAGCCGGTGCCGACTTCCTCCAGCTCTCCCTCGCCGAGGCTCCCGCCGGCGGTCTGTCCAGCTGGCTGGCCGAACAACTCCGCACCGCGATCTCCGACGGCCGCCTCCCCATCGGCAGCCGCCTCCCCGCCACCCGCCTGCTCGCCGCCGAACTCGACGTCTCCCGAGGCGTAGTCACCGAGGCCTACCAACGCCTCACCGAAGACGGCCATATAACAGCCAACGGCCGGGCCGGCACCACGGTCGTCGCCGCACCGCTCACCACTCCTCCGGTTCACACCCAACCCCTCCGCGCCGCCTACTCCGGAGTGGTCGTGAGTGAGCCGGGACTCGAGGTGTTCGACGCGATGCGTGCGGTGCCGGCTCGGTTGGATCTGACGCCCGGAGTACCGGATCTGGCGGCGTTTCCGCGGTCGGCTTGGGTGAAGGCTGAGCGGAGTGTGCTGGCTGAGTTGTCAGCTGCGGAGTTCGGGTATGGGGAGCCGGCCGGTACGCCGAGGTTGCGGCGAGCGGTGGCGACCTGGCTCGCGCGCAATCGGGGGATCACGGCGGATCCGGATGATCTGATCATCGTGGCGGGAGTGGCTCAGGCGCTGGCGTTGATCAGTCAGGTGTTGCGGGACGAGGGGACGACGGAGCTCGCCGTGGAGGATCCGGGGTCGCTCGGATCGCGGCAGCATCTGCAGAGCTTGGGGATGGTGACGACGCCGATCCCGGTCGACTCGGAGGGGCTTCGCGTCGATGAATTGCGTGCGTCGGGGGCGCGCGTAGTACTGGCTACTCCTGCGCATCAGTTCCCGATGGGCGTGGTGCTCGGTGGGGAGCGGCGGCGGCAATTGATCCAGTGGGCCGGCGAGGGTGGGGTGATCGTCGAGGACGACTACGACGCGGAACACCGGTACGACCGGCCGCCGGTGCCTGCGTTGCGGGCGATGCTGACCGATCGGGTGATCTACCTGGGCAGCGTGTCGAAGCTGCTCGCCCCGTCGCTCCGGATCGGGTGGATGCTGGCGCCGCCGCAGTACAAGCCGGCGTTGGTCCGCGCGAAACGCCTTGCAGACTTGGGAAACGCGAGCCTCCCACAACTCGTTCTCGCCGAACTGATGGAGTCAGGCGCCCTCGAACGCCAACTCCGCTACGTCCGCCGCCGGCACCGCGAGCGCCGGGACGCCGTCGTCGATGCGATCACCACTCACTTGCCCGAAGCAACCATCCATGGCGCCGCCGCCGGCCTCCACCTGACCATCACCTTCGCCCCCACGGTCGACGACGTCGCCCTCGCCCGAGCCGCCCTGGACCTCGGCGTCAAAACCCAACCTCTCTCCTGGCACACCCAATCCACCGGTCCCCCCGGCCTGGTCCTCGGCTACGCAGCCCGCACCCCCGCCGACCTCACCCAAGCCATCCCCCTCATAGCCACCGCCCTCACCCAGCAAGACCCCCTCCCGCTGACGCAATAGAACCATCAGCTCGGTTGTGTATTACACAAGAGATGTTTTGTAGTACATTGCTCAGGTGGCGATCACGTGGGCATCCAGCGCGGACAAGCACGGCCATCGACCGTGAGGACGCACTGCACGCGATAATGAACGCCTACTTCGTCGAGCGGGAGTTCGACGAGCCGAGACCACCGGCTGAGATCCGGCCTACCTTGTTCATCGGTCCACCCAGGAAGCTGGGTGGGGAACTGTTGGAGGTCATGGTCGAGGTGAATCCTCCGCGCGACCTGCACATATTTCACGTGATGGTCGCTCGGCCAAAGCATCTCGAGCGGATGGAGGAGGGAAATGACTGAGAAGGACTACGACGCCGCGGCCGAGTGGGCCGAGCATGACATGAGGCTGCCGGCCGGCTCCAAGTCCAGCCTGCGCGATGCGGATGCGGCTGCCTTCGGACGGGAGCTGGTAGAACGCTCGCAGGGTGGCCGGCCATCGATCGACCCGGACGCCGGTCCCGGTGAGAAATCGCCAGTTCGGCAGGTGCGGTTGCCGCGGGCGCTCAACGCAGATCTCGACGCGTTCGCCAGAAGTCACCATCGCAAGCCGAGTGACGTACTGCGCGAGGCACTGAGTGAGTACCTGGCGACCCACAAGAACGCCAGCTGAGGTCAGTGGGTGTAGCGGCCGGCGATGGTGAGGGCGAAGGTGGCCATCTGGTCGGGGTCGGGGTGGGGGATGCCGAGGGGGACCAGGTCGACGATTTTGGTGGTGCCGACCCGGATCGTGCCCCGGCCGGTGACGGTGTCGATGTAGCCCTCGTCGCCTAGTGGGACCGGCTGGGAGGTGGGGGCCTTGCGGATGGGCGCCATCAGGGCTTCGGCGTCGGTGACGTGCCGGGCGGTGGTGTAGAGGACGCCCTTCTCGGTGATCCAGCCGCAAACCAGGTCGCCGGCGGAGGTCTCGCTGTCGCGCCGGAAGACCGCCGGCGCACCCATCACCTTCGCGGCGGCCGAGGTCCCCCGTTCGCATTCGGGGCGGGCGATCGACAGCGGCGCATCCGGCAACCCAGGTGCCTGCCGAACGACTTCCTGACCGAGTACGACGTACTTCGCCAAGGTCGCCGGCGGCCCACTGACCTTGATCAGCCGGTCACGGAACAGGAACACCACGAACCGGCTGGTCCCGAAGCCGCCATCACCAAGAGCAACCGGCTTGGCAGCCTCACCCTTGGAGGCGGCGTACGCCTTCTGCTCGGCATCAAGCGAACTCTTCGTGGCGACGACCAGCGACCGCTCCATCCGCAGCACGGCAGCCCCGGGACTGGTACTCAGCCCCAGCTCGCACACGTCGTACGTCGGAAACCCGAAGTCCGCGGGGACCTGCTTCGTCTGGATCTCGACCACCGGTACGCCGAGCGTGGTCTGCACCACCGTCGGGTTCACCCGCGTGCACAACGTGTCGGCCACCTTCGCCGTGGCCGGGCTGCTCGGAGTCTCAGTCGGCGTCGGTGTCTCGGTCGTCGGAACCGACACCAGCGGCGGCACGTTCGGCGCATCCTCGTTCCCCGGGCCACTGCAGCCGGTCAACAGTGCCGCGACACCCAGGAGCCCCACTACCGAACGCATGCGCATGGTGACCAACACTACTCATAGCTCTCCCACTACCCGGCCGCCTCGGCCGCTGTCCGGAGGTCGCGCTCGCGAATGGCGTGTTCGTCCGTGCGCGCGTCGTACCGCCAGAACTCCCGCAACCACGCGGTCGTCGCGACCACGCCGATCACACAGAGGGCACCGCCGCTGACGATCGCCGTACGGACCGTCGTCAGGTCGGCCACGATGCCTGAACGCGCCTGACCGCCCAAAGGCCCGAGCGAGTAACCGAGCATCTCGATCCCTGCCAGCCGGCCGCGCATCTCGTCCGGGATGGTCTGGTTCCAGATCACCGACCGGAACAGCACCGAGACCATGTCCGCACCCCCGGCCAGCGCGAAGAACCCGATCGCGATCCAGATGTTCGGCGCCAGCCCGGCCAGGCCGACCGCCGCACCCCAGCAGATGGTCGCGATCACCACCGCGCGGCCCTGGTGATGGACCCGCTTCGCCCAGCCGCTGGTCAGGCTGGCGGCCATCGCGCCGATCGCCTCCGCGCTGTAGAGCAGACCCAGCAGTTTCGGCTCCTTCAGGATGTCGGTGGCGAAGGCGGGGAAGAGCACGATCGGCATCGCCATGAACATGCCGACCATGTCGACGACGTACGTCGCGAGCAGGTCCTTGCGGCGGTACGCGTAGACGATCCCTTCGCCGATCCCGCGCAGGCTCGGCGGCTTGCTGTGCTCGTTCACCTTGTACGAACCCAGGGCGGTGTAGAGCGCGGTGGCGATCAGCAGACCGGCCAGCTCGATCCCGAAGGCCCAGCTGACGCCCGCGGTGCCGACGAGGACGCCGCCCAGCGCAGGACCGGCGAGCTGGCCGACCTGCGAGGTGAGAGAGCTCAGCGCGACGGCGGCGGGCATCTCCTGGTGCTTGACCACCCGGGGCAGCAACGCCTCGCGGCTCGGGCGCTGCAGCGACGTGGCGATCGCGGTCAGCGCACCGCAGACGTAGATCACCCAGACCTGTGGATGGGCGAGCAAGCTGTTGGTGAGCACCACCGCGAGGATCACCGCCTGGGCGATCCCGGTGGCGATCAGGGTCTTGCGGCGATCCATGTGATCCGCGAGCGCCCCGCCGTACAGGCCGAAGACGACCAGCGGGGCGATCGTCACCAGGCCCATCGCGCCGACGGCGAAGTTGGAGCCGGTCAGCTGGTAGAGCTGGAACGGCAGCGCGACGTACCCGACCATGCCGCCGAGGTAGAAGACGGTCCCGGCGACCAGCAGGATCCGGAAGTCACGGGAGCCGCGCCACGGCGTCAGGTCGACACTCAGGCGGCTCAACCGCGTTCGAAGACTCACCGCACAACCAACGGCAGGAGTGCGGTGAGATCCGTCCGCTCACCGGAGGCCCGGACCTTCCCGGTCGCGCGGGCGTCTGCCCAGCCGATCCGGCCCAGCGCCAGGTCGATCCACATCTCGGCGGGCAACTCGATCACCGCGCCCGGCGTACCGCGGGTGTGCCGTGGTCCCTCGATGCACTGCACGGCTCCGTACGGCGGGACGCGGACCTCGACCGCATGCCCGGGGGCCTTCGCCACCAGAAGATTCAGCAGCTGTTTCACCAGAAGTTTCAGGTCGGCCCGTTCCGCCTCACCGGCGTCGTAGCGGCGCAATGCCTCCGCGAGGGCCTGTTCGGTCTCCACGACGGGCCAGCGTACGCCGGGTTTCGGCGAAGGCCCCTTCGTAGTCGATAATCAGCATGAGGCAACGGAAGGCGAGGTCGGGATGCTGACGCCCAGGCACCAGGCGCTGCTGGCGACACTGGCGGGAATGACTGTCGGCGTGGCCGTCTTCGGCACGGTTCTGGCGATCAACCGGGACAACGGCGACAACACGGCTGCGCACGTGGTGACCACCCCGTCCCAGACGCCGAGTACGCCGGGCCCGACCGATGGGTTGCAGGCCGCCTCGCTGCAGTACGTGGCGCAGACCTTCGGCACCAAGCAGTCTCCGGTGACCGCCGAGGTGCCGGCCGGCTGGGTCAGCTCCCAGGCGGGCACCAGGCCGCGGTTCCTGGACCCGACCGGTGTCTGGCAGATCCGGTTCGACACCCGGGGCAGCAAGCAGGCCCCGGACGCGATGGTCGACGCCCGCGCGAACAGCATCGACGAGCAGGACCTGACCGTGATCAGCCGCACCGACGGCACCCTGGTCTACACCTACACCGACAAGGTGCGCGGTCCGCGGATGGGCATGTCGCGCTGGATCGCGGCCGAGGGTGGCCGGCGATCGGCGATCGAGATCACCGTCGGCGGCCGTCCGCAGGACCAGGACGCGCTCAAGGCCGTCCTGGAGCACGCGACCGACACCCTGCAGCTCCCGCCGCAGGACACCGGCGACTCAGCCGATCCGCGCCCCAACTAGCACTGGATGTCGGTGGCCGGCGGGGTGCCCTTCAGCAGGTAGGTCTCCACGGCCTTGTCCACGCAGTCGTTGCCTTCGTGGTAGCCGGTGTGCCCGTCGCCGTCGCGGGAGATCAGGACGCCGTTCTCCAGCTGGTGCGCCAGCCCGACGGCCCACGAGTACGGCGTGGCGGGGTCGCGCGTCGTACCGACCACCACGATCGGCTTCGACCCGGCCGCGGTGATCTTGTGCGGCTTGTCGACCGGCTTCACCGGCCAGTTCGCACACGGCAGCGAGCCCCAGAGCAGGAACGAGCCGAACCGCGGTGACGCGGCGTCGAACTTCGCCTGCTCGGCCTTGCCGCTGGCCACCGACGTGAGATCCGGCCGGTCGAGGCAGTTGACCGCGTAGATCACCTCGCCGGCGTTGTTGCTGTAGCCCTTCGGAGTGCGGTCCGTGTACTCGTCGGCGTTCGCGAGCAGCCGCGCACCCTTGCCGGCCAGCCCGTCGACCACCGCGTCCTCGAGCCGCGGCCAGTACTGCTTCACGTAGAGGGGGAAGATGATGCCCAGTACGGCGATCGCTTGGGTCACCTCACGCTTGCCGTCACCGGGGAGCGGCTTGGCATCGGTGTCCTTGATCAGCTTGTCCACATTGGCCAGCACTTCGGCCTTCGTCGTACCCAGTCTGCAGCTTCGTTGTGCGCAGTCCTCGGCGAACGCGTCCAACGCGGTGTCGAAGCCCTTCGCCTGCGCGATGTTGTTGTCCTCCGACGACAGCGACGGGTCGATCGCGCCGTCGAGCACCAGCCGGCCCACGTTCCGCGGGAAGAGCTCCGCGTAGGTGGCACCGAGGAGGGTGCCGTACGACATGCCCAGGTAGTAGAGCTGCGGGTCGCCGACGATCCCCCGCAGTACGTCGATGTCGCGGGCCGCGTCCTTGGTGGAGACGTGCGGCAACAGCTCGCCGGAACGCTGCTCGCAGCCTCCTGCGAGGATCTTCGCCTGCTCGTTGAGGGCGTTGATCTCGGCGTCGTCGTCCGGGCTGCCGTCCGCGGCGATGAACTTGTCCATCTGCTCGGTGTCCAGACAGGTCACTGGCGTGGATTGGCCGACGCCGCGCGGGTCCCAGCCGATCACGTCGAACTTGCGCAGCAGGGCCGGCCCGAGCACGAAGCCGGCCGCGGCCGCGAAGTCCAGGCCGGAACCGCCCGGACCACCCGGGTTGATGAAGAGCGTGCCGACCTTGCCGGTCCGGTCGCGGGCCGGCACCTTGCGGGCGCGCAGCTCGATCGTCTTGCCGGTCGGCTTGGTGTAGTCCAGCGGCACGGTGATCGTGGCGCACTGGTTCCCCGAGCCGCAGCGCTCCCAGTTCGGCTGCTGGTGGTAGAACGTCTCCAGTCCGGCGGGGATCGGGCCGGCCGGACCCGTGGGCGTCGTACCGCCGCCTGGCACCGCGCCGCCGGACCCGTCGGAGTCCTGGGCCCTGCTGGCCACTCCACATCCACTCACCAGCACCGCCAGGGCTGCCAGACCTGCGATCGTCCTGCGCGTCATCACTGCGAGCTGTCTCCCGTGTCTTGGTCGTCGCCTGCCTGACTCAGCCGGCGCCGTCGCCGCGGTTTCCGCCGCGGACCCTCTGGAGTCTGCTCGACGACAGGCTCATCCAGCACTACCGGCGGCTCGACTGCTACGGCATCCGGCGTAGTCGTCGGCGAGGCCTCGTACTGCTGGCGTGGCGAACACACGTCCGCGCGGCTGCACGCACAGCGCCGCCCCGACGCAGCAAGCCGTACGACGACGGTGTCGCTGGGCACGTTGTGCCCGACGACGACCCCGTCCCCCGCCGGCGTCTCGACCGCGGTGCCGGTGGCCGGTGCCTTCGCGTTGAACTCCTGGTAGAGCGGGTGCTCGTACTTGAGGCAGCACATCAGCCGGCCGCACGCACCGGAGATCTTCAACGGGTTGAGCGGCAGGTCCTGGTCCTTGGCCATCCGGACGCTGACCGGCTCGAAGTCCTTCAGGAAGGTCGCGCAGCACAGATCCCGCCCGCACGGGCCGATCCCGCCCTGCAGCCGGGCCTCGTCGCGGGCGCCGACCTGGCGGAGCTCGATCCGGGCCCGCAGGCCCCGGGCGAGATCGCGGACCAGTTCACGGAAGTCGACGCGATGCGGTGCCGAGAAGTAGATGATGACCAGCTGGTCGACGTCGGCGCGCCGGTCGACGAAGTCGATGCCGACCACCTTCATCGGCAGGCCGTGCTCGCGGATCAGCCGCTTCGCGATGAGCCGGGCGTCGGCGCGGCGCTCACGGTTCTGCTCGTCGCGATCCAGATCGGCGGTCGTCGCGATGCCTTCGCACAGCGGCAGCCCACCGATCTCCTCGGTCACGTACTGCGGCGCCCAGACGCACTCGGCCACCTCGGGCCCGTCGTCGGTCGGCACCAGCACTTTGTCCCCGACCCGCGGTCGATGCGAGCCGGGATCCAAGTAATACAGCCGCCCGTACCGCTCGAACGACACCGCCATCACCATTCCCACGCCGCCAGACTACGTGGCAGTCGGCGTTTCGGTGCGTTCCTACCGCTTACTGCCCTTCACGCTGCCGTGCAGGATGTCGCCGTCGTCGGCCTCGACGGCGCAGATGACGATCCGGTTGTTGACCTTCCAGAGGCTCTCGTCCGGCCACCAGTAGTTCGACTTCCGTACCGACTTCTCCAGCGGAACCCCGACATACTTCGCGAATTCCGCCCGGCAGGCGCGCCGGGCGGTTTCCTGCACCTTGGCGTCACCGGGGTACGCGCCGCGCGGCAGCGTGACGTTCGCGATCAGCTCGCCCTGGTGGTCGATCGGACACGGCTGCCGGAGCACCTGGCCCTCCTCGGACCCTTCGTCGAAACACTCCCCGACGACCAGTTCGTCGGCGTAGACCGGGTCGGGCGTCGGCGTCGCGGAGTAGGAGCTGACCGGTTCGTCGGACCCGTAGTCGTCGGTGCCCTCGTTCCAGTCGACCACGATGAAGAAGACCGTGAGCGCCCCGACGACCACGGTGATCAGGCTGCCGAGGACGAGCCCGGCCACGGCCTGACCGGTGCCTCTCTCCTGCCGGCGCTTGATCTGCACCAGAGCAGCGATCCCGAGCCCGATCGCGACCGGCGCGACGAGCGAGATGAAAACGCCGACCAGACCGCAGACGAGGGCGGCGATCGCCAACCCGTTCGTCTTGGCCTGCTGCACCCCCTGATACCCGTAGCCGTAGGCGAACTGAGGATACTGTCCGCCCTGATACTGCTGCGGTCCCTGGTACGGCGGGGGTGGCGGGGGAAGCTGGTACGGCGAACCCTGCACCGGCGAACTCGGCGGCACGAACGGCGCGCCCGCATCCTGCGGCCGGTCGTACGGATTCTGCTTCCGCGCGACCGGATCCTGCGGCCGGTCGTACGGGTTCTGCTTCGGCGCAGTCTCCTCCGGCCGCCCGTACGTCGGAAAGCCCGACGCCGGCGGCGAGTCCTGCGGACGGTTGGGGTCCGGTGGGTAGGGCGGGTAGCTCACGGTCTCCCCCCGAGAAGCTTGGATGTCCTGCCCGGCATCAGCGCTGCGATCCGCGCATCGTGCCGGTGAGTTGCCGGCCGGGTTTGCCGACCAGGCAGAGGACGTTGCCATCAGCAACAGGACGATCTTCCAGTACGACGTAGTACATGTCCAGTTCCGATTGTGCGTAAGGCTTCCCGACGAACTCCTGGAAAGACGTCGCACATGCCTGGGTCGCCGCCGTCCCCTTCTGCTCGGTGGAAAGCCCGGACAACCCGGCCGACACCTTCGCATAGGCCTCGCCGGTGTGCCCGGTCGAGCAGTCGGCGATCGTGACCAGCTTGAGGGTGTCGCCGCCGTCCAGGTCCGCGTCGAAGCATTGCCGGACATCCAGCTGGCCGATCTGGACCGACCGGCCGATCCCGGCCTTGTGTTCGCCGTACAGACCGAGCGCGGCGGCGACGCCGAGCGTGATCGCCCAGCAGACGCTGATCGCCAGCGCCGCGATCGCCAGCCCACGCCCGCGGGCGCCGGATTTCCGGATCCGGGCCAGGCCGATCAGCGCGAGTACCGCGCCGACCGGGGCGGTGAGTCCGGGCAGGCTGACCACGAACCCCGCTACGGCGTACCGGTCCAGCCGGCGTTCGCCGGGCAGCGGTACGCCGGTCAGCCACGACTCCGCGGACGGCAGGCGCGTCCGGGCAGGCTGAATCGGAGCGGGTGGTTGGGTCATGCAAGTCCTTAGGAAACGGCCGCTGCCTTGATCGGGAGGACGCGACAGCCGGGTGTCCAGCCACCGCTGACATCGGACCGGCCGCCGGCTTCGTTACAACGCCGTCCGCCTTTCAGGCGGCCGTCTCACCCCTCGAACAGGGCGATCGTCATCGCCTCGAGCGCCAGCAGCGGCGCGACGTTCCCCTCGATCGCCTCGCGACAGGCCGACAGCGCGTCGATCCGGCGAATCGTCTGTTCCGGGGTGGTCCGGGTCGCGAGTTGCTCGATGTTGCGGTGCAGTTCGGCATTGATCAGCTCGGCACCGGCGCCGGTCTGCAGGACCAGGACATCGCGGTACAGCGCCATCAGATCGACCAGCGACCGGTCGAGGACGTCCCGCTCCCAGCGCTTGGCCCGGGCCTTCTGCTGGTCCTCGAGTTCCTTGAGCGCCGCGGCGGTCTCGCGCGGTTTGGCGCCCTTGGTGCCCATCCCGAGCGCCTGTTCCAGCTCGGCCCGTTCCTTCTCGTCCACCTTCGCCGCGCTGACCTTGGCCTCGGCCTTGGCGGCGTCGACGAGCTGCTGGGCCAGGTTCAGGCAGGCGCCGATGTCGCGCAGCTCGAACGGCACCTCGAGCACCTTGTTCCGGCGGTCCCGGACCTCACCGTCCCGCGCCAGTGCGCGGGCCCGGCCGATGTGGCCCTGCGCGGCGCGGGCCGCGAACCCGGCCAGCTCGGGCTCGACGCCGCCCTGGGTGGCGAGCATCTCGGCGATCGCGGCGACCGGCGGCGTCCGGAGTACGAGCAAGCGGCAGCGGGACCGGATCGTGGGGACGACGTCCTCGACCGTCGGGGCGCAGAGCACCCAGACCGTCCGTGGCGCAGGCTCCTCGATGCTCTTCAGCAACGCGTCGGCGGCCTGCTCGGTGAGCCGGTCGGCGTCCTCGACGACCATCACCTGCCAGCCGCCCTGGGTCGGGCTCATCGCGGCCCGGCGGACGAGTTCGCGGATCTCGCTGACGCGGATCGACAGCAACTCGGTGCGGATCAGGGAGACGTCGGGGTGCGAGCCGCTGATCGCCGTACGGCAGACAGCGCACTCGCCGCAGCCCTGGTTGGGGCATTGCAGTGCGGCCGCGAAGGCGCGGCCCGCGTTCGACCGGCCGGATCCAGGTGGGCCGGTGATCAGCCAGGCGTGGGTCATGCCGTTGGTCGCGGTGCCGGTCTCGCCGCGCATCCGGGCTGCGGCCCCGTTCACGGCTCGTTGCAGCACTGCGACTGCGGGCTCCTGCCCGACCAGGTCGTCCCACACTGTCATGGCGTCACCTTCGGCAGCATCGGCAGCAAACGCGCCTGGATCTGGAGCGCGAGCTGCTCGCGCTCCAGGGTCGCGTCGAGGACCAGGTAGTGCTGCGGTTCGGTCGCCGCGAGCTCCAGGAACGCGGCCCGGACCCGCTCGTGGAAGTCGGCCGACTGGGCCTCGATCCGGTCCCGCTCCTCGAACCGGCCGAGGCCGCTCTTCGGCGGAAGGTCGAGCAGGATGGTCAGGTTCGGCCGGAGATCGTCGGTGGCCCAGCGGTTCACCCGCTCGACGTCGGCCAGGTCGAGATCGCGGCCGGATCCCTGGTAGGCCAACGCGGAATCGACGTACCGGTCGGTGATCACGACGGCGCCGGCCTTCAGCGCGGGCCAGATCACCGAGTCGACATGCTCGGCCTTGTCGGCGGCGTACAGCAGCGCCTCGGCCCGGTGCGAGATGTCGCCGGTGGCCGGATCGAGGACGATCTGCCGCAGCGTCTTGCCGAGATCGGTCGCGCCCGGCTCGCGGGTCAGCAGCACCTGCTGGCCCTGCTCCTCGAGCCACTTCACCAGCAGCGCGGACTGGGTCGACTTGCCGGCCCCCTCGCCGCCTTCGAGCGCGATGAACAGGCCGGTGGTCGGGTAGACGCCGGGAGTCTTGCCGAAGCTGCGGCGCAGGTCGCGCCAGAACGGTACGCCGGGGCGGTCGTCCATCTGCTTCCAGGCGATCAGGCCGATCACGCCGGCCAGCACGGCGGCGATCAGCATCGTGATCGCGGCACCGTTGTAGGTGATCGAGTGGCCACCGACCGTCAGCGTGGGCCGGCCGATCGCACCGGCGATGAACGGGGCCACCGCCAGTGTCACGGCGAGCACGGTCCGGACCGCGGACTGGACGAACGCGAAGGTCCGGCCACGCACGTTGTCCGGCACTTCGAGGCCGAGCAGCGTGTAGCCGGAGACCCAGGACGCGCCGGCGCAGAAGCCGAGCACGATCGCGATCATGGTGGCGATCTCGATCTGCTGGATCAGCGCGAGCCCGGCCAGCCCGATCCCCGAACCGACCAGGCCGGCCGCGAACAACCGGCGCCTGGAGAGTCCCGAGAACAAGCGCGGGGCGAAGCCCATCCCGAGGGCCAGACCACCGAAGACGGCGCCGAACAGTACGCCGTACCCGGGATCGCCGGCGTGCAGGCCCTCGACGTACGTCCGGCCGAGGCCGATCACGACCGCACCGGCCGCGAAGGCACCGGAGATGCCGACGACCAGGCCGCGGACGACCGGCGTACCGGTCACGTAGGACCAGCCTTCGACCACCGTGCGCCACAGCGTCGGGTGTTCCTCGTGGTCGTGGCTGCCGGAGCGGCCGATCTCGGCGACCGACACGATCGCCAGGCCGGAGATCACGAAGGTGGCGGCGTTCACGTACACCGCGAGGTTGATCGAGAAGTTGCCGCCGAGACCGCGGGTGACGAGGGTGATCGCGGTGAAGATGGCTGCTGCCGGGAGAGCCGACCCGTACGTCGTGATCAGGCTCAGCTGGTTGGCGGCCTCGAGCCGGTGCCGGGGCACCAGGTTCGGGACGCTGGCGTCCTTGGCCGGGCCCCAGATCAGGCTGACGATCTCGATCAGCACGGTCGCGACGAAGACCCAGGTCAGCGTGCCGACGATCGGGATGCTGACGAAGAAGGCGGCCCGGATCAGGTCGCCGATGATCATCGTCCAGCGCCGGTCCAGCCGGTCCGCGATCCAGCCGGCCACCGGGCCCATCACCAGCGCGGGCAGCACGCGCAGGAACAGCACGCCGCCGATCGCGAAGTTCGCCGCCTGGTAGTCGTCGCCCGCGAACGCCTTCGCCATCGCGGTCAGCGCCAGCAGACCGATCCAGTCGCCCAGGCTGGACAGCCCGAACGCGATCCAGAGCCGCCGGAACGCCCGGATCCGCAACACCGCGCGCAGGTCATGCGCCGGTGCAGGGTCAGTCAGCGGGTCATACACCTCCGGCACACCCCAAACCCTATCCGGGCACACCGACAACCCCTACGCGGCTACCTGCTGAACCTCACCGACAGCGAGGCCGGCGCCGTGTGCAGCTTGTACTTGTCCGGCAGCGCCGGGCCGCACGAGTTGGACCCGATGCCGGCCTGCGCCAGATCCAGCGTCACGTACGTCGTATCGCCAGCGACCAGATCCGGAGCGTGCGTCGCATTCACCAGGTCGGCCGTGGTCCAGTGCCGGACCGTGAGGCCGAACAGATCGGGAGCGGCCTCGATCCGGAGCGGCCCGACGGTCGCCCAACGGGTGTCGATCCGGTGACCGTTCTCCTGCGGACGCACGTACGGCGGCTGCAGCTCGTCGACCGTTGCGGAGTACTTCCCGACCGCAGCGGCCTGACGGGTGTCGACGTACGCCTCATTCGGACCCGTGCCGAACCACTCGACCTGGTCCACCCGCGGCAGCTCGAAGGTGATCGCCAGCCGCGGCAGTGTCGCCGGGAACTGACCATCGGGCTCCACAGACAGGTCCAGAGCGACAGCACCGTCCTGCGTGTGGCTCCAGCGCCACGTGGCGACTAGACCCCACTGGAGCGCGGGCGGCGCAGTACGGGTGACTACTTCCCAAGCACCGTCGTGCAGCCCGGCTGAGACGAGGCGGTGCTGTACTCGGTGGAGTCCAGCTTCCTTCCAAGCGTCCGTGACGCCAGGGATCGTGTCGTTGTCGGTCGGTGCCCGCCAGACGTCGAGCCGCACGTTCTGCAGGCCGAGTGAAGCTACTGAGATTCCGTTGACGCCTGCGGAGACGTCCTCGCTCGCAGCTTCCGCCCGAGCGTGCCGTGCCTCACCTGCTGCGGTGCCTTCTGCAGCAGAGCCATTCGCGTGCCTCGGTGCTACAGGCTCGTCCAGACGGACCTGACCCCAAGCAATCCGGTGAGCGGCGTCGGCCCACGCAGTACCGTTCGTCAGCTCGGCAGTGACCGTCAGCCAGGTCTCCGGCTGCGAGGCGTCTACCGGCGGAAGCTCAACTGATGCTGTCTTCCCAGGTGCAATCGCCGGAACCTCTAGAACACCTGAGCCGGTGCGCTCGCCCTGAACCTCGGTGACGACGCGGAACGTCAGGTGGCTCGTGTCGAGCACCTCGTACCGGTTGGTGATGCTGAGCGAGCTCTTGTCCCCGGTGATCACCAGCGGCTCGATCACCTTCGTGTACTCGAGCATGCCGGGCGACGGCGTACGGTCCGGGAACAGCAGTCCGTCGCAGACGAAGTTGCCGTCGTGGATCGTCTCGCCGAAGTCCCCGCCGTACGCGTAGAACTCCTTGCCGTCCTTGACGGTCCGCAGGCCGTGGTCGATGAATTCCCAGATGAAGCCGCCCTGGCAGCGCGGGTACTTCTCGAACAGCTCGTGGTAGTCGGCCAGCCCGCCCGGCCCGTTGCCCATCGCGTGCCCGTACTCGCACAGGATGAACGGCAGGCCCCGGTACGACGAGGTGTCCTCGCCGATCTTCGTCACGTCCTCCGGCGAGGTGTACATCTGCGAGTAGATGTCCACGAACTCCGCGTTGGTGTCGCGCTCGTAGTGCACCGGCCGGGACGGATCGCGGTCGTGCGCCCACTCGTACATCGCGCGCAGGTTGTCGCCCATCCCGCACTCGTTGCCGAGCGACCAGATCACGATGCTCGGGTGGTTCTTGTCCCGCTCGACCATCCGGGTCATCCGGGCGACCAGGTCGTCGCGCCAGCGCGGGTCCATCACCGGGTTCGGCAGGTCCGGCGGCTGCGGCTCGTACCCGAACCCGTGCGTCTCCAGGTCGCATTCGTCCACGACGTACAGGCCGTACTGGTCACACAGGTCAAGGAAGTGCGGGTGCGGCGGGTAGTGACTGGTCCGTACTGCGTTGATCCCGGCGCGCTTCATGATCAATACGTCGTCGAGCATGTCCTGCTCGGTCAGTGCGCGACCGCGGTCGGGGTGGAACTCGTGCCGGTTCACCCCGTTGAACAGCACGCGGTTGCCGTTCACGGTAAAGATGCCGTCGACAATTGCGACCGTACGGAAGCCGACCTTGAGCCGTACGTCGCCACCCTCGGTTCGCACAACCGCGTCGTACAGGCGCGGGCTCTCGGCGCTCCACGGCTCCACTGCGGGCACCGGAGTCTCTTGGTTCGTGGGGAACTCCAGCCCGAGCTCCTCGACCACGACGGTGCCCGGGACATCGGAGTCGACCTTCAGGGTGCCTGCGCCGTTGGCGTAGGAGGCGTGCACGAACACGTCGGTCGGCGCCTGCGGCTTCAGTGCGAGCAGATTGACCTCGCGGAAGATGCCGGACAGCCACCACATGTCCTGGTCCTCGAGATAGCTTCCCGCAGACCACTGATGCACCCGGACGACAACTTTCAGGTTGTGGCCTGGGGCAACTCTGTCGGTCAGGTCGAACTCGGTCGGCAGCCGGCTGCCCGACGACCAGCCGACCAGCTCGCCGTCGACGTACACCGCGAACCGCGAGTCGACGCCTTCGAACCGCAGCACGATCCGTGACCCGGCCCAGTCGGCCGGCACCTCGACGGTCCGGACGTAGTCGCCGGTCGGGTTCGCGGTCGGCAGGAACGGCGGCTCGAGCGGAAACGGATAGACGATGTTCGTGTACGCCGGTTCGCCGTACCCGCTGAGCTGCCAGTGCCCCGGCACGCTGATCGTCTCCCAGGACGAGGTGTCCGGGTCCCTCAGGTCGTCCGGCGCCTCGGCCACGCTCGGCGACAGCCGGAAGCTCCAGTCCCCGGCCAGCGGGATGCGCCCGGAATCGTCGTCCAGCCAGGCCCGCGCCGGCAACACGTTCGCCCCGGCCGCGAAGTCTTCGACATAACTGTGGTCATAGGTCACAGAAGCCGACCCTACGACCATTCTGTTCACAATTCCACACCGATGAACAGATATGGACAGCTCCGCACGGCGGGGATCAGGCGAAACAGTCTTTGCAGAGGCCTACCAGGGCGACCTGTTCGGGGGCGAGGTGGAAGCCGAGTTCGCGGAGGACCTTGCGGCGGGCGGGGTCGAGGATGTCGCCGGCGACGTCGAGGACCTTGCCGCACTCGCTGCAGCGCAGGTGCAGGTGCCGGGGGGCGAGGTCGCCGGCCAGGTGGTACGTCGTACCGGCGCGGCCCAGGTGCACATGGGTCACCAGGCCGAACTCGCCGAGGGCGTCCAGCGCGCGGTAGACCGTGGCGCGGTGGATCCCCGGGCGGAGCTGTTCTGCGCGTTCGCCGATCTGCTCCGCGCTCAGGTGTTCCTCGGTGTTGGCGAGCACCTCGACCACGGCCAGCCGGGCCGGGGTGACCCGTTCACCGCGCTCGCGGAGGCGTTGCGCGGTGACGTCGACCGGGCCGTTCGAAGCAGTCGCCATGGCTCACCTATCAGGACTTCTCGGCCGGAGCTTTCTTGGCGGCGGCCGTCTTCTTGGCGGCGGCCTTCTTGGCCGTCGCCTTCTTCGCCGTCGTCTTCTTGGCAGCCGTCTTCTTGGTAGCAGTCTTCTTGGCGGTCGTCTTCTTCGCCGTGGTCTTCTTGGCCGCCTTCTTCGCGGTCTTCTTCACCGGTCCACGGGCCCGCTTGTCGGCGAGCAGCTCGGCCGCGCGGAGCAGCGAGATGGTGTCGACCGAGTCGTCCTTGCGCAGCGTCGCGTTGGTCTCGCCATCGGTGACGTACGGACCGAAGCGGCCCTCCTTCACCACCACCGGCTGACCCGACGCCGGGTCCTCGCCGAGCTCCTTCAGCGGCGGCGCGGCCGCGCGGCGACCCCGCTGCTTCGGCTCGGAGTAGATCTTCAGCGCCTCGTCGAGGGTGATGTCGAACAGCTGGTCCTCGGTCTGCAGCGACCGCGAGTCGGTGCCCTTCTTCAGGTACGGACCGTAGCGACCGTTCTGCGCGGTGATCTCCTCGCCGGACTCCGGGTCCTTGCCGACCACCCGCGGCAGCGACAGCAGTCGCAGCGCGTCGTCCAGCGTCACCGTGTCCAGCGACATGGACGACAGCAGCGATCCGGTCCGCGGCTTGGCGCTCTTCGGCGCGTCCTCCGGCAGCACCTCGGTCACATACGGACCGAACCGGCCGGCCTTGGCCACCACCTTCAGGCCGGTGTCCGGCGTCTTGCCGAGCTCCAGCTCGACGCCCGACGGCTGGCTGAGCAGCTCCTTGGCGCGCTCGACGGTCAGTTCGTCCGGCGGCAGGTCCTCGGGCACGTTCGCCCGGGTCTCGTCCGGACCTTCGACATAAGGCCCGTAGCGACCCACCCGGACCACGATCCCGCTGTCCGGCGGACCGACCGGGAACGTCGACATCTCCCTGGCATCGATGTCACCCAGATCACTCACCATCGACTGCAGGCCTTCGATGCCCTCTTCGCCGAAGTAGAACCGGCCGAGCACCCCTTCGCGCTGCAGGTTCCCGGCCGCGACGTCGTCCAGCACGTCCTCCATCGAGGCCGTGAACGCGTAGTCGACCAGCCGGGTGAAGTGCTCCTCGAGCAGCCGCACCACCGCGAAGGCCAGCCACGCCGGGACCAGCGCGTTGCCCTTCTTGTAGACGTACCCGCGCGCCTGGATCGTGCCCAGGATCGACGCGTACGTCGACGGCCGGCCGATCTCGCGTTCTTCCAGCTGCGCGATCAGCGTCGCTTCGGTGAAGCGGGCCGGCGGCTTGGTCTCGTGCCCCGACGCCAGCACCTCGGTGGCCGGCAGCACGTCGCCCTCGGAGACGTCCGGGATCTGTGTCTCCCGGTCGTCGGTCTCGGCGGACGGGTCGTCCGCGCCCTCGACGTACGCCTTCAGGAAGCCGTGGAAGGTGATCACCCGGCCGGACGAGGTGAACTCGCAGTTCTCCCCCGACGAGGCCTTCGCGTCGATCTTGATCGAGACGCTGTTCCCGGCCGCGTCCTTCATCTGCGACGCGATCGTCCGCATCCAGATCAGCTCGTAGAGCCGGTACTCCGCGCCGCTCAGCCCGGTCTGGGCCGGCGTCTGGAACTGCTCACCGGCCGGCCGGATCGCCTCGTGCGCCTCCTGCGCGTTCTTCACCTTCGAGGTGTAGACGCGCGGCTTGTCCGGCAGGTACGACGCGCCGTACAGCTCGCGGACCTGGGCCCGGGCAGCGGTGATCGCCGTGTCCGACAGCGTCACGCTGTCGGTACGCATATAGGTGATGTTGCCGTTCTCGTACAGCCGCTGCGCGATCTGCATGGTCTGCGAGGCGGACATGTTCAGCTTGCGCCCGGCCTCCTGCTGCAGCGTCGTGGTCCGGAACGGCGCGTACGGCTTGCGCGTGTACGGCTTGGACTCGATCGACCGGACGGTAAAAGAGGACTCCCGCAGCGCCGCGGCCAGCGCGGTGGCGGTCGACTGGTCCAGGTGGACCGTGTTGCCGCTCTTCAGCTCACCCGTCGAGGCGAAGTCCCGGCCCTGCGCAACCCGCTTGCTGTCCACCGAGACCAGGCGGGAAGGGAACAACCGGGGCGTCTTGCCCTCGCCGGCGTCGAGGGTGGCATCCAGGTCCCAGTACGACGCGCTGCGGAACGCGATCCGCTCACGCTCACGGTCGACCACCATCCGGATCGCCACCGACTGCACCCGGCCCGCCGACAGCTTCGGCATGACCTTCTTCCACAGCACCGGGCTGACCTCGTAGCCGTACAGCCGGTCCAGGATCCGCCGGGCCTCCTGGGCGTCGACCAGGGCATCGTTGATCTGCCGCGCACTGCCGACCGCGTCCTGGATCGCCTTCGGGGTGATCTCGTGGAAGACCATCCGCTTGACCGGGATCTTCGGCTTCAGCTCGTCCAGCAGGTGCCACGCGATGGCCTCGCCCTCGCGGTCCTCATCTGTGGCGAGATAGAGCTCGTCGGCGTCCTTCAGCAGGTCCTTCAGCTTGCGGATCTGCTGCTTCTTGTCCGCCGGGACGACGTACAGCGGGTCGAAATGGTCCTCGATGTTCACCCCGAGCCGTGCCCAGGGCAGCCCCTTGTACTTCGCCGGGATCTCGTCGGCCCCCTTGGGCAGGTCCCGGATGTGGCCGAAACTCGACTCCACCACGTACCCGGACCCCAGGAAACCGGCGATCATCCGCGCCTTCTTCGGCGACTCGACGATCACCAGACGACGACTGGTTGCTGCCTTGGTACCGGATACCCCTGCCACTGCGCTCCTAGCTCTTGCCGCTCTCGTGATGCCCACAACGCCTACGGCCGGACCACTGTTCCCCCGAGCAGCTTGTACCGACCCGTCCGAGGACAGAGTACGGCCGACAGCAACGCATTTCTCAACGCACGGTAACCGCTCGGGGCGTCGCCGGCCTCATCAGCGTTCCAGAAACCGGGCGAAAAACGCGCCCAGCGCGCGTCGGACGAGACCGACGGCACACTCCGGACCGACCGTTCCGAGGCCTTGCGACCGAGGCAGGACCACCCGGTACGGCGTACTCGGTCTGCCGCTGCCTGCAGAGGAACCGCGACGAGGCCGATGGACAAAGCGGCGACGAGGACTGACCTGTTCATGTCCCCGACCCAACCCGTTCCACCGGCCGCGCGAATCAACCGACGGCTTGATCTTCGAATCAACCCGTGGGTGCAGATCTCACCGCACGAACTGCACTTCCGGGAAACGCGGAGACTCCTTGCGCAGCAACGCTTGGGGGCGGTGTTTGAGGAACTGGTTGAAGAAGGCGGTCAGGTACGCGTTCTGCGCCGCGACACTGCGGTCCGGGTCGATGGTGCCGACGCGCAGCGCGATCGAGTCGTCGACGATCGGCGTCTGCCCGAAGATCTTCGGCAGCAGCTGCGGATAGACGAGCTGGTAGTCGGAGAACGACTGCTGCAGCGAGCCGGGCAGTTGCAAGTTGAGCTTCCAGCCCCGCTGCGCCTCCCAGAACGCGGCCCACGACTTGTCGTAGTACGCGGACTTCGGTTGTGTCCGCTGCCTGGTGTCCGAGCCGAACAGCAGGAACGGCCGGTCGAGTCCCTTCTGCGACACCGTGCTCAGCGGCCCGTTGTCGAAGTCGTACTGCAGCATCCCGTCGAGGTCCGCACCAGCCTCGATCCGGCGGTCCTCGAGCATCGCGTTGGCCGTGGTGAAGCCGCCCGCCGAGTAGCCGAACATGCCGACCTTGTGCAGGTCGAGCGAGGTCCGCAGCCCGAACGGCAGCGGCTTGCGATCCACATCCGGGTTGAGACCGTAGGAGAGCAGCGTCAGCTGGTCGAGCACGAACCGGGTGTCGGCCGTCCTGGTGGCGATCGCCTTCTGGTACGCCGGTACGTCGGGCTCGTCCTCCTGCCCCGGCACGAACCGGCCACCCGGTAATGTCACCGGACCCTCGTGCGTGTGATCGATCGTCACGACCACGTACCCCTGGCTGGCAAGCTCCTCGGCCTGCGCGGTGTTCAGCAGCCGGCTGAACGAGTATCCCGGCGAGAACAGCACGACCGGGTGCTTCCCGGACTGGACCTCTACGCCGACCTGCCCGTGGCTGCGGCTGTTCGCGTAGTCGAACGTCCCTTCCGGCAGCCCTGCCCAGACCCACGGTGCCTGGGTCGCGTCGGACGTCTTCCCCGGCATGTACTTGGCGACCGAGCCATGGCTCCCGGAACGGGCTGGGTACCAGAGGCCCACCATCAGTTCACGCTTGCCACCGGGCGCTGACGAGTCGTTCCGCTTCCTGTCGACCAGGTGCAGCTCAGTCGTGCCGATCCGGTACCGCCCGGTCGGCTCCGGCAGGGTCAGCTTGACCGGCTTCACCTCGGGCTCGCCTGCCGCCCGGGTGACCGCACGGTCAGGGTCCAGGGGTGCCGCCTGGGCGAGGGCGGGAACGGTCAGGAGTGCGCTCGCCGTCAGCCCCGCGACCAGAGCCAGGCGGCGACTGAAGACTTGATTGTTCGCCATGCGAATCATCGTCACCGGCCGGCCGCCGAAGCGGGTCCACCGTCCCATGGAGACCTCGTCTCAACTTCGTGACAACGCCGCAGGGTGCCGACCTAGTGACAAACGGCGGTCGGGTGAGCTATCAATAGCGCAATCCTGTTCATAGATGCGTGAAGTGAGGCACTCGTGAGCATCTTTGTCCGCCTTAAACGTTCATCAGTCTCGGTTAAACGTTCAGCGCTCGCCGGTACGGCGGTCGCCCTGATCGCGGGCGCCCTGGTCGCCGGCAGCAGCACGCCCGCGACGGCCCAGCAAGACGCCGGGGACACCTCTCTCGGCGCGGTGACCGGCTTCGCCGCCGACTCCTCGACGTACACGCTGAGCGCCGGTGTCGCCAAAGTGAAAGTTGTGTTCCTGAAGAAGGACGTGTTCCGGCTCTGGCTCGCGCCGGACGGAAACTTCACCGACCCGGCGAACACCCCACCGGCCAACCCGGCCGATCCGGCCTCGAATATCGTCGTCAAGACCGACTACGCGAAGCCGAAGACCACCTGGCACGACCAGGGCAGTTACTACTCGCTGCGGACCGACGCGATCGAAGTACGGGCGAACAAGTCGCCGCTGCGCTTCTCGCTGTACCGGTCGAACGGGCAGCAGATCTGGTCCGAGACGGCCCCGCTGTCCTGGAACGACACCTCGACGACACAGTCGCTCAGCCGTGGCACCAGTGAGCAGTTCTTCGGCGGCGGCATGCAGAACGGCCGGTTCTCACACCGCGACCAGACCATCGCGGTCGCCAGGGACTTCAACTGGGAAGACGGCGGCAACCCGAACGCTTCGCCCTACTACATGAGCACGGCGGGCTACGGCGTACTGCGGAACACCTTCACCCCGGGCAGCTACAGCTTCACCGATCCCGTCGTCACCAAGCACGACGAGAAGCGGTTCGACGCGTACTACTTCGTCGGTGACCTCAAGACCTCGCTGGACCGCTACACCGAGCTCACCGGCCGGCCGTTCATGCCGCCGATCTACGGACTCGAGTACGGCGACTCCGACTGCTACAACCGCGGCCACTACGGCACCGACCCCGATCCCAGCAACGACTGGAAGGTCAACCCCGAGAAGGTCACCACGCTGGACGCCGTGAAGGTCGCCCAGAAGTTCCGTGACAACGACATGCCCGGCGGCTGGATGCTCGTCAACGACGACTACGGCTGTGGGTACTCCGCCAACACCGACTCCGAGCAGGTCAACGGCACCTGGTGGGGCAAACGCGACATCCCCGCGCTGAAGCAGACCGGTGACGAGCTGCGCCAGCGGAACATCCAGATGGGGCTGTGGACGCAGTCGTCCCTGGACCGGCAGCCTGCTGAGGTAGGCGATGCAGGAGTCCGCGTACGCAAGCTGGACGTTGCATGGGTCGGCCCTGGCTACCGCTACGCACTGAGCGCCTGCGACACCGCGCATGACGGCATCGAGCAGTACAGCAACGCCCGTGGCTATGCCTGGATGGTTGAAGGCTGGGCTGGCGCACAGCGCTGCGCAGTGCAGTGGACCGGCGACCACAGCGGTTCGCTGGACGCGATCAAGTGGCAGATCCCGGCCATCACCGGCTCCGGCAACTCCGGAATCGCTTACAGCGCAGGCGATGTGGACGGCATCTTCGGCGGTTCACCGACCAGCTACACGCGTGACCTGCAATGGAAGGTGTTCAACCCGGCCTTCATGACGATGTCCGGCTGGGCCACCCCGGCGTTCAAGCAGCCGTGGACGTACGGCGAGCCGTATACCTCGATCAACCGCAAGTACCTCAAGCTACGCGAGCGCCTGCTGCCGTACTTCTACTCGTACGCCGCCGAGGCGCACAGCACCGGCTCCCCGCTGATCCGTTCGCTCGTGCTCGAGTACCCGAACGATCCGAACACCTGGGGCGACGCAGCGAAGTACGAATTCCTTGCTGGTAAGGAGTTCCTGGTCGCGCCGTCCTGGAGCGCCGGCGAGGTCAAGAGCGGCATCTACCTGCCGAAGGGCAACTGGGTCGACTACTGGTCCGGCAAGGTCTACCAAGGCCCGACAACGGTCAACGGCTACCACGCACCGCTCGACACCCTGCCCCTGTTCGTCAAGGCAGGTGCCGTCGTACCGATGTGGAAGAGCGGCATCAACTCCGCTGCGGAGCAGAGCTTCGCCGATCGGCTCACCGTCGACATCTACCCGCAGGGCAAGTCGTCCTTCTCGCTGTACGAGGACGACCGCGTCACCCGCGACTACAAGCAGGCCAAGTCCGCCAAGCAGCAACTGGAGGTCACCGCACCGACAGCCGCGCGCGGCGACATCACCGTCAAGATTGGCGAAAGCAAGGGCTCGTACGCCGGGAAGCCGGCCACCCGCCCCTACGAGCTCACCGTGCACACCGGCACCGCGCCCGGCACCGTGTCGGTGGACAACACCAAGCTCACCAAGCTGGTCAGCAAGAACGCGTACCTCGCAGCATCGACCGGCTGGTACTACGAGAACGGTGTCGTGCTGGTGAAGACCGCACCGATCTCTACCGCCCGCGCTGCCACGGTCCTGCTCTCCGGAACCACTTCGGTCGGCGGCGGCAAGACCGTGCTGGAGACCTTCGGTACTCCTGAACTCGCGACGCCGTCACTGTGGAACGCGCCCGGCCAGGCGACCGAGGTGACAGCCACCTTCCACAACGCGGGTACCACGACGATGCGCGACGTACGGCTTGCGCTCGACCTTCCCGAGGGCTGGACCGCCAGCGGTTCGAACACCTTCGCCACGGTCGATCCGGGAAAGACCGTCACCACCAAGCTGCAGGTGACTCCAGCTGCTTCGGTGAAGCCGGCCAGCTTCACGTTGAAGCTCAACGCGACGTACAAGGTGCATGACAGTACATATACGAACAGCGCTGTCGGCGCGGCACAGTTGCCGTACGCATCGTTGTCCCAGGCAGCGACCGTGGTCGGTGTGTCGGATGCGACGACCTACGCCAAGGGCAACTTCGACGGCTCTGGTGACAGCTTCAACGGCGAAGCACTGGCGGCCGCCGGCTACACCCCAGGCGCCAAGGTCACGGTGCAAGGCGCAGAGTTCACCTGGCCCACCGGAGCCCCCGGTACGCCGAACGTGGTGAAGGACCAGTCCGCACCGATCCTCGTCTCCGGCACCGGTTCCCACCTCGCTCTACTCGGGGCAGGAGCCAGCCTGAACGCCAAGGGCAGTGTCACCGTCATCTACACCGACGGGTCGGAGTCGCAGTCCACACTGCAACTTCCGAACTGGTGCTGCCAGGACCCGACTACCGGAGGGGCTGCTCTCGCCGTCTCGGTCAAGGGTCGCTACACACCAGCCGGTCTGGGAAACACCACCACCGACTACCGGGTCTTCTACAGCGCGGTACCGCTGGCTCCTGGCAAGACGGTGAAGGCAATCAAGCTGCCCGGTGGCGGTCTCGGGTTCTTCGCGGCCACCATCGCCGACAAGCCCTTGCCACCGGCACCGACCGGGCAGCCCTGGGTCAGCGACCTGGAGTTCCTCGACTCGACGAACGGCTGGGGGCCGGTGGAACGCGATCACAGCAACGGAGAGGACGCGGCCGGTGACGGCGGGCCCATCACGCTCGACGGTACGCAGTACGCGAAGGGCCTCGGCACCCACGCGCCGTCGTCGGTGAGCGTCCGGCTCGGCGCCAACTGCAGCAGCTTCACCGCCAAGGTCGGCGTGGACGACGAGATGGAGGATCGTGGCAAGGTGAGCTTCAAGGTCGCGGTGGACGGCGTGACGAAGTACACATCGGATCTGCTCACCGGAACGTCGCCGACGGTGCCTGTCGCGGTCGATGTCACCGGCGGGCAGACCCTGACGCTGCAGGTGACCGATGCCGGTGACGGCGTCACCAGCGACCACGCCGACTGGGCAGACGCCAGGTTGACCTGCCAGAACCCCTGAGCTGACCTGCAATAACACCTGACGCATCCGACTTTCGGCTGGATTTGCCCTGAAGTACCCCGGAACCCACCTGATCGCCGTCCCAGGGGACGGTACAGGTGGGTTCCGGTGGTAAGTCGGCCCTCCGACGTGACAAGGTCTGACTGGCAAGAAGCTGCGACCATGGCCCCCTCCCATGGTGGTGCCAACGCCACCAGCAGAAGTAGTGCCAACACCATCAGATCTGGTCCGCGGAAGAGTTAGCTTTTCGGTAAGCCGAAAGCCGTCGGGGGCAGCACGTCAGAGAGGGCGCGTGGGAGTCATGGTTGCGACATACCTGAAGAGATGGGTCGGCAGCCGGGTACTGAGCAGAACCACCCGCAAGGGTGGTCTCAACCTGTCCAAGATGCGGGTGTTCCCGCGACAGGTCTCGATGCCGTTGCGGCGCAGCGGTCTGGACCCGGTGCCGGAGCTCGGCAGGATCCGCGAGGTCGAGCCGGTGCACAAGCTGGCCAACCTGTTCGGGCTGAACGTCTGGATGGTCACCGGTCACGCCGAGGCCAAGGTGGTGCTGGCCGACAGCGAGAACTTCAGCAACGACATCCGGCCGCTGGTCGGCTCGGACCCGAACAAGCCGTCCGAGGGCATCGGCGGCCTGGGCTTCACCGATCCGCCGGACCACACCCGGCTGCGCAAGCTGCTCACCCCGGAGTTCACCAAGCGCCGGCTGGCCCGGCTGGAGCCGGCGATCGAGAAGATCGTCAACGACCAGCTCGACCTGATGGAGGCCAAGGGGCCGGTCGCCGACATCGTCGCCGACTTCGCCTTCAACGTGCCGTTCCTGCTGATCGCCGACCTGCTCGGCGTCGAGGAGTCCGACCGCGACCGGTTCCGCGCCCTCGGCCCGGCCCGGTTCGACCTGTCCGGCGGCGGCATCGGGGTGTTCGGCTCCGCGAGCGAGTCGCGCGACTTCCTGTTCGAGATCGTCCGCAAGCAGCGCAAGGAGCCCGGCGACGGCCTGATCGGCTCGATCATCCGCGAGCACGGCGACACGATCGACGACATCGAGCTGGGTGGGCTCGCCGACGGCGTCTTCCTGGGCGGCTACGAGACATCGGCCAGCATGCTCGCGCTCGGCACTCTCGTGCTGCTGCGCGACCCGGAGAACTTCGCCCGGATCAGGACCGAGCCGGGAGCGGTCGACGCGATCGTCGAGGAGCTGCTGCGCTACCTGACCGTCGTCCAGGTCGCCTTCCCGCGGTTCGCCCGGCACGACCAGGAGCTGTTCGGTCACCAGGTGAAGAAAGGTGACCTGGTCGCGGTCTCGCTGTCCGGCGCCGATCGCGACAAGTCCGTGTTCGGCGTGAATGCCGAGGAGTTCTGGCCGCAGCGGGCCCCTGCCGCCCACCTCGCCTTCGGGCACGGCATGCACCGGTGCGTCGGCGCCGAACTGGCCCGGATGGAGCTGCGCGCGGCCTTCACCGCACTGGCCCACCGCTTCCCGGATCTGTCCCTCGCGGTGGCCGAGGAGCAGTTGCGGTTCCGCGACTTCTCGATCGTGTACGGCGTCGAGTCGCTGCCCGTTCAGCTGCACGCTTCGGACACCCAGCAGGTGGCCGGCTGACCGACTGCCTTGTCACCTCGACGACAAGGCAGTGACAGCGAGCCTCCGCGCGGACACAATGGGCGGTCCGACCCGAACAAACGGGTGACCTGCGAGGGGACTGGCTAGATGGCGATGGGCGGTGGCCGGCTGACCGATCGGATAGCCGCCGCGATGACGCTTGCCCAGTCCGGTGGCCATGTCACCGCAGCGGCCGAGCTGAAGGCGATCCGGGCGGAACTCGGCAGCGAACCCAGCTACGAGCTGGCCGCAGCGGAGTACGTCCGCGGCGTGACCGCGCACCATGCGAGTGATGCCGACGAAGCCCTGGCCGCGGTGGAGTCCTGCCTCGCGGTCGGCCGGGCCATCGACGAGCCCGGCTGGGAAGCGAACGCGTTGCCCATCCGGATCATCACGCTGGCCCGGAGCGGCCGCGGGGGCGACACCGTGAACGACCTCGTCGCCGCCGAACACGCGCTCAGCCGGACCACCGACGAAGGCCTTAAGGCGTGGGCGCACACCGGCATCGGCTACGCGTACGACGTACTGCGGATGTTCGAGCTCTGCGTACCGCATTACGAGACCGCGGCCAGGTCGGAAGCCGATGTGCTCGAACTCGCCGAGGCCCCCGCAATCGACCGGCTGAATCTCTCCGAGACCCACCTGCGCTGGGCACACGAACTCGAGCGGCTCGGCGATCCGTCGTACGACGACGAGATCCGCGACCTGCTGGCGGCGGCCGAACACTGGGCCCAGGAAGCCGGAAGCGTCATCGTCGACGACGAGAGCCAGGAGTACTGGCGGCTCAGTGTGCGGCTCTGGCTCGCGGCGGCGCGGACCAGCGCGGATCCGGCCCGGGCAGTCGCCGACCTGGAGGACTGCCGCGACGAGATCAGCAAACTCGGCGAGACCGAGCGGCTGGCGATCGCCGGGGCCTACCTGGCCAGGGGATTGGCCGCGCAGGGCCGGATCGAGGCGGCGACGGCAGCCGCCGACCGGGCCCTGGACGACCTGATTCCGTTGGCCGATCCAGCGACCGTGATGCTCGTGCTGCAGACCCGATCGGAGCTGGCCGCCCGGACCGAGGGGCTCGGAGCCGTTGCAGGCTTGAGTTATGCGCGCTCGGTGGCCAGGGGCTGGTGGAAGGAACGGCTGCGCGCGCTGAACGCCGTACGGCATGCGCTGGAGTCGCATGACCTGCTGGCCCGCCATGATGCGGAATGGCATGCCGCGCGGCAGGATCCGCTGACCGGGATCGGGAACCGGCGGGCCTTGGACGAGCGGCTGACCGCGGCCCGGGATTCGCAGCGCGCTGTGACCTTGCTCGCCATCGATGTGGACGATCTGAAGGTTGTCAACGACACCTATGGGCATGCTCGAGGTGACGAATTACTGCAGGTTGTGGCAGATCTGCTGGTAGAACAGGCACGAGCGACCGACGCCGTGATTCGATCGGGAGGGGACGAGTTCTTCGTAGTACTGGATCAGCCGGACGCGAAGGGTGGCGCCCAGCTGGCCCAGCGGATCAGGACCGCGGTGGCGACCGTCGCCCGGACGACGTCGAAGCCGTGGCTCGGCAGACTCGGGCTCAGCATCGGGTACGCCGCGACCGCGGAAGGGGTACCGGTGGAGCTGCTGATCCCGATGGCGGACACCCGGCTGTACGAGGACAAGCGTCGCGCGCGGTGAGCGCGGCAGGGGGAGGTGGCGTGCGCGAGACGTCGGGGGTGACCGCCCGGATCGCAGCGGCGATGACGCGGGCCCAGTCGGGCAACCCGGCCGAGGCCGCGACCGAGATCCGCCGGCTGCTGACCGAGCTCGGCCCGGAACCGTCGCCCGAACGCGCCGCCGCGGAGTACGTGCGGGCCGTCGCCGCGCACCACGCGACCGATGCCGACGAGGCGCTGGACGCCGTCGACGGGTGTATCCGGGTGTCCCGCGCGATCGACGAACCGGGCTGGGAGGCGAACGCGCTCGCGCTGCGGATCGTCACGCTGATCCGGACCGGCGAGGGCGGCGATTCGGTCGCCGACCTGGTCGCCGCCGAGAACGCGCTTTCGCAGACCCGGGACAGTGGACTGGCCGGCTGGGCGCACACCGGGCTCGGCTATGCCTACGACCTGCTGCGGTTGTTCGAGTTGTGCATCCCCCACTTCGAGCTCGCCGCGGAGGCCGACTCGGATCCGCTCGGCCTGCCCGAGTCACCCGCGATCAACCGGCTCAATCTGGCTGAGTCGAACCTGCGCTGGGCGCACGAGATGGAGCGCCTCGGCGACGCGTCGTACGACGAGGAGATCCGCCGGCGGCACGCGGAGGCGAAGCGCTGGGCGGGTGAGGCGATCGAGGCGATCGTCAGCGCCGACCTGATCGGGTACTGGCCGATGACCGGCCGGATGTGGCTGGCCGCGTGTGAGCGGGAAGCCGATCCGGCGGGCGCCGCGGTGATTCTTCGTGACTGCCGCGATCAGTTGGCCAAGCTGGGTTCTCTGGAGCTGGCCGCGATCGCTGGCGCCTATCTGGCGAAGGCGTATGCGGCGCTCGGTCAGATCGACGATGCCCTGGAGGCTGCGGATCGGGCCGGTACCGACCTGCCGCCGACCTCCGATCCGCCGGTCGAGGCACTCGTCCGGCATACCGCAGTACAGATCGTCGCTGATACCGGTGACGCGGGTGCGGCGATCGGACTGCACTACGCCCGGGCGATCACCCGCGGCTGGTGGGCCGAACGACTCCGCGGCCTGTACGCCGTCCGCAGCGCGCTCGCGAACCACGAGCTCTCGATCCGGCACGACGCCGAATGGCGGGCCGCCCGGGAGGATCCGCTGACCGGCGTCGGCAACCGGCGGGCGCTCGACGAACGGATGTCGCTGGCGGCGGACTCCGGCCGCTCGGTCGCGGTGATCGCGATCGACGTGGACAACCTCAAGATCGTCAACGACAGCTACGGGCATGCGTGTGGCGACGAGGTGCTTCGCCGCGTCGCCCAACTGCTGACCGAACAGTGCAGGGCCGAGGACATCGTTGCCCGGGCCGGTGGCGACGAGTTCGTGGTGGTGCTGGACAACCCTGACGAGCGCGGCGCCCGCGAACTGGTCGAGCGGATCAAGGCCGCTGCCGAACGAGTGGCCGACTCGGCTGTCGAACCGTGGTTCATGATGCTGCGACTCAGCATCGGCCACGCCACCAGCACCGACGGCACCCCGGTCACCGAGCTCCTCACCGAAGCAGACCGCCGGATGTACGCCGAGAAGCGCCGCCGACGGTCGTCTCAGTAGTCCAGAAAGCCTTCTACGACAAGGTTCCTGATCTTCGGCAGGTAGTCGGCGTGCACGTCGTCGCGCTCGAGCAGGCTGCCCAGGGCGTCCAGGATCTGGCCGACGCTGAGGTCACCGTCGCAAGCTCCGACGAATCCGGCGAGCACGGTGTCGGCGTGCTCGGCCCTGCGCATCCCGCGCTGCCGCCGCAGCACGATCGTCGCCGGATCCTCGGCACCTGGTTGGCCCGCTGTCTCCTGCACCACGTCTTCCGCGACCGTGAGATGCAGGCCGGTCAGGTCGTCCGGTAGCCCTTCGCGTCGCTCGAAGCGGTCGAGCACGTGCGGCCCGATCGGCTGCTCGATCTCGTACGGCCACTCCTCCGCGTCCAGGGTGCCCGGGAGGTTTCGCAGGTTGATCCAGCCCATCCCGATCGCCTCGACCTGCTGATCCTCCAGCCACCGCAGCCAGGCGTCGTACCGACTCGTGTACTCCGGGCGGCCGTGCAGCCCGGCGTCTCGCAGCCACAACTCCACGTACTCCGCGGGATCCAGCTGCTCCCGCTGCACCGTCCAGGCTGCGCGATCTCCTGTCCAGTCAGCGATCCTCTCCCGCCAGTCCTGGCCGCGGATGCAGGTCCAGTTGGCCAGGAGCTGACACCAGCCGCCTTCGGTCAGGTGCGTTGGTGCTCGCCGAACAAGTTGCTCGACCACCGCATCTCCGGCGAACCCGGTCTCCCGGTAGGTCAGCCGCCCGTCGCTCGGCGGCGCGATCACGTACGGCGGGTTGCTGACGATCAGGTCGAAGCGTTCTGTGTTCACCGGCTCGTAGAGGCTGCCCTCTCTGAGGTCCAGCTCGATGCCGTTGAGCGCGGCCGTCCACTGGGTCAGCTGGAGCGCGCGTTTGTTGACGTCGGTGGCGACGATGTGGTTCACGCGATCGGTCAGGTGCAGTGCTTGGATGCCACAGCCGGTGCCGATATCGAGGGCCTTCTCGGCCTTGATCGGCACCGTCAGCTTGACCAGGCTCAGGCTGGCGGGCGCGATGCCGAGCACATAGTCGGGACGCATCGGCTCGCGCCGGCCGTCCAGCCCTGGGGTCAGGTCTGCGACGACCCACCACTGCCGCTCGTCCTCGGCGTAGGGACGGATGTCGACTGCTGCTCTGACCTCGTCGCCTTCTGCGGTGATGATGCCTAGGGCAAGTAGCTTCTCGGAGGTCTGTGGAAAGGCCTTGCTGACGGTGGCTTCCGGGACGGATCGCTGCAGCAGGAACAGCCGGATCATGGTGTCGATCGGGTCGCCGGACGCCGTTTCGCGGTAGGCAAGGGTGGTCTCGTTCCGCGCGAGCGCATTGTTGGCCTGGGCCCCCAACCGCTCGGCGACCCCGTCAACCGTGTAGCCGGCCGCGGCCAGCTCAGCCCGCAACCGCTCCGCTATCGCATCCACTCTCACAGCCCTCTCTCGTATCAACGCTTTTAGTCTCCCAGATTGCAGCTTTTGACATCGGAAAGTTGTCCACAGGCTGCCGATTCGGTCGCCGGGAGGCCCTTGATTCCTGGCATATTCAAAGCATCAAGGTCGCAGCCGAAGGGAAACACTGATGAAGATGCGCGCAGGGCTTGCCCTGGTCGCGGGCCTGGGGCTCGTCACCGGATGTGGGGCATCGGGCCTCGAGACAGCTGCCGGGACGGTCGAGAAAAAGACGTCCGAGGCGTTCCTGACCACCGCCGAGTCCACCTGGCACAGCCAGGTGGACGGAGAATCGAACAAGAACCTCGGTGCCGACGCGCGCTGCTACTTCGTGACCGGTGCCGACAGCACCAAATCTCTCGGCAACGTCGCCTGCGGGCCGATCCGCCGGCTGGGGACACCGGAGAAACAGGTCTGGGACGTGGTCCGGATCGAGCCGACCGGAGGCGACAAACCAGGACTGCAGATCCCCGGCAACGAGCCCTGGAAGAAGTCCCAGGTGCGCCCGGACAGCAGCAACTTCTGGCGACCGGACGGCAAGAAGGTTGCCGCCGACGCCGACGCGCTGGCAGCACCTGCCGCTCCACCGGCGCAGGCCGGCCTGACCGAGGTGCTCGACAAGAGCCAGACCCTGCAGCTCCAGCCGGCCACCGACAAGCTCGTCGTGCCGGACGGAACGGTAACGCTCAAAGGGATCGCGACCCCGGAGACCATCGGCAGCGACACCGACGTGCGCTCACCGGCCACCGGGGAGAAGTTCGTCGTCGCGGTCTTCGGCGTCGCCCCGACCGTTGATCCGCTGACCGGTGACGGCGCCTACGACCCCGCCAAACCCAGCCCGAAAACGGTCGCGACCAAGTGGACGGTCACCGTGGGATCGCAGCAACGCCCGGTCGAGATCCTTCCCGACGCAGAAGGTTCGGCCACGATCCCGGAGCGGACATTGATCGCTTCGGTCCCGAAGGACACCGCCGACGTGGTGCTGACAGCGGTCAACGGACCCGTCACCCAGACGCTTTCCCTGACCACCGGCAAGCGCACCAGCACGAACGCGGCCGCCTACTACCGGACCGGCACGATGGCCACTTTGAACAAATCCATCCCGACCAGCCAGGTCAAGCTCGGATCGGACTTCCGCAGCAAGTTCTCGTATTCGCTTGGCCGCGCAGCGTTGACCCCATGGGACCCCGAAGCAGGCTGGGCGCCGGACGGGCTGGCCTGGGTCAGGGTCGAGGTGGAGTCGAGCCTCGACTACTCCTACATCGTCTACGACAAGAAGTGGGCCGATCCGTTGCTGACGGCAACGGCCGACGGCGCACCGGCGGGTAAGCCTTCGGTCCGGAATTCGCTGGAAGCCGCGAACCAGTCGGAAGGCACAGTCGTCGCCATCGCCGTACCGGCCACTGCCAAGACCGTCCAACTCAAGGCAGCGCCCCGGATGAACTTCACTGCCAACGCCATCAGCCAGGGAGCCGTTCCCAGGACCGGCACCGCCGTCTATCCCACCCTGACAGCCACCGCCACCTTCAACTAGCGGTCGTGTAGAGCACAGTGCCGGACTCGGTGAAGTCCTCTGGTCCGAGTCCGGCCAGCTCTCGCTCGGCCGTCGCGAGGCACTCCTGGCGTCGGTCAGCCGGAAGCAAGGCGATCCGCCGAGCCATCGACCCGATGACCTGAGAGTGCGCCAGGAACTCCGCGGCCGTCGGCTGATGCCGGAACCGCTCGATGGTGATCTCCACCCGGTCGAACTGCGCTTGTCTCAGCGCCGTCTCCAGGTTGCCCGGATCGGAGGTGACGGCATTCGACGGCATCTGCGGCGACGGATCGGGCGGAGCGTCGTACTCGTCGATCACCCGCACCCACACCTCGTACGCCGGGTGCGGGTCGTGCCCGGACCAGGTCACCGCGGCGAAGGAACCACCGGGCACCAGCGCCCGGCGTACCTCGGACAGCGCAGAAGGGAGGTCCGGGAGATGGAAGAGGACGAACGGCATCACGATGGCGTCCAGGCTGTCCTCAGCGAACGGCAACGCCTGCGCATCACCGACGACGCGCCCGAACCGTGCGGGCGCCTTGCGAAGCATCGCTTCGGTCAGGTCAGCGCCGATGATCTCGGCCTGTGGGGCGAGCTGTTCGAGATGGGAGAGCAGCCGGCCCGGACCACAGCCGATCTCGGCGACCCGGCGAGCCTGCGTCAGGTCGAGACGATCGGCGACGGCTCGAGCGTGCACGGCGAGGACATCGGCCCACGGACCGTCGTACGCGGTCGCGACGGCTGCGTAGTTCTCCCGGATGGCAGCGGTGAAGAGTTGGGTCATCGGTCAGAAGAAGTAGGGGGTCGCGGCGTGGAAGACCTCGATGAGCTTCGTCTTGATCGCGTCGCGGTGCGGGACCTGGACCGGGGGCTTCTCGCGATCCAGCAGGACTCCCTGGTCGACCATCAGGTAGACCACGCGCAGGGTGCGCAGGGTGTTGGAGGACTCGGCGGCGATCCCGCCCAGCTGGTGCATGCTGATCGCACGGACCGCCGGGTCGAGCCAGCTGACCGCATCCGCGGCACTGAGATCCGGCCGGGTCAGGGCCGCCGACAGGGCGAACCCGAGCCGGTCGTCCTCCAGGTCCCTCATCACGTGCTCCGTGGGCGTCAGCAGCCGCCCGATGCCCAGCCGGAGCATCTCCACCGGCTCCACGGCCGGAAACTGCGCCAGCGCGCCCAGCAGGTCGCTGCCGTGGGCGATCGCGTGCAGCCAGCCGAGCTTCGGGTCGTGGCCGCGCAGGTCCTCCTCGGCGACGTACCAGCGTTCGAACGGCGGCACCCAGGCCGGATCGAAGACGCCCGCCGAGACGATCGAGTCGAGGATCAACGGCGCGAACGTCCGCGCCTGGATCTCCTCGTCCCCGAACCGCGCGGCCATCTCGTCCCCCAGCGCCCGCAACTGCTCCTCGTCGAGCACTTCCTTGCCGATCCAGGTCGCCAGCGTCGAGTACGCCTGCGCATCCCGCACGACAGGATCCGGCGACCGCAACATCACCGAGAGCTCGGCGACCAGCTCAGCGAGCGGACGATCGGTTGGCACAGCGAAGCCATCGGCGCGAACCTGCGCCCAGTCGGTCATGCAGCGCAGGCTATGCGCTCCACCGGTCCACCCGCCACCACCTTCTCACCCCAGCACAGGAAACGGCCCGTGGCGCATCTGGTGGATGCTCCACGGGCCGCAGCGACCAGGACCCCTCAGCCCGGCCGGGCCTTCGTACCCCCGCGAATCGTCAGGCGTCGCGCCTGCTCGCGCTGAACAGAGCGATGACGAGCAATGCAGCCGCCCAGCCGGCGAAGTACAGCAAGGACCACCAGGGGCTCAGCGCGTAGGCATCGGGGCCGGGGGTCGGGCCGGCCAGTCCCTGGTCCAGGCCCTGGTTCACGAAAGAGCTGCCGTTGGCGAACGGCGACCACTTCGCGAGGTCGTCGCCGACCTTCGGGATCAGGTTGAACAGGTTCTCGACCAGCAGCGGCCACAGGATGAGGATCGCGATCGCGCCGGCGCTCTGCCGGATCAGGATCCCGACCGCGACCGCGATGACGGCGGAGACTGCGAACAGCAGTCCCTTTCCCGCCAGCAGCCGCCATTCGGCGCCCGTGTCGAGTGCGATGGAGCCGTTGGTCACGAACAGGTTGCCGATTGCCCAGGCCCCGAAGGCGGCGACCACGCCGACGATCCCGGCCAGGAAGGCGACCACGGCCGTCTTGCCCAACAGCAAGCTGGCGCGCTGCGGCACTGCCTGGAAGCTGGTTCTGATGGTGCCGAACCGGTACTCGGTAGTCACAGCCAGTGCAGCCATCACCATCATCACCATCTGGCTGAGCTGCGCGCCCGCCTGGGTGAAGAAGATCGTCGCCCGCTGCTCGTCCGAGGCGTTCAGGAAGGCGGTGAACAGGGATGCCAGGCCCACACTCAGCACGGCCGCCGTGATCATGCACCACCAAGGTGACCGAGTGGAGAAGAGCTTGATCCGCTCTACTGCGATGACCGACATGTCAGTTGTCCTCCTTCGGCCCGGCGGCCACCTCGGCGCCGGAGACCGGCGGAACCGCGTTCGGGTCGATGACGGGGGCGATTCCGTCGGCTGCGTGGTACTGCACCGAGTCGCCGGTCATCTGCATGAACGCCTGCTCGAGCGAACCCCGCTGCAGGGTGAGCTCGTGCAACACGATGCCCTGGGCGGCAGCCAGCTCGCCGACCTGGTCGGTCTTGACCTCGCCATCGACGAAGAGCACCTTGCCCTCGTTCTCGACGTCCTCGATCCGGCTGACCAGTTGCTGCTGCTGCAGCACGGTCTGCAGCTGGTCCAGCTGCGGGCTACGCACCTTGACCGACGTCCCGCTGGCGCGGTCGACGAACTCGGTGGTGGTGCACTGGGCGATCAGCTTGCCGCGACCGATGACGATCAGTTCCTCGGCGGTCTGCGACATCTCCGACAGCAGGTGACTGGACACCAGGACTGTGCGGCCCTCGTCGGCCAGGCGGTGCATGAAGGTGCGGATCCAGACGATGCCCTCGGGGTCCAGGCCGTTGACCGGCTCGTCGAAGAGCAGGATCTCCGGGTCACCGAGCAGGGCGCCGGCGATGCCGAGCCGCTGCGACATACCCAGTGAGTACGCACCGGCGCGCTTGTTCGCGACCTCGGTGAGGCCGACCATCTCCAGTACCTTGTCGACACTCGATTTGGGCAGTTTGTTGGAGGCGGCCATCCAGCTCAGGTGCGCTCGGGCCGAGCGGTTCGGGTGGACCCACTTGGCGTCCAGCAGCGCGCCGATCTTGGTCAGCGGCTGCCGCAGGTCGCGGTAGTGCTGGCCGTCGATGCGGACGTCGCCGGCGGTCGGGGTGTCCAGGCCGAGGATCATCCGCATGGTGGTGGACTTGCCGGCCCCGTTCGGGCCGAGGAAGCCGGTCACCTTGCCTGGTTTGACCTCGAAAGACAGGTTGTCAACGGCAACGGTTGCGCCGTATCGCTTGGTGAGGCCTTGTGCCTCGATCATCGCCGTACTCCTCGTTCGGTGGCGCGCCAGTGAATCCGTCGGGCGGGCTGTTGACTTCAGTATCGAGGCCAGGTCGGGTCATCACATCGGACCCCGGACGGATCCGGTGTGTCCACCTCTGGGTGGATTCTGCCGTCCCCCTTCGGCCCGCCGCCATCGGTTGACCCCCTGACCCGTCCCCGACGATCCCCTACCCGGGCGAGGGAAACATCAGCCGAAAGTCGACTCCTCGTTAACCAAAGGAAAGCGGGTATACAAAGCACAAGGCCCGCCGGAGAATCTCCGGCGGGCCTTGTGGCGACTACTGGATCAAGCGGCTGCGTTCACCTCGGCCGGGGTGTCCGAGATGACGGACTCCCGGCGCTTGGAGACGACCACGGCCGCGGCAATGATCACCAGCGCCACCAAGGCGATGGCGATCCGCAGGGCGGTGTTGGTGTCCTCGCCGATCTTGGACATCCCGACGACGGCCGGAGCGATCAGCACCGAGACCAGGTTCATCACCTTGATCAGCGGGTTGATGGCCGGACCGGCGGTGTCCTTGAACGGGTCGCCCACGGTGTCACCGATGATGGTGGCCTCGTGCGCCGGCGAGCCCTTGCCGCCGTGGTTGCCGTCCTCGACCAGCTTCTTCGCGTTGTCCCAGGCGCCACCGGAGTTGGCCAGGAAGACGGCCATCAGGGTGCCGCTGGCGATCGCGCCGGCCAGGTAGCCGGCCAGTGCCGAGGCACCGAGACCGAAGCCGACGGCGACCGGGGCGAGGATGGCGAGCAGACCCGGGGTGGCCAGCTCACGCAGCGAGTCGCGGGTGCAGATGTCGACGACCTTGCCGTACTCCGGCTTGCCGGTGCCCTCCATGATCCCGGGGATGTCCCGGAACTGGCGGCGCACCTCGTACACGACCGCACCGGCGGCACGGCCGACGGCGTTGATCGCGAGACCGGAGAACATGAACACGACCGCCGCACCGACGATCAGGCCGACCAGCGTGGACGGGTCGAAGACCAGTGCGTCGGCGTTGAACGCAGCGTCACCGGCGTCGTTCAGGACCGCGTAGATCGAGTCCGTGTAGGAACCGAACAGCGCGGTGGCGGCCAGTACGGCCGTCGCGATCGCGATGCCCTTGGTGATCGCCTTGGTGGTGTTGCCGACGGCGTCCAGCTCGGTGAGGATCTGGGCCGCTTCGCCGTCCACGTCACCGGACATCTCGGCGATGCCCTGCGCGTTGTCGGAGACCGGACCGAAGGTGTCCATCGCGACGATGACGCCAACGGTGGTGAGCAGGCCACAGCCGGCCAGCGCGATCGCGAACAGCGCGACCACACCGGAACCGCCGACCAGGAACGCGCCGTACACGGCAGCGGCGATCACCAGTGCGGTGTAGACGGCGGACTCGAAGCCGACCGAGATGCCGGACAGGATCACGGTGGCGGCACCGGTCAGCGACGTCTTGCCGACGTCCTGGACCGGCTTGTCCTCGGTACCGGTGAAGTACCCGGTCAGCGCCAGGATGATCGCGGCCAGCACGATGCCGATGATCACCGAGACGGTGGCGATGATCCGGGGATCACCGTCGTGGGCGGCGATCGCCGCGGTCGCGCCGGTCAGGTCGCCGAACTTGGCCGGCAGGTAGACGAACGCGGCCACCGTGCAGAGCACGGCGGAGACGAAGGCCGAGATGTAGAACGCCCGGTTGATCGTCTTCAGGCCGTTCTCGCCGGCCCGCGGCTTGGTCAGGAAGACACCGATCACCGCGGTGACGGCGCCGATGGCCGGCACGATCAGCGGGAAGATCAGGCCCTGCTCGCCGAAGGCGGCCTTGCCGAGGATCAGCGAGGCGACCAGCATCACGGCGTACGACTCGAACAGGTCGGCCGCCATGCCGGCGCAGTCACCGACGTTGTCGCCCACGTTGTCGGCGATGGTCGCCGCGTTGCGCGGGTCGTCCTCGGGAATGTTCTGCTCGACCTTGCCGACCAGGTCGGCGCCGACGTCGGCGGCCTTGGTGAAGATACCGCCGCCGACCCGCATGAACATGGCGAGCATGGCGGCACCGAAGCCGAAGCCTTCGAGCACCGTGGGGGCATCACCCTTGAAGAACAGCACCACCGCGGCGGCGCCGAGCAGGCCGAGGCCCACCGTCGCCATCCCGACCGTTCCACCGGTCCGGAACGCGACGCGCATGGCAGGTTCGCGCCCCTCGTCCCGGGCGGCCGCGGCGACGCGGACGTTCGCCCGGGTCGCGAGCCACATGCCCAGGTAGCCGATCGTGGCGGAGAACCCCGCACCGATCAGGAAGAAGATCGACCGGAAGATCTTCAGCGTGGTCTGGTTGTCGCCGTCACTGTGCACAGGCAGCAGGAACAGCAACAGGAATGCGACCACGGCGAAGACCGACAGCGTCTTGAACTGGCGGTTCAGGTAGGCCGATGCGCCTTCCTGGACCGCCTGGGCGATCGTCTTCATACTCTCGGTGCCATCGTTCGCGGCAAGCACCTGGCTGCGGAACACCATCGCGATGGCGACCGCGAGGATCGCGATCACACCGACGACGACGACCAGCGTGGTGTTGCTCGACGAAAGATCCACCGCTTGTACAGCAAGCGACGCGGACATCCGTCCTCCTTGTTGGCAACCCCTCTGGGCTGGACGGCCCCCGTAAGCCGCTACCGAAGGGTTGGGAAATACGAAACAGCACCAATGACCTGGCGCGGTGGGTCACTCTAACGGGTATTCGACCAGACCTGACGACAGGGTGGTCTACGCCATACCCGGGCGGTTCAGGCGAGACCTCACCCTGGGTAGCGAAGGGGCTACCTTTTCACCCGGATTCAGATCGCCGAGGCGACATCGGGATGGATGTCGAAAACCTTGGTCAGCCCGGTGATCCGGAAGATCTTCAGCAACCGTTCCTGGGTACAGACCAGCGACAGCGACCCGTCATGGGTGCGCACCCGTTTCAGTCCGCCGACCAGGACTCCCAGGCCGGTGGAGTCCAGGAACTCCACTCTTTCAAGGTCTACGACCAACTCGTACTGCCCCGCGTCGACCAGCGAGACAAGGGTCTCGCGCAGCTTCGGCGCGGTGTAGACGTCGATCTCCCCGCCCACCTCGACGACGGTGCGCCCGCCCTCCGAGCGCGTCGTCAGCGACAGATCCACTTCGGCCTCCGATCCCGTGAACTGTTGCATTCAACCATGTACGGACCGTGAGAAGGGCCGTTGCGGAAAACTCTTTCACCTCGGCTCAGCCCACGTCGAGCCACCCGGCAGAACTGACGTGTGCATCCGCCTCGGTCGTTCGCTCGTGCAACTCCCGGCCGGCTTCTTTGTCCACGGCCACCATTACTCTCGCGGTATGCGCGATGGCGGTGAGGCAGCGGTGGTACTCAAACGCTTGGCTGCCGGACCTGGGCGTGCCGAACGGCTCACCCATGTCGAATTCGTGCCGCCGCGCCAAGGACAGACCGGCACCTGGCCACGCTGGGTGCCACCCGAGGTCCTGAGTCAGCTGGCCGATGCCGGAGTGACAGAACCCTGGACCCACCAGGTCGCTACTGCCGAGGCGGCTTACAGCGGCAAGCACGTGGTCGTTGCGACGGGCACTGCGTCCGGCAAGTCGCTCGGTTACCTGCTTCCCTCGTTCGCCACGCTGAGTATTGCCCAGGCGGCGTCACCACATCGGCGTACGGCGTCTGTTCTCTACTTGTCCCCTACCAAGGCATTGGCGCACGACCAGTTGCGTGCTGTTTCGTCGTACGACGTGCCGGGGCTGCGGCCGACCACTCTCGACGGTGACTCGGAGCGGACCGAGCGGGACTGGGCCCGGGAGCACGCCACCTACGTACTGAGCAATCCGGACATGCTCCATCGATCGGTGCTGCCCAACCACCAGCGCTGGGCGCGGTTCCTGGGCTGCTTGCAGTACGTAGTGGTCGACGAGTGCCACCACTACCGAGGCGTGTTCGGTGCACATGTCGCCGGCGTACTACGGCGGCTTCGCCGCGTCTGCGCGCAGTACGGCGCTCATCCGATCTTCATCTGTGCTTCGGCGACCGTCGCGGAGCCGGCGGTGTCGGGTGAACGGCTGACTGGCCTGCCGATGGTCGAGGTGGTCACGGACGGCTCACCCCGCGGCGGCATCTCGTTCGGCCTGTGGGAGCCCCCGCTCACCACATTGAGAGGCGAAAACGGAGCCCCCGTACGCCGTTCCGCAACGGCTGAGGTCGCGGACCTGCTCACCGACCTGGTGGTGTCAGGAGTGAGAACAGTCGCCTTCGTCAGGTCCAGGCGCGGCGCCGAGACGGTTGCCCTGACCGCACGGGACAACCTGGCTGAGGTGGATCCCGCTTTGGCGAACCAGGTATCGGCGTACCGGGCGGGCTATCTCCCGGAGGAGCGGAGACGGCTGGAGCGGATGCTGCAGAGCGGAGAACTCACCGGAGTCGCAGCGACGAACGCGCTCGAGCTAGGAATCGACATTGCCGGGCTGGACGCAGTACTGCTGTCTGGTTGGCCTGGGACGAGGGCGTCGCTCTGGCAGCAAGCAGGGCGAGCGGGGCGGACAGGTGGAGATGCCCTGGCGCTACTTGTCGCCAGAGATGATCCACTGGACACCTATCTGGTCCGGCACCCACAGGCGATCTTCGGACGCCCTGTCGAGGCGACTGTCTTCAACCCGGAGAATCCGTACATCCTCGGGCCTCAGCTCTGCGCAGCAGCCCAGGAGCTGCCACTGACACCGGCCGACTACGAGATCTTCGGAGCCAGTACTGAGAACGTGATCGGCCAGCTGGTGCGGCAAGGTCTCCTGCGCGAGCGGCCGCATGGCTGGTTCTGGACCCGGCGGGATCGCGCGGTCGACGCGATCGACATCCGTTCGGCCGGTGGCAAGACCGTGCAGATCGTGGAGGACCAGACCGGCCGGCTGCTGGGAACAGTGGATGGCGGCTCGGCCCACGCGAGCGTGCACGAAGGCGCGGTGTACGTCCATGCCGGGGAGTCCTACCTGGTCCGCAGTCTCGACCTGGAGGGCCACGCCGCGATCGTCGAGCAGGCGTCACCCGACTACACCACCTTCGCCCGGGACAAGACCGAGATCAGCATCCTGGCCACCGAGAAGGCTCAGGCCTGGGGCACGGCGGAGCTGTCGCGCGGATGGGTCCAGGTGACCAGCCAGGTGATCTCGTACCAGCGCAAGGAGCTCGTGACCGGCAACATCCTGGACGAGCAGCCGTTGGATCTCCCGGCCCGCACGCTGCGGACCAAGGCCGTCTGGTGGACCATGCCCGACGAGCTGATCCGAGGACTCGGGCTGACCGACGTACCGGGCGCCGCTCACGCAGCCGAACACGCGTCGATCGGACTACTGCCGCTGTTCGCCACCTGCGATCGCTGGGACATCGGTGGCGTCTCCACCGCCAAGCACGCCGACACCGGCAGGCTGACGGTCTTCGTGTACGACGGGCACCCGGGTGGCGCCGGCTTCGCCGAGCACGGGTACGCCGCGGCGCGCGAATGGTTGACCGCGACACGTGAGGCGATAGCACACTGTGAGTGCGTCGACGGATGCCCGTCGTGCGTACAGTCACCCAAATGTGGGAACGGGAACAACCCACTCGACAAGGGCGGCGCGGTCGCGCTGCTCACCGCTCTCCTTGCGTTCGCACCGCTCGGCAGTGAGGCCTAACCGTCCAGCAGTCCGGCTGCTGGGAGAAAGGCAGCGATCATGCTGGCTCTCGGAATCGTTCTGATCGTCCTGGCCGTCCTGTTCGGCCTGGGCGTCTCGGTCTCGTCCGGTGAATCCACCAAGATGTCGGTCTTCGGCGTCGACTTCGGGCTCGCCGTACCCACCCTGTTCCTGCTCGGCGCCGCGACGGGGATCGCGCTGTTCCTCGGCCTGTGGTTGACGAAGAAGGGACTCGGCCGCGGCTACCGCCGCCACAAGGAGGTCCGCGAACTCCGCCAGCAGGTCGCCGCCGCCCCCACCACGACAGACGGCACCACCGAGGGCGCGACAGCTGTCGACGAGCGCGAGGTCACCGACAGCGACGTCACTCCGCGGCACGCCGCACCCACCGGGCCCGACGATCGCCCCGTCGCGGGCGCCGGCGCCGACCCCGACAGCCGGACCGTCGACCTCGGCGAGGCCGACCACCTGGCCACCGAACACCACACAGTTGCCGAAGGCACCGATTCTCGGGACCAGCGACGCTGAAGCTGAGAAACCTTCGCCCTTGCGCCCTTGCCGGGAAGTGAAACTCCTTCTCCGCAAGGGCGAAGCCCGACGGCAAGAAGTTGCCGTATCTCGATCGGCACACAGCCGCCACACAGTGACAGCACGGCGATCCTGCGGCAAGATTTCGATGCCCTATGCAACGATTTCTCCGTGGCAGTTAGTTGCCATTGGCATCAAGTGACATCGGTTGTCCATAACCACCTCCGGACCTCTTGTGCATTACTGGTCGTGGCGTCAACGTCGCGTTGAGTCACCGTCGGCCTTCCGGGCCACACCGCCTCCTCACGGGGGATCGACCCGCATCTCATCCCACAGCGCTTGGGATGCCCGTTGCGGTTCCCGGAACCGGCTCGCTCTCGCTTCGAGGTCCCGACGACCCGACGCCGCGAGATAGCACGACCTCTGGAGGTTGTCTTGATCATCCGTAGATTGTTGAGTCGCACCGGCGTCGCAGTGCTCGCCGTCAGCGTCGCCCTGGCCACGGCCATCCCGGCGCAGGCAGCCGCACCGTCCGCACCGGCCGGCCCACCCCCGGGCGTCGAGGTCGGCGTCGTGAAGCAGATCGCCAGCCGGGCCGACACCCGCTACTGCCTCACGTTCGTCACCGCGAACAAGGTCCCGATGGCCGTGATGATGGCCTGCGCTCCCGGCAAGGAGGGCAAGACCCAGGAATGGGTCTACACCGAGAAGGGCCAGCTGCAGGTCGCGATGAGCAGGAGCGTCGGTGGCGCCCTTGCGAAGACCGGCGCCTGCCTGGACACCGGCGCGGACCTCGTCACGCCACCGGCGGACGCACCGGTCCTGGTGCTGCCCTGCCGGAGCGGTACCGGCCAGCAGTGGAACTACGACACCGAAAGCGGCTCCTTCACCAACGCGGCGAGCGGACTGGCACTCACCTCGCTGCTCGGGAAGGGCAAGGCCAAGCAGGCCCAGCCGACCGGTGACCTGGCGGCCACCGGTGCCCCGATCCAGGGCTGGAGCGCACTGCCGCTGCCGGGCCTGGACATCCTCGGCGCGGTACTGGCACTCGTGAACGCTCTGCTGGCATCGCTGGGCCTGGCCCTGCCGCTGCCGATCGCGAACGCCGCATCGAGTCTTCTCGAGCTGGTCCGGGGCAAGACCCCGGTCCCGGCGCAGATGACGACCCTGCCGAAGCAGATGATGCAGCTGGCCAGGCGCTGATCGAGAAGGATCCTCGAGCCACACAGAGGACGGCCGGCCCCGCCCGAGGCGGGGCCCGCCGCCTGGTTTGAGTGAATGAGTGTGGAAAACGAAGAAGAGATCTCGGAGGGGGGGGGAACATTGTAAACAAAGGGGTG
>NZ_JBEXSJ010000015.1:0-195388 GCF_040613535.1 Kribbella sp. NPDC006257
CCCGAAAAAAATATACATATATATGAAAACAATCTGGCCCCGCTGAATAATTATTCCCCAGCCGTACCGCGCCCCCCCCCGCCCCCCCCGCACCCCCCCCCCCGGGCCCCACGACGTTTGTCAGGGAGCCGCGCTGGTCCCTTTGTCAGGGTGCCGCGCTGGTCCCGTCGCAGGTCAGGTGCCGAGGGTGGACTCTCTGGGGACCAGGCGGGTGGGGAGTTCGAGGGTGCCGTAGCGGCGGGTGCCGGCGATTGCGTCGAGGAGCAGTTGGGCGCTCTGACGGCCCAGTTCTTCGAGTTGGAGGTCTACTGAGGTGAGTGGGGGGCGGCTGGCTTGGGTCATGACTGGCCAGTTGTCGTAGCCGGTGACGGCGATGTCTGTGGGGACGGATCGGCCGAGTTCACGGAGGCGGTCGCAGACGCCGCGGGCTATCTGGTCGCTGCCGCAGGTGATCGCGTCGAGGTCGGGGTGGCTGCGGAGGAGTTGGTCGGTGGCTTGGCGGCCCCATTGCTCGCTCCAGTCGCCGAAGAGAACCTCGCCGGCGGCGAAGAGCGTGCCGGCATGATCGACCACCCCGCTCGCGCGCTCGGCCGCCGAGCGGTGATGAACGGGGCCGGTGACATGGGCGATCCTGGTCCGCCCGAGGCCGCGCAGGTGATCGACGACGGAGGCGGCGCCTTGCTGCTCGTCGACGATCACCGAGGTGTCGGCGCGGTCGGTCGACGCGGCAAGGGCGTAGACGACCGGTAGCGGTACGTCGATGGGCGGGCGCGGCTCGGTGCGTCTTCCGGTGACGACGATTCCGTCGACGCGGCGGGCGACGAGTGAACGCAGGTAGTGCTGCTCGCGGAGTGGGTCGTCCCGGGTGTCGCAGAGGATGGTCGCTAGTTCGCCGGCGCTGAGGACGTCCTCGACTCCGCGCATGATCGGGTTGCTGAATCTTCCCGAGCTGTCGGTGGTGAGAAGGGCGACCGTATAGGTGCGTCCTGACTGCAGCGCTCGGCCGCGGGTGTCCGGGGTGAAGCCGAGCTGGTCGGCCGCTCGGCGTACGCGTTCACGGGTGGCGGGGCTCAGCTGACCGGTGTTGTTGAGCGCTTTCGAAGCAGTGCCGACGGACACGCCTGCCAGCGCGGCAACATCCAGGATCCGCGCTACCTGCTTCGCCGGCACCGGCTTTCTGTTCGCCAATGCCTTTCCTTTCGCCGTCGGCCAACGTGCGGACGACTGTAGCAGGAAATGGCCGGAAACCCTTACAGAACAAGGGCCTGGTCTTGACGGAGGCGCGCTGTGGTCTTACGTTGTCAGGACGGAAAACGTTTGCGGTTTTTCCGTCCCCTGTGTGATGCCCCGCCCATTCACATCACGCGAAAGAGGACCTGCCATGCCTGACTCCCCTGCCGAAGGGATGCCCCGTCGTGACTTCCTCAGTCTCACTCTCGCCGCCGCCGGCCTGGCGGCCGGCATGACCGCCTCCCCAGCCAACGCCGCCGAACCTGCCGGCGCTCCCGGCGCCGCCGGCGTCGGCACGTCCGGCTCTGGCGTGGTCGGCGCGTCCGGCTCGACGGGCGGCGCTTCCGGCTCACCCGGCGTCGGCACTTCCGGCTCGGCCGTGGGTCCGCCTGCTACTCGCGGCGGGCACTACGTTCCTAACAAGGCTCCGTTGCAGCCGGTGCCGTTCCAGAAGTTGCCGCCGGGGGCGATCGAGCCGCGCGGCTGGCTGGCGCAACAGCTCGACCTGCAGGTGCGAGGACTCTGCGGCCGGTACGACGAGATCTCCGACTTCCTCGTCTACGAAACGAACGGCTGGGTCGATGCGGCGAAGGATGCCTGGGAAGAGTTGCCGTACTGGCTCCGCGGCCTCGGCGATCTCGGGTACGTGACCGGCGACCCCGCAGTACTGGCGAAGACCGAGCGATGGATCCACGGCATCATCGATACTCAGGCGCCGGACGGCTGGTTCGGGCCAGAGCGGTTGCGGACGTCGCTGGAAGGCGGGCCTGACTTCTGGCCCGGGATGCCTTTGCTGGCAGCGTTCCGGTCCTGGTACGAGTACTCCGGGGACGAGCGGGTGATCCCGTTCATGACCCGCTATCTGCAGTTCCAGAACACGCAGCCGGCCGAAGTCTTCAACCGCTCATGGGGCGCGTTCCGGTGGGGCGACAACATCGACAGCGCGTACTGGCTCTACAACCGCACCGGCGATTCCTGGCTGCTCGACCTCGTTCACAAGATGCACGCCGGATCGGCCGACTACACCGATGGCATCCCCACCTGGCACAACGTGAATCTGGCGCAGGGGTTCCGGGAACCCTTGCAGTACGGGCTTCTTGCGCGCGACGGGAAGTATCGCGCGGCGACGTACCGGAACTACGACACGATCATGGGGTTGTACGGGCAATTCCCGGGCGGCGGATTCGCCGGGGACGAGAACTCGCGGCCGGGGTTCGGCGATCCGCGGCAGGGGTTCGAGACGTGCGGGATCGTCGAGTTGATGCATACGTTCGAGATGCTCACCCGCTTCACCGGGGACACGGACTGGACCGATCGCTGTGAGGAACTCGCGTTCAACCTGCTGCCCGCGTCGTACGACCCGAGCCAGCAGGTCATGCACTACATCACCTGCGCCAACAGCGTGCAGCTTGACGACACGGTGAAGCACGGGCAGTTCCAGAACGGTTTCGCCATGCAGGCTTACAAGTACGGCGTGCATCAGTACCGCTGCTGCCCGCACAACTACGGCATGGGTTGGCCGTACTACGTGCAGGAGCTGTGGCTGGCGACGACGGACAACGGCTTGGCGGCTTCCATGTACTCCGCGAGCAAGGTGACCGCTCGGGTGGGTCCCGGGGCCGGGACCGAGGTCAGTGTCGTGCAGGAGACCGAGTATCCGTTCGACGAGACGATCACCTTTACCGTGCAGGCGCGGCACAGCACACGTTTTCCGTTTTACCTGAGGATCCCTGGCTGGGCGTCGGAGTACTCGGTGTCGGTGAACTCGGCCCGCCTCTCGACCAAGGCGCAGGGCGGCTGGGTCAAACTCGACCGGACCTGGCACCCGGGCGACCGCGTGAAGTTGGTGTTGCCGATGCGGGTCAGGACTCGACTCTGGACGGAAAATCAGAAAACGATTTCGGTGGACCGCGGTCCGCTCACCTACTCCCTCGCGATCGGCGAGCGCTACGAGGTCATCGGCGGCACCCAGCAATGGCCCGAGCTCGCTGTCTACCCGACGACCCCGTGGAACTACGGCCTGGTCGCCGGTACGCCGTACGAGGTCGTACGGCGAACTGTTCCTGCTGGGGCCAATCCGTTCACCCATCAAGGGACTCCGCTGCAGCTCAAGGCGAAGGCGCGACGGATTCCCGAGTGGGAGACCGACAGCGAGCACGTGGTCGGGCTGATGCAACCGAGTCCGGCACGATCGAACCAGCCGGTCGAGGACGTCACCTTGATTCCGATGGGTGCGGCCCGGTTGAGGATCAGCTCGTTCCCGACGGTCGATGCGCACGGCATCCAATGGCGGCGACGGACGAGGATCACTGCCTCGCATGTGAATGACGGGGACTCGCTCGAGGCGGCTGATGACGGGCGGGATCCGGGATCGTCCGCGGATCAGTCGATTCCGCGGTTCACCTGGTGGGACCGGAGAGGGACGACGGAATGGATCGAGTACGACCTACGAGAAAGCAGGGAGATCTCGAGGGCTTCGGTGTACTGGTTCGACGACACGGGTGCCGGACAGTGCCGGGTGCCCGCGACGTGGCGGGTGTTGTGGTTGGACGGAGAAACCTGGCGACCGGTCGACCAACCCACGCAGTACGGCGTACTGACTGACACCTTCAACAATGTGGAGTTCACACCCGTGTACGCCCAACGCTTCCGGGTTGAGGCTGTGCTGCGCCCGACCTTCTCAGGCGGGATCCTGAGCCTCACTTTCAGCTGAGGGGTTCGCGACTCAGGTCGGTAGAGTCTCTCGGATGGATTCAGCCAGGCACGGGCGACGCGGGCGGTGGGCCTTGTCCGGCGCGGGGATTCTGGTCCTGGCGAACCTGGTGTTGTCCTGGAGTGTGGGCGGCGAGGAGTGGACGGATTCGGCGATCTTCGGATCGCCACTCGCGGCCGCGGTGGGTCTCGGTCTCGGCTACTTGGCCGCAGTTCTTCGGGATGTTCTCCGTCGGTAGGTGGTGGGTGCATGGTTCCGCCGAGGGCAGACAGGAGGGGGCTGCGGCTGGGGGTGGGGGCGCGTAGGTTGGCCGGCATGGTGATACCGGAGAGTGCGCGTGGGGTGTTGGAGTCGGATGCGTTGGGGCATCTGGTGACGGTGAATCCGGACGGGAGTCCGCAGGTTTCGGTGATCTGGGTGGGGCTGGACGGGGACGAGATCGTCGCCGCGCATGTTCCGGAGCATCGGAAGGTGAAGAACATCCGGCGGGACGGGCGGGTGGCGCTCTCGTTCGAGACCGATCATGTGAACGAGCACGGGCTGGTCGAGTATCTGGTGATCACCGGTACGGCGCGGATCACCGAAGGTGGCGCGGTGGAGAAGCTGCGAGAGCTGGCCAAGGTGTATCTCGGACCGGATGCGGACTTCCTGCCTGGTGACGACTACCCGCCGGGATTCATCACGCACATCACCGTCGAGAAGATCGGCGGGGTCGGACCGTGGGTGGAGGGCGCATGAAGATCGGTGTGATGCTTCCGGTCGGCGACAACGAAGGGCCCGAGGGCGGCGTGCCGACCTGGGCCGACATTCGGGCGATCGCCTTGGCGGTGGAGTCGAACGGGCTGGACTCGGTGTGGCTGGCGGACCATTTCCTGTATCGACCGGGTGGGGACGATCCCCGGACGTACGGGATGCATGAGGCGTGGACGCTGCTCAGTGCGGTCGCCGCGGTGACGGAGCGGATCGAGCTCGGGACGATGGTGCTGTGTGCGTCGTTCCGGGATCCGGGGTTGACGGCGAAGATGGCGGCGGCGCTCGATGTGGTGTCGAGTGGGCGGCTGATTCTCGGGGTGGGTGCGGGATGGCACGACCCGGAGTACGAGGCGTTCGGGTTGCCGACCGATCACCGGGTCGGGCGGTTCGCGGAGTGGCTGGAGATCGTCGTACGGCTGCTGCGGAAGGAGAACTTCAGCTTCGAGGGGAAGTACCACCAGGTGCGGGACGCCGAGGTGGTGCCGGCGCCGGAGCGGGAGATCCCGATTCTGGTGGCGGCGCGGCGGCCGAAGATGCTGGAGCTGACGGCGCAGTGGGCGGACGCGTGGAACACGGCGTGGTTCGGGGCGGTGGACGAGCGGGTGAAGGAGCGGTTGGCAGAGCTGAAGGTAGCGACCGACGCGAGCGGGCGACCGGAGGACGCGGTGGCTCGGACGGTGGGGATCGTGGTGCGGGATCCGGACCAGCCGGCGATCGACGAGCCGAGCGCGACAGCCATCGACGGGACGGTCGAGGAGCTGGCGGCCGCGCTCCGCGACTACCGGGAGTTGGGTGTCGACCACCTGATCGCCGCTGTGGAGCCGGTCACACCCCGCTCCGTCGAAAGGCTGGCTGAGGCAGCCAAGTTGCTGGATTGACACGAGAAAGGCCCCGAGCGTGGCTCGGGGCCTTCTTCTTGTGTGCGGAGGCGGCGAGATTTGAACTCGCGAGAGGGGATTACCCTCAACCCGCTTAGCAGGCGGGCGCCATCGACCGGACTAGGCGACGCCTCCTCCGACGGACCCCGGCAAGGGGCTCGACGAAGAGAAAGACTATCCGGAGAACCGGGCCAGCGGCAAAGTGGGGGACGGACTGGCTGGGAGTGTCGCCCTGGCGCCCTGTAATCTGGCGAGAATCGACGGGGGTCGGGAGTCAACCGAGGAGGCAGTAGCGGCGTCTGATGTATCGAGGCCGGTCTGCAGCAGGAACGGTATCGCCGCCACGTCGTCGATCAGGGAACGGAGCCATGTCGCGGAGTACTCGCGCAGCTGGACGCAGGTCCGCGCCGAAAGGTAGCCGGTCACGTCGCAGTCACAAGGCGCACCGGGCTCGGACGGCCTCGAAGGCCATCGGGCTGACCCTGATCAGCGCCCTGATCCCCGGCTCCGGCTTCGTGATGGGCGGCCGCACCAAGCTCGGTGCGTTCATCATCACGCTCAGCGTCGGCCTGCTCGGCCTGGCGGCGTACATCGGCCTCACCCACCGCGACTCGGTCGTGGAGCTCGCGGTCGACCCGAGCCGGCTGCTGATCGCGACCGCGGTCGTCGTCCTGCTCGGCTTCTGCTGGATCTGGATCGTGGTCTCCTCGCACAAGCTGCTCCGCCCGGTCAGCGTCAGCCATGTCGGCCGGCTGGCCGGTTCCGCGTTCGTCGGGCTGATCTGCTTCGGCATCGCCGTCCCGACCACGGTCGCCGCACAGACCGTGATGGCGCAGCGCGACCTGGTCGGCAACGTCTTCCAGTCCGAGGGCAACTCCAAGAGCGCGACCCGGCCGAAGGTCAACAAGAAGGACCCCTGGGCGAACACTCCGCGACTGAACATCCTGCTGCTCGGCGCGGACGACGGCGCCGGCCGTGAGGGCACCCGCACCGACACGGTGATGGTCGCCAGCATCGACACCAAGACCGGTGACACGAAGCTGATCTCGCTGAGCCGGAACTTCATGCGGATGCCGTTCCCCGAGGACTCGCCGCTGCACAAGTACTACCCGGAAGGCTTCTGGGACCCCAGCAAGGGCAACGTGGAGCAGCCCGAGTTCTACCTGGACGCGATGTACCGGAACCTCCCGCTGGCCCACCCGGGTGTCCTCGGCCCCTCGGACAACGAGGGCGCGGACGTGCTGAAGGTGTCGGTCGGCGAGGCGATGGGCCTCAAGATCGACTACTACATGCAGGTCAACCTGCAGGGCTTCGAGCAGATCATCGACGCGCTCGGCGGGATCACCGTCAACATCAACTACAAGGTGCCGATCGGCGGCGACTACCGCGGTCCGGGTTCGGCCGACGACACGCTGCCCAGCCGCTACCTGCAGCCGGGTCCGAACCAGCACCTGAACGGGCACGACGGTCTCTGGTTCGCCCGCGGCCGGTACGGGCTGAGCGACCCGTCGCGCCAGGAGCGGCAGCGCTGCACGATCCACGCGATCGTGAACAGCGCGAACCCGACGGCGCTGGTGACGAAGTACCAGCAGATCGCCTCGGCGAGCAAGAAGCTGCTCCGCACCGACATCCCGCAGGAGATCCTGCCCGCGTTCATCGATCTCGGGATGAAGGTCAAGGGCGCGAACGTGTCCAACGTGGACCTGGACAAGAACAAGAACTTCCCGACCGGGAAGAACCCTGACTACGAGGCGATGCGCGAGATCGTCAAGAACGCGCTCGCCACCAAGACCAAGCCGGTCGCCTCGACCCCGTCCACCACGCCCACGAAGAAGCCGGGCAGCACCAAGACGACGACGGTGAAGCCCCCGGCGGGCGGCACGGAAGACCTCAACGACGCGTGCGCCTACCACCCGGCGAAGGGCTGACCTTCCCAAACCCAGGGAAGGCGCTCGGCGGGGGTGGGGACGCCTACTCGGGGGTGGGGTCAAGGCACGCCTTGTCCCGGGTCCCGGGAAGGTGTCCGGACCTGCGGGATCTGGACCGCCGGAGCGGGGAGTGGGGGGTGGGGACACCCGGTCGGGGGTGTGGCGGTGGGCGCTGAGATCCTTGGGGGATGCGTACGACGTACCGGATGCGGGCTGGGCGGTTTGTGGGGGTGCCGGCCGCGGGACTGATCATCCTCGGGGTGGCCGCGATCGTCTGGGCCGTCGGGCTGCCTGAGGTGGTGGTCGTGGTGTTCGCCACCCTGGGCGGGCTGGTCGTGCTGGGCGGTCTGTGGATTCTGGCGTTCCCGCCGATCCTGCTCCGAACGGGTGCCGAGACCGTCGCCGTACGGGGCCTGAAGACCGACTGGGACGAGATCACCGAGGTCGGGCGGGTCGACACCACCCAGGGCCCGGCGGTCGCGCTGCGGACCAAGCAGAAGGACGGGACGATCCTGGTCCCGCTCCGCTGGCTCGCCCCGGGCAAGGCGGACAAGCTCGAAGCGGACCTCCGGGACCGGCTGAACCAGGCGCACGGCTACACAATCTGGGACGGCACTGCCCCGGACGAGGCGGATCAAGCAGAATGACAAGCGATTCATCCGCTTGAACCTTGGGAGCCCGGCTGTGCTGTCGTTCGAGATGTCGTACGAGGAACTGATCGCCTACCAGGGGACCAACCCTCGGCCGGACGATTTCGACCAGTTCTGGGAGAAGGCGCTGGCCGAACTGGCCGGCACCGACCCGGAGACCGTCTTCGAGCCGGCAACGGACTTCCCGCTGCCGTTCGCGCGCGCCGAGCACCTCTACTTCAACGGCACCGGCGGCTACCGCGTCCACGCGAAAGTGATCCGCCCGACGAACCCGACCGGACCGGCCGTACTGATGTTCCACGGGTACGGCGGTGAGCAGCCGAAGTGGATCGACCTGATCCCGTACGCCGCCCGCGGGTTCACCATCGCCGCTCTGGATGTCCGCGAGCAGGTCGCCTACCGGACCCCTTCCCAGCAGCCGAACAGCTTCTCGCTGCGCAACCACCTGGTCCAAGGCCTCGACGGCGGACCGGACAGCCTGCTCTACAAGCACGTCTTCCTCGACACCCGGCGGCTGGCCGACATCATCCGCGGCCTGCCCGAGGTCGATGAGACCCGCGTCGCCACCACCGGCTGGAGCCAGGGCGGCGGGCTGAGCCTGGTCGCGGCCGCGTTGACCCCGGAGATCAAGTACACCGCGAGCGTCTTCCCGTTCCTGACCGACTACCAGCGGGCCTGGAAGCTGAACCTCGACACGGATCCGTACAACGAGATCACCACCTGGTTCCGCAAGCGCGATCCACGCCACCTGCGCGAGGACGAGGTCTTCAGCACCCTCGGCTACATCGACGTGCAGCACCTGGCGCCGCGAATCCAGGCGGAGGTCACCCTGTACGTCGGGTTGGAGGACGAGGTCTGTCCCCCGTCCACCCAGTACGCGGCGTACAACAAGCTCACCTCGGCAAAGGAGCTCCGTCTCTACCCCGACTTCGGCCACGACGACCTCCCCGGCGCCATGGACGAGATCTACCAGCAGATCGGCGCCAAACTCTGACGCCGATCTGCCGGCACCGCCCGAGCCTTTGGTAGACCCGCATCACCCGCCACCACCTGGTTGGTGAGTACTGCGCGTCCGGTAGCCTGTTTCGGCCTCATGAAAAGCACCGCTCTCAGTTGGCTTCTTTACCGGCCCAGTAGTGCCAGGCTGGAGAAGCGATTGGGGATCGGGTCAGACCGTCCGGCCAGGTGGCCGGCAGGTCATGACTCCGGGCCGCGTACAGAATCACCTCCGATGCTGCTCGGTCACCGCGCACGGTGACCCGGGCGGCCGTCTCGGCGCGCATGTCGGCCAGGTAGTGGATGGCCGGCAGGAACTCGGCGCTGAGCCGGGTGCTGAGCCGGCCGACAGGTTCGTCGTCCAGCCTGATCTCGACCACGATCCGGTTCCGCTCGGCGAACGCGTCCTCTTCCTCGACCGCGTGCATCGTGGCGTACGCCCAGCACTCTCCTTCCGGCCGGAAGAACGGCGCCAGCACGTCCGGGTGCACTTCACTGCCCGGTACGACGATCCCGCTGCCCATCGGCAGCAGCTGGTAACTCCCGGGTGGTGGCAGGTTGACCGGCACCAGCATGTGCGGCTGCCCGAGGGCGACCGCGACGCTGGCATGGAACTCGGTGCCGTCGCTCTTGCCCTCCCAGTCGGCCGGCTCCCACTCACTCACCCACAAATGGCACGGCACCTGCGGTTGCAGGCCTTGTGCCACCAACTCCGAAAGCACCGGGTGGTACCGGTGCGCGTCTTCCCTCGGCAGATAGCCGACGGTCCTGCCTTGGACCCGCACTGCGATCGAGCGCGGATCGAAACGGTTGTGCGGTTCCGGGACGAGATCCGCGTCCGTGTCCAGATCTGCTCCTCGCGCCGGGATGGGATCAGGGAACAGGCTTCGGATCGCCTGTTCGTGCGGCGCCTCCCGCACGACTTCCTGACCACACCACAGCGCGTCTCCCCACAGACTGAACGGAATCGATTCCATAGCTGCCCTCCAGTCCCCGTTGACCGGTTTACTCGGCTCATCCCGTCCAGGACCCTGGGCGTTACACCGAGTGAGCGTATGAAAACTAGACTGCCCAGTAACGGCCTGTTTCACGCCTGAAAAAAGCACCTTGTTGCGCAACCTTGTCCAAGGGTCCGTACTTTGGACCCAGCGCGTCTTGTGCAGTGAACGAAATGGTAGGAATCGTGCAGATGCACGGGAAGGAAGCACATGCAGGGCAGTAATGCAGATGCAGATTCAGCGACTGATTCGGCTCCTCGACCGGTCAACGCGGCCGCTGTCGAGGCCGCTGTCCAGCGCTTGGACGGGGTAGCACTCCGTACTCCGTTGCAGCGCAACCTGCGGTTGTCCGAGCGAATCAGTGCCGACGTGTGGCTGAAACGCGAAGACCTCCAGATCGGCCGTTCCTACAAACTGCGTGGCGCCTACAACTTGATTGCGCAGCTAGATGAGGTTTCCAAAAAAGCCGGTGTCATCTGCGCCAGTGCGGGCAATCACGGCCAAGGACTCGCGTATTCCTGTCACACGCTTGATGTGCATGGTCGCGTCTTTGTCCCCCGGACGACGCCCCGCCAGAAGCGCGACCGGATCGCCGCCCTCGGGGGCGATCAAATCCAGGTGATCGTCACCGGTGACACCTATGACGATGCGGCCGCGGCAGCGCTCGCGGAGGCGACCGAGACCGGAGCGACGCTGGTTCCGGCCTTCGACGACCCGAGAACCGTTGCGGGCCAGGGCACCGTCGCAGTGGAGCTCGTCGAGCAGCTGGGCCGGGCGCCCGACGTACTGGTGGTTCCGGTGGGTGGTGGCGGTCTGGTGGCCGGTGTGGCGACTTGGCTCGCCGCGCGGCACCCCGGCGTACGGGTTGTGGGGGTTGAGCCTGCTGGGGCGGCGAGTATGGCTGCTGCGTTGGCTGCCGGCGAGCCTGTCACTCTGCCGCAGCTGGACAGTTTTGTGGATGGCGCTGCGGTACGCCGGGTTGGTGACGCCACCTTGCCCTTGGTCGCCGCTGCTGGCGTGGAGATGTTGTCGGTGCCCGAGGGGCTGGTCTGCTCCGAGATGCTCGAGCTGTACCAGACGGACGGGATGATCGCCGAGCCCGCGGGAGCCTTGTCGACGGCGGCTCTGGGGCATGGCGTCGAGGTGCGGCCGGGCGAGACCGTGGTCTGCCTGTTGTCGGGCGGGAACAACGACGTCAGCCGGTACGGCGAGATCGTCGAGCGCTCGTTGATCTACGAGGGGCTGAAGCACTATTTCCTGGTCAGCTTCCCGCAGGAGCCCGGTGCGCTGCGGCAGTTCCTGGACGGTGTGCTTGGGCCGGATGACGACATCACGCTGTTCGAGTACGTGAAGCGCAACAATCGGGAGACCGGGGTCGCCCTGGTCGGGCTCGAGATCAGCCGGCCGGACGACCTCCCCGGTCTGCTGGACCGGATGGAGGCCGCCCCGCTCGACATCGAGCGCATCAAGCCGGACTCGGCGGAGTTCCGCTATCTGATCTAGAGCTCCTTAGGTGATCGGGAGGGACCACACGTCCGCCAGCGACGGGTCGTAGCCGGACGCTGTGTCGTTGTGTTGGATGCGGACACGGACGGTGGAGCCGGTCAGTAGGGCTGGGTTGTCGACGACGAGTTGGTACGTCGAGAGGCCGGCGCCGGGTTTATTCATGACGCGATGGTGGACGGGGGTGCCGTTGACGATGACCTGGTAGTCCTTCACCTGGGCATGGTCGTAGGTCTCTACGAGTCTTAGCGCGAACGGCTGTCCGGCTGTGATGTTGAGGTTGAACTCGAACCAGGAGCCGGGGATGTTCATCCCGGCGTACCGTCTGGTCCGCTCGGCTTCGACGCTGGTTCCCGATGATGCCGCAGCAGTCAACGTATGAGCTGACTCCGATCCTTCGTCGCCAAGATCCACGTAATCGATGGCGTTGGCCGGGGTCAGCGACTGCGTCACCGTGAACGGCACGCGCGCCGAGGCGAGCTCACCCTGTGCATCGACGAAGCGGGCGGTGAGATCGACCGGTGCAGCGTTCCCGGCCAAGGGTGTGTTGACCGGGACGCTCAGGGTCCGCTCGGCGCCTGCCGCCAAGGTGATTTCGGTCGGAGCCGGGGTCGCCCAGCCGGTCGGCGTACCGATCTCGAGGCGGCCGGTGATCGCTGTACTCGATTGATTGCGGACTACCGCAGAGACCGTTGTGGTGGTGCCGGGTTCGCCCTCTGCTGGTGCGGCTGCGGCCGAGGTGAGGACGATCGGCGGCGGCTTCACGGTGAACTTGTAGGTGCCCGAGGCAACGGTCATCGCGACCGTGGATCCTTCGTCGACGACCCCGGAGACGTGGTCGGCCTGGCTCAGTGCCTTGCCGCTTTCCGTGATCAGGCTGGGGTTGAGTGCTGGGATCCTGACCGTTGCCGTGGTGTTGCCGGGCACCGTCACTTCGAGGGTCAGCCCGCCTTCGGCGGTTTGCTGCCACTTGCTCGCCACGCGTCCGTACCTCGTTCGGAGGCCGAAGTCGGCGGTGGTGATTCCGTTGCCGGGGACCGGGGCGATCAGCGATTTGTGGTAGCCCGGTTCGGCTGCGGAGACGCCGGCGAGCGTGCGATACATCCATTCGCCGACCGCGCCGTACGCGTAGTGGTTGAAGGAGTTCATGCCGACGTCGTTGAAGGTTCCGTCGGGGTTGATCGAGTTCCAGCGCTCCCAGACGGTGGTCGCGCCCTTGCCGATCTCGTAGCCCCAGGAGGGGTACGACGTGTTCTGTAGGAGCTGGTAGGCGAGGTCGGAGCGACCTATCTTGGTGAGCACCGGGAGCAGTCCGTCGACGCCGAGGAAACCGGTCGACAGGTGGGTGTCGCGGCGCAGGATCGTGTTCGCGAAGTGCTGACCGGCCGCGGCTGTTCGGTCCGCCGGGATGAGGTCGCTGGTGAAGGCGAGGATGTAGCCGGTCTGGCTGTCCGAACCGACCTTGCCGTCGGCCGCGACGAACCTTGCGATGAAGGCGTTCCGGACATCGTCGTACAGCTTCTGGTACTTCGTGGCGTCGGCCGTGTTCCCGATCGCGGCCGCCATCTGGCTGAGCTGACGGGCGCCCTTGGCAACGAACGCCGTACCGATCAGCTCTGTCGGTGTCGGATCGTCGAGGTTGAGCCAGTCGTTGTAGTCACCGCCGCCGCGGATGAAGTTGGTCGAGCTGGCCGCGAGATAGTCGACGTACCGGCGCATCGAGTCGTAGTGCTGGCGGATCACTGCGGTGTCGCCGTAGGCCTGCCAGAGCGTCCAAGGCACGTTCACCCCGGCGTCGGCCCAGCCTGCGTTTCCGAGTCCGCCGTCGAAGGAGTTCGGCACGGTCGGAGCAACGCTTGCGTAGGCGCCGGCTGCGTTCTGCGAGTCGCGGAGGTCCTGGAGCCATTTGGTGAGGAAGGCCTGCGAGTCCAGGTTGTAGACGGCCGTCCGGGCGAACACGTTGATGTCACCGGTCCAGCCCATCCGCTCGTCGCGGGCCGGGGTGTCGGTCGGGATCGAGAGGAAGTTTCCGCGCTGGCCCCAGACGATGTTGCTGTGCAGCTTGTTCACCAGTGCGGAGTTGGTGGTGAAGGTGGTGGTCTGGGCGCCGTCGGTGCCCATCACCACGCCGGTGACCGCCGAGGCTGGTGGAGCTGTGGCGAGGCCGCTCAGCTCGATGTAGCGGAAACCGTGGAAAGTGAACCGCGGCCGGTAGGTTTCCGGGCCGGTGGTCGCGAAGGTGTAGCGGTCGGTGGCCTTCGCCGAGCGGAGGTTGTCGGTGTAGAGGGTGCCGTCGGGGTTCAGCACCTCGCCGTACCGGATCTTCACTGTCTGGCCGGGGGTGCCGGTCAGGGTGAGTTTGGAGACGCCGACCATGTTCTGGCCGAGGTCGTAGAGGTAGACGCCGGGCGTCGGGGATGCGATCGCCTTGGCTTGTAGTTGCTGGGTCACTCGCACTGGTTGGTCGGTCTGCGGCTCGAGCTTGTCGGTCGCGCTCGGCCGGATCTGCACGGGCGACCAGGCGGTCGGCGTACGGCCTGCGTCGTAGGACTCGCCGTTGAGGAGATCAGCGGTCTGTACTGCGCCTGGTGCGGTCTGCCAGCTGGAGTCGGTAGCGAAAACGTTTTCCGTGCCGTCGTCGTACTTGACCCGGAGTTGCGCGGTGAAGGCGGTCTGGTTGCCGTACTTGTTGGGGCCGAACATCGCCACGTTGCCGGCGAACCAGCCGTTCGCGACCTCGGCGCCGATTGTGTTCGCACCGGACTTGAGGAGGCTGGTGACGTCGTACGCCTGGGTCTGGATCCGGTGGTTGTAGTCCGTCCAGCCCGGGGCGAGTTCCTGGTCGCCGACCTTCTTGCCGTTGAGGCTGAGCTCGTAGATTCCCTGGGCGGCGCCGTACATCCGGGCCATGGTGATCTTCTTTGCCTTTGGCAACGAGATGACCTTGCGGAAAACCGGAATCGCCTTTCCGGGCAGCATCAGGTCGGTGTTTCCTTTGACCTGCAGGCCGTTGGTCGTCAGCGTTCCGTCGGGGAAGGTCTGGTCGCCGGGCGCGAAGGCGGTATCGACGAGGACCTGGCCGGATGCGCTGGTGACCTTGAGGTTGTGGACCACGCCTTCCTCGGCACCGTTGGTCCGGAAGCCGACCAGACCGGGCTGGTTCTGGTCGGACCGCTGGCGCTGGTCGACCTGGGTACCGTCGATCGAGGTGGTGATGGTTTGGCCGGCGATGGTGATCCGCAGGTGGTGTTGCTGCTTGAGATTGACGTTCAGCGGGATCTCGGCGAGGACGGAGTAGTTGCCGTTGGCATCTCGGACGTGCGGTCGCAGGAGCGGGTGATCATCGGTCAGCTGGTTGAGCTGCCACATGTACGCCGCTGCGCCGCGAGAGCGGAAGAAGATGCCGAGCGCGTCCTTGGTCAGCGTCAGGTCGGTGTCGATCGTGTAGTCGGTCCACTCTGCACCTGGCTGGTTGTCGGCGCCGATCCAGTCGCCACGCCAGTCCGACGGTTGCAGCGCACCGGTCTCGAAGGTCGCAACCGGAGCCCAGCTGGACGCAGTACCGGTGTCGTCCCAGACGCGAACAGTCCAGTAGTAGGCTTTGTACGGCGTGAGTGCGGGGCCGCCGTAGGTGACGTCCACCGAGCGATCGGATGCGACGACGCCGCTGTTCCAGATGTCGGGCTTTGCGGTCTTGGCCGCAGTCGAGGCGACGTGGATCTCGTAGCGGGTCTGGGTGGTGCCACGACGGGCGCCGTCGAGCTGCCAGCTGAGTCTCGGCGCTGCGGCTGGGATGCCGAGTGGGTTGGTGAGGCTGTTGGTCTTCAGGTTCGAGACCTCGGCACACGCCATTCCCGGCGGTGCGGCAGTGGCCGGCAGCAACGGTGTCACCAGGACAACGGCTGCCAGCAAACAGGTCAAACGAGAGCGAAGAGACATGGGCGGAACTCCTCACAGAGATGGGCGGTTCTGCAGGGGTGCTTCAGAGCAGTGGGATGAGAGCAGGCACGGCTGAGGCCGCGGCGAGGTGGGCTGGGGGTGGGGTGGTGGGCGCGGGGTGGGTGTGAAAGCGGAGTTGGGTGAGGTGGGGGACTAGAGGAGGCCTCGGCGGGCGGCCCAGACAATTGCCTCTACGGCGGTGCCGAAGCCGAGGCGGTCGCAGGCGGCGCGGGTGCGGCGGCGGACGGTGCGTTCGGACAGGTCGAGGCGGCGGGCGACCGCGTCGACGGGGAGGCCTGTGGCCAGCAAGCGGAGCAGCTGCAGGTCGTCGTGGGAGATCTCGCGGTGCACGGTGCGACTGCGCGGGAACGTTTCGTGCTGCAGAACGGTCATGGTGATCCTCCGAACACCCGGGACTCGGCGGCGTCCCAGTCGGCCGGTTTGCCTTGCGGCTCATACCGCCGCAACTCATGGGTGGCGCGAACCAGCGCGCGCATCGCGGTCAGATCCGGCAGTGGCGCACCGAGCGCGCGTGCCTGCACCAGCACGTTTCCCAGCGCGGATGCCTCGACCGGACCCGCCAGCACGGGAAGCCCGCAGGCGTCCGCGGTCAGCTGGCAGAGAAGTTCGTTCTGCGATCCCCCGCCGATCACGTGGACGACTTCGACTTCACGCTCGGCGATCTGCTGGGCGAGCCGCAACGTCCGGCGATAGGCCAGCGCGAGACTCTCCAGCACACAACGCGCCATCGCTCCACGCGAGGTGGGCGCATCTGGACCGCAGTACTCGCTGATCCTCCGCACCATGTTGCCTGGAGCAAGGAATGTCGGATCGTCCGGATCAATCAGTACTGCGAACGCCGGTGCCGCGGCTGCTTCGGCAAGCACCCGCTCCAGGTCTGTGTCCCACTCCCGCAAACACTCCTGCAGGATCCACAACCCCATCACGTTCTTGAGAAACCGGATCGTCCCATCAACCCCACCTTCATTGGTGAAGTTCGCCAGCCGCGCCTCCTCGGTGAGAACCGGTTCGGCAAGCTCCAGGCCGACCAACGACCAGGTCCCCGAGGAGATGTACGCAAACCGATCATCAACCGCAGGCACCGCAACAACCGAAGACGCCGTGTCATGCGACCCCACCGCAATCACCGGCGTCCCGGCGAGGGCGGCGGGAGCCGGGATCACCGCAGAGATGGAGGAAGCGAAGGTCGCGGGCTCAGGTGTCCCCGCCGGCGTCGCGGGCGCAGGTGTCCCCGCGGGGGTCGCGGGCGCAGGTGTCCCCGCGGGGGTCGCGGACGTAAGTGCCCCATCCGAGGTCGCGTGCGCAGGTGTCCCCGACGGGGTCGCGGGCGCAGGTGTCCCCGCGGGGGTCGCGGACGTAGGTGCCCCATCCGAGGTCGCGGGGGCAGGTGCCCCGGCCGGCATCACGGAAGCGGACGTCCCATCCGGGGTCGCGGGAGCAGATGCCACCTCGGGGGTGGCGGGGGCGGGTGTGTTCTGTGGGGTGGGGGTGGGTGGGGCTAGTTCGGCGGCGACGGTGGGGAGGAGGGGGCCGATCAGGTGGCCTGGTTGGTGGATGGGGGGAAGGAGGGTCGCGGGGATGTCCAGGCGGGTGGTTAGGGCGGTGCTCCAGGTTTGGTGGTGGAGGTCGTAGAGCTGGGTGGTGGAGGCGTTGGTGGCTTCGGCGCCGATGGAGCCGGTTAGCCAGTAGGTGAGGAGGTCGGGGATCAGGAGGAGGGTGGTCGCCTGGGGAAGGAGGGGTTCGGCGGCTAGCTGGTAGAGGGTGTTGAAGGGGAGGTGCTGGAGGCCGGTGATGGTGTAGAGGTCGGCCTCGGAAATCTTCCGGCGAACGTTTTCTGTTTTTCCGGTGGTGCGGGAGTCGCGGTAGTGGACGGGGTTGCCGAGGAGCTTGCCGTTGGCATCTAGGAGTCCGTAGTCGACTGCCCAGGAGTCGATGCCTATGCCGTCGACAGGTCCGGCTTTGGCGAGGCCGGTGAGCATCTCGCGGTAGAGGTGCAGGATGTCCCAGTAGAGGGTGCCGGCAACCTCCACCGGTCCGTTCCAGAAGCGGTGGACCTCGGTCAGCTCCAGGACCGCAGGACCTACCTCGCCGACCATTACGCGCCCGCTCGAGGCGCCGAGGTCTACTGCTGCCAGCCTGAGATTCATCCGCGTCTCCTCTCCATCGTCCGGTCCGCTCAACGCGGCGCGACGACCCTGAGGTCGAGGTGGAGGAGATCGGCGACGGCTTCGAGGTTCTTCACCTGGTGGCTGGTGCCGAGCGCCCAGTGGTGGGCTACTCCTGAAGCAGACCAGGCGTCGGTCCACTCACCCGGGTCGCAGCCGAAATCGACGCGCGAGGTGGTGTTGCCGATCTGCAGCAGCGGCCCCGGTACGACGGTTCCCTCGGAGGCGATCAGCCGGAAGGTCCCGTCCCGGAGTTGTCCGAGACCGAGCGTCGTCACCGGCCCATGCTTGACGTCGAACTCCACGGAAACTCCCCACCCACGTTTTCCGTGGTAGACGCCCAGCCCGCGCAGCAACGGCTTGGCCGAGCTGATCGCGAGGTGCGCCGGTCCGTCGTGACCCATCTCGACCACGTTGTCGTGGAAGTTCAGCGCCTGCAGTTCGGTGAACGAGCCGCCACCGCCGAGCTTGTCCATCACCAGCATCGCGAGTGACGTCCGCAGCTCGTACTCCCCCGCGGCCGGCACACCCCGAGCAGTCAGCAAAGAAGCACCGAGGATCATCCCCGCCGCGACCCGTTCGTGCGTCTCGCCGTCCAGGCCACGGTGGTAGTAGGCAAGCGTGTCGAGCTGGAAGTCCTCGACCAGCCGATCGAGCGCGACCGAGACCCGAGCACCCCACCGGAAGTCGTCCTCGACCACCGAGTCGTCCAGCGTGAAGATCTCCCGGGCGACCTTCATCCGCTCGTCGGTCTCCGCATCGGTGACCTTCTCCACCCGAACCCGCAGGTCGTCGATCTCGAGGATCTCGACATGCCCGCCGAGCTGCGCGGAGACCAGCGTCGGATCGGTGATCACGTCCATCATCCCGGGATACAGATGCCCGAGCAGACCGTGGCGTCCATGCCGAAGAGCAGCCCGTACGCCGGCCGCTCGCACCCAGCGCCCGATCCGGTCCCAGGCGCGCTCGTCCTCGACGTACCCGGAGACCGACCGGAAGTCGATCCCGCAGCGCTCGAAGGCGTTCGCCATCTCGGGCAGCGGGCAGGCACCGCAGTACGCAAGCCACGCACCGGTGTCGAACGTCGTGTGATCCATCGACTCGGTCGGCTGCAGGTTGAGCAGCAGCACGGGCGCACCGCTGCGTTGCGCGACCGGGACGAGCATCGACGCCGTCATGTACGTCGTCAGGAAGCCGACGATCAGGTCGCAGTCCGCAACCCGGAGCTTCTCCGCAGCCGCAGCGCCTTCCTGAGCATCAGAGATAAAGCCGACGTCGATAACCTCGCAGTCCAGCTCCTGAAACCGCTCCGACACCCGTCGCGCCGACGCCTGCAACTGCGGAAGCAGGTCAGGGAACTGAGGCCAGTACGCGCCAAGCCCGCCGGCCACCAGACCGATCCGGGTCTTACGCGGCTCGACCCACGGCAGCAACCCGCCACCGTCAACTGAGCGACTGGGATCAGTGCTCCACACAACAGGCTCCTCTCAGCGCAGGAAGGCGGCGGCTACACCGGCGTCGACGGGGATGTGCAGACCGGTGGTCAACGACAGGTCTCCAGCGGCCAGCGAGAAGACCGCCGCCGCCACATGCTCAGGCAGCACCTCCCGCTTGAGCAGCGTCCGCTGCGCATAGAAGGCCCCGAGCTCGGACTCCGGTACGCCGTACACCGCGGCACGCTGCGCACCCCAGCCCTTGGCAAAAATCCCGGACCCTCGAACCACCCCATCAGGGTTCACCCCGTTCACCCGTACGCCGTACTCACCGAGTTCGGCGGCGAGCAGTCGCACCTGGTGCGCCTGGTCGGCCTTCGCCGCGCCGTACGCGACGTTGTTCGGACCGGCGAAGACGGCGTTCTTGCTGGAGATGTAGACGATGTCGCCGCCGATGCCCTGGTCGATCAGGATCTTCGCGGCCGCCCGCGAGACCAGGAACGAGCCCTTGGCCATCACGTCGTGCTGCAGGTCCCAGTCCTTCTCCGTTGTCTCGAGCAACGGTTTCGAGATCGACAGACCCGCGTTGTTGACGACCAGATCGACCCCGCCGAACGCCAGCACCGCGGTCCGCATCGCCTCCTCGACCGCCGCCCCGTCGGACACGTCGGCGCCGACCGCGATCGCGCGATCCGGGCCGCCGATCTCCTGGGCGACCGCGTCGGCCGCGGCCGCGTCGAGGTCCGCCACGACGACACACGCGCCCTCGGCAGCAAGGCGCAGAGCGATCGCCTTCCCGATCCCCGACCCGCCACCGGTGACAAAAGCGATCCGGGTGGCGAGCGGCTTCGCCGGCGGCATCCGCCGGAGCTTCGCCTCTTCCAGCGCCCAGTACTCGATCCGGAACTTCTCGCTCTCGTCGATCGGCGCGTACGTCGAGACCGCCTCGGCCCCGCGCATCACGTTGATCGCGTTGACGTAGAACTCCCCGGCGACCCGAGCGGTCTGTTTATCCTTGCCGAAGCTGAACATGCCGACGCCGGGCACCAGCACGATCGCCGGATCCGCCCCGCGCATCGGCGGGCTGTCCGGTTGCGCATGCCGGTCGTAGTACGCCGCGTAGTCCTCGCGGTACTGCAAGTGGAGTTGCCGCAGCCGGGTCGTGGCCTCTTCGATCGAGGCGGACGGCGGCAGGTCGAGAACCAGCGGCCGGACCTTCGTCCGCAGGAAGTGATCCGGGCACGAGGTACCCAGCGCGGCCAACTCCGCGAGTCGCTCGCGGGCCGTGAACTCGAGCACCGCCGGGGAATCGTTGAAGTGACCGACCTGCGGGTTGTCCGTCGACGCGAGGCCACGGATGACCGGCGCCAACGCGGCGGCCCGCGCGCGACGCTCGCCCTCGGGAAGGGCCTCGAACCCCGGTACGACGGGCCCGAACGGCTCAGGTTTCCCGTTCTGCGCCAGGAAGAGCTCGGCCGTCCGGATGATCTCCAGCGAGTTCGCCTCGCACTCCGCCGACGTGTTGCCCCAAGCCGTGATGCCGTGGCCGCCGAGGATCACGCCGATCGCGGCAGGGTTGTCCTTCTTCACCCGGGCGATATCCAGCCCGAGCTGGAATCCAGGCCGGCGCCAAGGCACCCAGACCACGCGATCGCCGAAGCACTCGGCGGTCAACGCTTCGCCATCAGCTGCGGTGGCGAGCGCGATACCCGAGTCAGGATGCAGATGATCGACATGCGGCGCGTCGACCAGACCATGCATCGCGGTGTCGATCGACGGTGCGGCACCGCCCTTGCCGTGCAGGCAGTAGTCGAAGGCCGCGACCATCTCGTCCTCACGGTCGACGCCCGGATAGACATCGACCAAGGCGTTGAGCCGATCCTGCCGGAGTACAGCGAGGCCTGCGGTTGTCAATGTGCCAAGGTCGCCACCAGAGCCCTTCACCCAGACCAGGTCGACCGGCTGCTGGGTGACTGGGTCGACAGCAGTGCCCTTGGCAGACGTGTTTCCGCCCGCGTAGTTCGTGTTCCGCGGGTCGGCGCCAAGCCTGTTGCTGCGCGCAACCAGTTCGTCCGCTGTGCTCATGCTCCCCATCCAGCCTGCTGGCCGTCGGCCCGGTCCTTGCTGATCTGCTCGAAGTACCCACTGCGGTGATAGGCGGCGACCGGGTCCGGATCCAGTCCCTGAGCAGTCCGGAGATCAGCCAGCAACGGCCGTACGTCGGTGTTGTAGGCATCCATCAGCGCGGCGTTCGCCGCCAGCACGTCGCCCTCGGCCTGAGCCTTCCGCAGAGCATCGCGGTCGACCAGCAGAGCCTTCGCGGTCGCCTCCTGGACATTCATCACCGACCGGATGATCGCCGGGATCTTCGCCTCGATGTTGTGGCACTGATCGAGCATGAAGGCGATCCCACGATCCGGATCCAACGCGTCCCCGCGCACGATCTCGTTCATGATCCGGAACAGCTGGAACGGATCGGCCGCCCCCACCATCAGGTCGTCGTCGGCGTAGAACCGGCTGTTGAAGTCGAAGGCCCCGAGCTTTCCCGCCCGCAGCAGGAACGCGACGATGAACTCGATGTTCGTCCCCGGCGCGTGATGCCCGGTGTCGATGCAAACCGTTGCCTTCGGCCCCAACTCCAGGCAGTGCGCGTACGACGTACCCCAGTCGGGCACGTCCGTCGTATAGAAGGCCGGCTCGAAGAGCTTGTACTCCAACAGCATCCGCTGGTGGTCACCCAACCGGTCATACACCTCATGGAGCGCCGCGGAGAGCCGGTCCTGGCGATCCCAGATGTCGTCCTGGCCAGGATAGTTGGTCCCGTCGGAGAACCACAGCTTGAGATCACGCGAGCCGGTGGCGTCCATGATGTCCACGCAGGCGAGCAGATGATCGGTCGCCTTCCGGCGTACGCGGGGGTCCGGGTTGGTGACGCTGCCGAGTTTGTAGTCGTCGTCCTGGAAGACGTTACTGTTGATCGCGCCCAGCCGCACGCCCTGCTCCTTGGCGAAGGCAGACAGGCGGGCATAGTCGTCGACCTGGTCCCACGGAATGTGCAGCGCGACGCTCGGCGCGACGCCGGTGTACTTGTGCACGACGGCCGCGTCGGCGATCTTCTCCTCGGGCGAGCGCGGTACGCCGGGCTGGCTGAACACCTTGAACCGGGTGCCCGAGTTCCCGAACGCCCAGGAGGGCAGCTCGATCTCCTGACGGCTAAGGGCATCAGTCACGCTGGTCATATCAGTCCTCGGAACTCGGGGTCAGATGGAAGATCTCCGGCAGCAGCAGGAACGACTCGTCCGGCGGCCGACCGTCAATACCAGTAAAGAATTCGGTCATCTCGGCTTGCCACCGGGCATTCACCTCGGTCGCGGCCATCGCCTTCTGCGCCGCCTCCAGGTCGTCGGCCTCGACGTACCCGACGAGCAGGCCGTCATCACGGAGGAAGAGCGAGTAGTTGTGCCACCCGGACTCCCGCAGCGCGGCCTGCATCTCCGGCCACACGGTGCGATGGCGTTCGACGTACTCGTCCAGCCGGTCGGGCCGGACCTGGAGGCAGAAGCAGTAGCGATTCACGAAGGCCTCAGAAGTTGAACTTGTCGATGTTCGCAGCGGTGAACTCGGTCGGCGGGCCGAGCACGATCTCGCCGGCCGCGCCGACGGTGTACTCGCCGAGCTTGCCGGCCTTGAACTTCTCGCCCTCGGCACCGGTGATCTGGCCCGACTTCAGCGCCGCACCGGCGTACGCCGCCAGGTAGCCGATGTCGGCCGGGTTCCAGAGTGCGAACTTCTTCACCGTGCCGTCCTTGACGTACTGCCGCATCTGGTTCGGCAGCCCGAGCCCGGTGATGGCGACCTTCCCCTTGTACGACGAGGCGCTCACGTACCGCGAGGCGGCGGCGATCCCGACCGTGGTGGGCGAGACGATCACCTTGAGATTCGGGTACGACTGCAGCAGGCCTTGTGCCTCGGTGAACGACTTCTGGTCGTCGTCATTGCCGTAGGCAACCTTGACCAGCTTGAGCTTGGAGTTCTCCGGCTTGGCCAGCTCGGTCTTCATCACCGCGATCCAGGAGTTCTGGTTGGTCGCGTTCGGCGTCGCGGACAGGACGGCGATCTCACCGGAACCGCCGGCCAGCTCGCTCGCCATCTTCACCAGGCTCTCGCCGATGCCCTGCGTGGTCGCCTGGTTGATGAAGGCGTCCCGGCAGTCCTTCGAGGCGTCGGAGTCGAACGAGACGACCTTGATGCCGGCCTTGCGGGCCTGGTTCAGCGACGGGCAGACCGCGTTCGGGTCGTTCGCCGCGACCACGATCACGTCCTGCTGCTGCTGGATCAGCGTGTTGATGTAGCTGACCTGCGACGACGCACTCGCATCGTTCGGGCCGACCAGCTTGTAGGTGCCCTTGAGCTCACCGACCGCGACCTTGCCGCCGCCGACCTCGACGTCGGTGTAGGGGTTGTTCAGCTGCTTGGGCAGGTAGGCGATCTTGAGGCCTTCCTTCAGCGGCGCGTTCGGGTCGGCCTTGGCCGCCGTGGTGGCGCCGCCGCCGGCCGTGTCGCTCGAGCTGCTGGACTTCGTCGTACCGCCACCGCAGGCGGTCAGCGCAAGCGAGACGACGGCTACCGCCGACAGCGGTACCGCCATCCGGCGGGAGATGCGAAACGTCATGGTTGGGTCCTTTCAGAGCGGTGGCGCTGTCGCTGCAGGGAGCTGCGAACGGCTGTTGCAAGATTTGGTGCGAGAACCGAGACGATGAGCAGTACGCCGGTGACGACGTTGAGCGCCTCGTTCGAGACATCGGACAGACGGAGTGCGTTCTGCAACGACGCCAGCAGGAGAACGCCCGCGATGACGCCGGGCAGTGCGCCCTTGCCGCCGAAGATGGAGACGCCGCCGAGCAGGACTGCCGCGACGACGGCGAGTTCGAGACCGGCTCCGTTGTCGGCGCGGGCGCTGGAGTAGCGCAGGGTCCAGAGCACTCCGGCGAGACCGGCGACGAGGCCGCTGACGACGTACAGGAAGAACTTGAGCCGACCGGGCCGGACTCCGGCGAACCGGGCGGCCTGCTCGCTCGCGCCGACGGCGAACACGGCGCGGCCGACCGGGGTGGCGTGCAGGATCACTCCGAAGACAGCGGCCAGTACGACGATGATGATCAGCACGTTCGGGATCGAGGTACCGCCGATGTTGCCGGTCACCCAGTCCGTGTACTGCGCGGGGAAGTCGGCGACCGCACCATCACCCAGTACGACGAACGCCAGGCCGCGGTAGAGCGCCAAGGTGCCGATCGTGACCGCCAGCGAGGGCAGCCCGAGCACCGTGACGAAGAAGCCGTTGATCGCGCCGAGCACCGCACCGAGGAGCAGACAGAGCGGGATGATCGTCTCGATCGGCTGGTTCGCGTTCCACAGGTAGCCCATCACCGCGCTGGACAGGCCGAGTGTGCTGGCCACCGAGAGGTCGATCTCGCCGGTGACGATCACCAGCGTCATCGGCAACGCGACCAAGGCGATCGGCAACAGGTCGAGGATCAGGAAGCCGAAGTTCTGCGCGGTGCCGAAGTTGTCCACGGTGCCCGAGGCAACGATCAGGACGACGACGGTGACCGCGATGATCGCGACGTTCCAGTTCGCGAAGCGACTAATGGACATGGGAGCCTCGCTTCTTCAGGCGTGCTGCGACCCGTACGGCGACCAGCCGGTCCGCGCCGATCGCCAGCAGGATCAGGCCGCCGACGATCGCCTGCTGCCAGAACTGGTTGATCTCCAGCACCGCGAGGGAACTGCCGATCGTTGTCAACAGCAACGCTCCCAACGCAGCGCCCCAGACCGACCCGCTCCCACCGAAGACCGCCACCCCACCGACCACCACCGCGGCCACGACATTCAGCTCGTACCCCGTGCCGGCCGCCGCGTCGATCGTGCCGAACCTCGCCGCGAACAGCACTCCCGCCAACCCCGCAAGGGCTCCGCTGACAGCAAAGGCACCGATGGTCCGCCGACCGACCGCGATCCCGGCCAGCTTCGCCGCCTGCGGACTGGAGCCCATGGCGTAGAGCTCGCGCCCGACGCGGTAGCTCCGCAGTACGACGCCTGTCACCGCCAGCACCAGGATCGCGATCCACACCAGGTAAGGGATTCCGAGCAGGGTCGCGTTGCCGAAGTCGAGGAATCCGCTGGGCAGCTCGTCCGCGTTGATCTGCTGACCGCCGGCCCAGAAGTAGGTGATGCCGCGTACGACGTACAACGTGCCCAGGGTGACGACCAAGGCGGGGACGTTGCCGTAGCGGACCAGGATTCCGTTGACCGCTCCGCAGAAGCCTCCGACGGCTGCCCCGATCAGGAGGGCGCCGACGACCGGCAGGCCTGGGTGATCGCGGAGCAGGGTGCCGACGGTGAAGGCACTGAGGCCGAGGACCGATCCGACCGACAGGTCGATGTTGCGGGTGATCACCACCACGGCCTGGCCGACCGCCAGCACGGCCAGGATCGCGGTGCCGAGCAGGATGTCCCGGATGCTCTGGCCGGACAGGAACCGGTGGTTCGAGAGCGTCGTCACGAGGACGAGCGCCGCGAGGGCCAGGACGATGCCGAGCTCGCGCGCCCGGAGTACGAGATCGAGGGAGGACCGCCGGGCGGTCACGCCGCCGGGCAGTTCGACGGCGGTCACAGGGTGGCCTCCTGACCCATCGCGGCGAACATCACGGACTCCTCGTTCGCGCGGTCGCGGTCCAGCTCGGCGACCAGGCGGCCTTCGCGCATCACCAGGACGCGATCGGCCATTCCGAGGACCTCGGGGAGCTCGGACGAGACCATCAGTACGGCGACACCTTCCGCGGCGAGGCTGGACATCAACCGGTGCACTTCGGCCTTGGTGCCGACGTCGATGCCTCGGGTGGGTTCGTCGACGATCAGCAGTTTCGGTGCCATCGACAACCATTTGGCCAGCACGACCTTCTGCTGGTTGCCGCCGGACAGCGTGCCGACCTCGTCACTCAACCGGCCGTATTTGGTCTTCAGCTTCTTGGTCCACTCCGCCGCCGAACGGCGTTCACTGCTGCCGGTGAGAAAACCCAACTGGGACAGGGCTCTCGACCGCGGCAGGGTCACGTTGCGCTCGATCGAGAGTTCCATCACCAGACCTTGCTGGCGACGATCCTCGGGGACGAGCGCGACGCCCGCGGCCATCGCCTGCCGTGGTGAGCCAGGCTTCAGCTTCTTGCCGAGCACCTTGACCGTGCCGGCGTCGCGCGGGTCGACCCCGAAGATCGACTGGACCACCTCGGACCGGCCGGAGCCGACCAGCCCGGCGAGCGCGACGATCTCACCGGCCCGTACGTCGAACGAGATGTCGGCGAACACCGGATCGCGGCTCAGACCCTCGACGCTGAGCACCACCGCGCCCGGGTCGACCTGTTGCTTGGGGAAGAGCGCGCCGAGCTCGCGGCCGACCATCCGGCGGACCATCTCGTCCACGGTCACCTCGGTCAGCAGGTCGGTCGGGACGTGCTTGCCGTCGCGCATGATCGTCACTCGCTCACACAACGCGGTGATCTCCTCGAAGCGGTGCGAGATGAAGACCAGCGCGGCGCCGTCGTCACGCAGGGATCGCGCGACGGCGAAGAGGCGCTCGACCTCCACGCCGGTCAGGGCGGCGGTCGGCTCGTCCATCACGACGACGCGGGCCTCGGCCGACAACGCCTTCGCGATCTCGACCAGCTGCTGGTCGGCGATCGACAGACCGCGCGCGGGGCGGGCCGGGTCGATCGCGACACCGAGCCGCTGGAAGAGTTCGGCGGCCCGGCGAAGCATCGCCGTACGGTCGACTGTTTTGAAACGACCCAGTGGCGGGCGGCCCATCGCGATGTTCTCCGCGACGGACAGATCGGGGAACAGGGTGGGCTCCTGGTAGATCACCGCGATTCCGGCCGCCTTCGCGTCGGCCGGGCCGGTCAGCTCGATCGGGTTGCCGTCCAGCTCGATGGTGCCGGCGTCCGGACGATGCACGCCGGCCAGCATCTTCACCAGGGTCGACTTGCCGGCGCCGTTCTCGCCGACCAGAGCGTGCGCCTCCCCGCCGTACAGGTCGAGGGAGACGTTCTGGACGGCGGCGACGGCGCCGAAGGACTTGGATACCGCACGCAGCCGCAGCAGGGGGGTCGCCTCACGCACGGTGGCCTCCGCTCATCGTCTGGCGCTTGTTTCTGAAAGGTTTCAAATGGATGGCATGAAGGTAAGGGCGACCGCTGGTGGGCGTCAAGAGTCTGCGCTCGGGGAATCGGTGGAAGGACGGCTCGGAGCGGGGGAAGCGGGGTAAGCTTCGTCAGCTGTCACGTTTCAAACCGGGAGGCTCGAATGGCATCCAGCGGCACGGCGGACCACGGCCGGCCAACGCGTGCCGCCGCCGGCGCAACGCCCGCCTCCGGGACGCGGTCAGCCGGGGGAACAACCGCGTCTGGGGCGAGGTCGGCTGTCGGGATCCGGGCTGCGGCTGGGGTGAAGGATGTGGCGGCTGCTGCGGGGGTTTCGCTCGGGACCGTGTCGAATGTGCTCAACCGGCCAGAGATGGTCAGTCCGGCGACGCGGGCCAAGGTCGAGGCGGCGATGGAGTCGCTCGGCTTCGTCCGGAACGAGTCGGCCCGGCAGCTCCGGGCGGGTTCGAGCCGCATCCTCGCCTACCTGATGCTCGACGCGGGCAACCCGTTCTTCACCGACGTCGCCCGCGGCGTCGAGGAGGCTGCACGGGCTGCCGGGCTCTCCGTCTTCCTCTGCAACAGCAACGAGGACGCGGGGCGTGAGGCCGACTACCTCGATCTGCTGGAGCAGCAACGGGTCCAGGGGGTACTGATCACGCCGGTCGATCCTGACTCGGCGCGGCTCAGCAACCTGCCGGCCCGCGGTACGCCGGTGGTCGTGGTGGACCGGTCGATCGACAACGGCGAGCACTGCTCGGTCGCGGTCGACGACGTGTTCGGCGGCGAGATCGCGCTGAGCCATCTGCTGGAGCTCGGCCACGAACGGATCGCCTTCGTGGGTGGACCGAACAACATCGGCCAGGTCACCGACCGTCGCGCGGGCGCTCGCCGCGCACTCGAAAAGGCCGGCCGTTCCGGTGAGGAGCTCGTCGACCTGGTCACCGGCGCGTTGACGGTCGCCGAAGGCAGGGGCGCTGGGCAACGACTTGCCGGACTCCCGGCCGCGCGGCGCCCGACCGCCGCCTTCTGTGCGAACGACCTGCTGGCGTTGGGATTGCTGCAGCAATGCGTGAGTCTCGGACTGCGGGTGCCGGACGATCTGGCAATCGTCGGGTACGACGACATCGAGTTCGCCGCGGCCGCCGCCGTACCGTTGACGTCGGTGCGGCAACCACGCCAACTACTCGGCCGTACGGCGGCGGAGCTCCTGCTCGACGAGTCCGGCAACCCCGACCACGAGCACCAACGCGTCACCTTCACCCCCGAACTAGTCGTCCGAACCTCCACCCGCGGGAACTAGCGGTCGTCGGACCTCGACCCGCGGGAACAAGTGGTCGTCGGACCTCGACCCGCCGGAACAAGTGGTCGTCCGACCTCGACCGGCGGGAATTAGGGGTTGACCTGGAGCGCGCTCCAGGTCCGAGGGTGGTGGCATGACTGATTTGCGGATCGCCCTCGGCGCGATGGAATTCGGAACCCGGATCGACGAGAAGACCTCCTTCGACCTGCTCGACGCGTTCGTCGACGCGGGTGGCACCTGGATCGACACTGCGAACTGCTACGCCTTCTGGCAGGACCCGAGCGGCCACGGCGGCCAGAGCGAGGAACTTCTCGGCCGCTGGTTCGCTCAGCGGCCCGGCGTACGGGATCGGGTCAAGCTCGCCACCAAGGTCGGCTGTGAACCACTGTGGCCGGGAAGCTTCCCGGAGCACGCAGAAGGTCTGTCTGCCGAGGCGATCGACGCTGCTGTGGAGACGTCGTTGCGTCGTTTGCAGACTGACCACATCGACCTCTACTGGGCACATCGCGACGACCTGGAGACGCCTCAGGAAGAGACCGTCGCCGCCTTCGGCAAGCACGCGGCCGCCGGCACGATCGGCCGGATCGGACTCTCGAACTTCGCGCTCTGGCGAGTCGAGCGGGCCCGTGGACTCGCGCTCGAGCAGGGCGTGATGGGACCGTCTGCCCTGCAGTTGCGGTACTCCTACCTGCAGCCGCGACCGTTCGTCCGCGACCAGGCGCACGACCACCGGTTCGGCTGGATCACCGATGAGGTCCTCGACTACGCCGACCGCAACCCGGAGCAGGACCTGTTCGCCTACAGCCCGCTGATGTCCGGCGGCTACGAACGCGCCGACCGCCCGTTCCACCAGGCCTTCGACCACCCCGGCACCACCCGCCGCCTGGAAGCCCTCAGCAAGGCCGCTGCCGACCTCGGCGTCACCCGCAGCGAGGTCGTCCTCGCCTGGCTGATCGGCGGCACCCCCTCGATCATCCCCATCGTCGGCATGAGCACCCCCGCCTACCTCACCACCGCCCTGGCCGGCGCCCACCTGACGCTCCCCCCAGAAACCCGCACCTCCCTCGACCAAGCCTGGTAATTCGGCCGAAGCGGTTCCTGATGGCCGGGGTCTCGTGCCACGATTTGGGGGTGGATGGTCAAAGGTTCTGGGAGTTGGTGGAGGCGGCGCGGGCGGAGGTCGACGACACGGTCGCGGACCCCGACGGAGTCGCGGACGCGTTGGGTGACGCGCTCGGGAAGTTGCCGGCCGACGAGATCGTCGAGTTCGGTGCGGAATTCGAGCGCCTGCAGGCTGCGGCGTACCGGTGGGATCTGTGGGGCGCGGCGTACCTGATCAACGGCGGCGCCTCGGACGACGGGTTCGACTTCTTCCGCGGCTGGCTGGTCGCTCAAGGCCAGGAGGTCTGGGAGGCGGCGCTCGCCGATCCGGACTCGCTGGCCGATGTGGTCGACGAGGATCTCGGTGAGGACTTCGAGGGCTTCGACGGCGAGGGCATGCTCGGGGTCGCGGTCGGCGCGTACGAGTCGGCGACCGGAAGTGAGGCCGGCTACTGGGAAGCGGCCGGCGCCGAGGTCGACGACGTACCGGCCGGTGAGCAGTTCGACTTCGACGACAACGACGAACTCCGCGACCGCTTCCCGCGCCTCGCCGCCCTCTTCCTGACCGACTAGCAGTCCGTACGCCGGGCCGCGGACGCCTCAGGTCGCCGGGCCGATCGACCGGTGAGCGGTCAGGCTGGTTCGCCGCCGAGGCGTTCTATCAGGGTGCGGAGGCGGCGGCGCCAAGCGGACTGGGTGACGTCGTCGTCGGCGACGGCGAGGCTGACCAGGTGCTGGGTCATCTCGAAGCCGGCGACCGCGTCACGGAGTGCAGTCAGGGTTTCTTCCGGTACGGCGTGGCGCCCGTGATCCGGTTCGTCGTGGTCGACCTGCTGGTCCTGGCCGACCGGGTGGCTGACCCAGCCGGTGCCGAAGGTCGCGGGCACCAGGAGTTCGGGGACGAGCGACTCGTGGCTGAGGTCGGCCAGGTCCTTGTTGCCGTCGGAGATGCTGAAGATCGTCGTACCACGACGGCGTACGGCGTCGATCCGTTCGAGCAGCGCGTCCGCCGGGGTCTGCTCGGCCACCACCAGCAGGGATTCGCCGCGACCCGCGTCGCGGAGCCGGTCGAGCCCGATCGCCAGATGCGGTGGGGCATCGGGCGGCGGTGCCCAGCGGACCAGGGACGGACGGACGTCCTCGACGCCGGCGCGGTGGAGTTCGTCGTCGAGGTGGGCGGTGAGATGCCAGGGCTCGTCCTCGGGTGGACCGAAGAGCATCAGCCCACCGACGCGGGTGGTGAACCTGCGCAGCGAGTGCGCGAACGAGGTCGTCCGGCCGGCCAGTTCGGTGCCGGTCAGCAACTCGCGAAGGACGGCGGCCTTGGTGAGATCCACCCCTCAAACCTGACACACCTGCCGCCTCACCGCGACCTCGGCCTGGCCTGTCAAGGGCTGAGCCGGTTCAGCGATTGCAGCAGGGAGACGGACTGTCTGTCAGGGATTGAGTCGGTCGGCCTTGGACTGCAGGTAGTCGCGCTCGGGGACGCTCGTGGTCCGGCGGGCGGCGAGGAGGTAGCTCTCGCGCGCACCGGCTAGGTCGCCGGACATCTCGAGCAGATGGGCGCGGACCGCTTCCAGCCGGTGGTGATCTGCGAGCCGGCCGTCGGCCTCCAGCGGCTCGAGGAGGGCGAGCCCCTCCTTCGGGCCGCTGGCCATTGCGACCGCGACCGCGTGGTTGAGGGTGACCATCGGGTTGTCCGAGATCTGTTCGAGCACCTGGTAGAGCGCGACGATTTGCGGCCAGTCCGTGTCCTCGGACCGCTCGGCGGTGTCGTGGACCGCAGCAATCGCCGCCTGGACCTGGTACGGACCGAGCTGGGTCCGCGCCAACGCGTCGGTGACCAGCGCCTCGCCTTCGGCGATGGCCTCCTTGTTCCACAGCGAGCGGTCCTGGTCGGCGAGCGGGATCAGCCCGCCGGCCGCGTCGGTCCGGGCCGGGCGGCGCGCATCGGTCAGCAGCATCAACGCGAGCAGGCCGGCGACTTCACCGTCATCGGGGAGCAGCCGGCGTACGCCGCGGACCAGGCGGATCGCCTCGGTCGTCAGCTCCGCGCTGTGCAGATCGCTGCCGGACGAGGCCGTGTAGCCCTCGTTGAAGATCAGGTAGAGCACGTGCAGTACGGCGCCCATCCGGGCATCCCGCTCGGCCTCGGGCGGCAACTCGAAGGAGCTGCCCGCTTGTTTGATACTCCGCTTGGCCCGGCTGATCCGCTGCGCCATCGTTGCCTCAGGCACCAAGAACGCCGCCGCGATCTGGGCCGTCGTCAGACCGCCGACCGCCCGCAGCGTCAGGGCGATCTGCGAAGCGGCGGACAGCGCCGGATGGCAACACAGGAAGAGCAGAGTGAGCGTGTCGTCCCGATCGGCCAGGTCGTCAATTTCGGGGCCTGGGGCAACGAACTCCTCCGGCGCCGCGAGGTTCGCCGCGTTCTCCTCGCGCCGGCGCCGGGCCGTATCACTGCGGAGCAGATCCATCAGCCGCCGTGAACCGACCCGGATCAGCCAGCCCTTCGGATTGTCCGGAACGCCTTCGACCGGCCATTGCTGGGCGGCGGCGAGCAGTGCTTCCTGGACGGCCTCCTCGGCCAGGTCGAAGTGCCCGTAGTGCCGGACCAGCGCACTCAGGACCTGCGGGGTCTGCTCCCGCAGCAGCAGTTCGAAGTCGCTCACATCTCCAGCCCCGACATATCCATCACCGGCCGTACCTCGACCGCCAGATACTTCGCGTCCGGCATCCGCGCGGCATAATCGATCGCCTCGTCGATGGTGTCGCACTCCACCAGGTAGAACCCGGCGAGGTGCTCCTTCGCCTCGGCGTACGGGCCGTCCGTGGTGGTCAGGGCGTCGTCGCGGACCACCACGGTCCGGGTGGTGATCGGGTCGGCGAGCCCGGCCGAGCTGACCAGCAGGCCCTGCTCGGTGAGTTCCCGGGTCAGCTCGGCGTGTGCCCGGCCGAGGCCTTCGCGCTGTTCGGCGGACAGGGCGGCCCAGCTCTCCGCGTTGCTGTAGATCAGCAGCATGTACTTCACGGTCACCATCCTGACGGTCTCAAGGGTTCGTTGCGACCCTCTCTCACCGGGTACGTCGGAACTGGTGGCTCTGTTCTCGACAAGTTTTGTCGAGTCGCCGCGGCCGGGTCCGACGTCTCGCGCAAGAAGGTGCCCAGCCCGGGCGCCCGGAGTACGGAAGGCCTCGCGTCATGTCGAATACGCCGGATCCGAAGCGCTGGTTCGCGCTCGCGCTGCTCTGCCTCGCCGCGTTCATGATCATCCTGGACGCCTCGATCGTGCTGGTGGCGGTGCCGTCGATCGAGCGCGATCTCACCTTCTCCGCCGGTGGCGTGCAGTGGGTTCCCAGCGGATATGCGCTGATGTTCGGCGGGTTGCTGCTGCTCGGTGGCCGGATCTCGGATCTGCTCGGCCGACGGCGGGTGTTCCTGGCCGGAGTACTGATGTTCGCGGGGTCCTCGCTGCTGTGTGGCTTCGCGTGGAGCGGCGACGCGCTGGTGTTCGCCAGAGGGTTGCAGGGGATCGCGGCCGCCGTACTGGCTCCTAGTGCGCTGTCCATCGTGATGAACACGTTCCCGGCGGGAGCTGAGCGGAACAAGGCGCTCGGCATCTGGGGCGCTGTGAGCGGAGTTGGCGGTACTGCGGGATCGCTGGTCGGCGGGCCCGTGACTGATGGGCTGGGATGGCAGTGGATCTTCTTCATCAACGTGCCGGTGTGCTTGCTGGTCGCAGTACTGACCCCACTTGTCCTGAAGGACAGCCGTGGGCCGGGGCGCCGCGGTTTCGACGTGGCTGGTGCTATCACGGTTACAGCGGCACTGATCGTCCTTGTGTACGCCGTGATTCAGGCGCCCGCGTCGTCGGCGGGCCGGACCACGTTGCTGGCGGTCCTCTCCGTCGCGCTGTTCGCCGCGTTCGTCGCGGTGGAGAAGCGGTCGGCTGCTCCGCTGTTGCCGTTGCGGATCTTCCGGTCGCGAGCAGTGGTCGGCGGCAACCTGATCACGATCGCCTTCGGAGCCGGGGCTTTCGGGTTGAACTTCATCTACACGCAGTACGCGCAATTGGCGCTCGGAGCCTCGGCCATCAAGTACGGGCTGATGTCTGCCGTCCTCGCCGCACTGGCGGTGATCGGGTCGATGGTCGGGCAGAACCTGGTGACGCGGATCGGTCTGCGCCCGGTCGCGGCCGGCTCGCTGGTGCTGGCGGGGATCGGCGCCACGGTGATGAGCCGGGTCACGGTGGATTCCGGGTACTTCGAAGTGGCGTTCTGGGGACTGACGATCTTCGGAGCCGGCCTCGGCGCCGGGTGCGTCGCCGGGGCGATCGCGGCGCTGAGCGATGTCGCCGGGGAGGATGCGGGCGTCGCGTCCGGCCTGCAGAACGCATGCTTCCAGACCGGCGGCGCGCTGGGCATCGCCGTACTCTCCGCCGTCGCCGTCTCGAACACCACGGGATCGTCACCGGTCGCGATGACCGATGGCTTCCGGGTTGGTTTTGCTGCCTGCTGGGCGTTTGTGGCGGTCGGCCTGATCGGGACGAGTCTGCTCATCGCTCGCTCGGCCGAGAAGTTGGAGCTGGTATCAGTCGGGGAAGACAGCGCCGCGTAGTTCGACGCGATCGCCGACGATGGCGGAGACCCGACCGGCAACCTGCTGGGCGCGCTCGTCGTCGGCGACGTCGACCATGAAGTAGCCGGCCAACTGTTCCTTCGCCTCACCGAACGGGCCGTCCGTGACCACCTGGACGCCTTCGCGCACCTGGACGACCTTGCCCTCGGCCGGCACCGCGAGCCCTTCCGAACTGACCAGCTCACCCGTCCCGGCCAACTCGTCCTTCAGCAACGTCAACTCGCGCACCGCCTGCCACGCGTCCTCCGACGGCGAATCCTGCCCGTAGATCAGCACGAGGTAATTCACCGTCGCATCGTAGCCGGACTGCATGCCCTCACCCGGAAAATGAGCACGGCGACGATCGCGCGGTGCTCGAGATTCGCTGAGCAGAGCCGACGGGGCCCCACGAGCCACCTGACTCGCGGGGCCCCCGCTCGTTCTGCCGTACTGCACTCAGACGATCAGAACTCTGGCGATCAGAACCAATGGCGTCTGCCGCCGACAGCGCGGCCGGTGGATCCGAGCAGGAAGAGCACGGCTCCGACGATCAGCAGGATGATTCCGATCGTCCACAGGACCGGGACGTGGAGCAGGAATCCCAGTAACAGCAGGATCAGTCCGAGGATGAGCATGAAGCCTCCTTCTAGGCAGGCCGCCCGGGCGGGGAATGGGCGGCGCCCAACTCTGGTGCCCACCTTGAAACGAGCTGAATCATCTACCGCTCAGTACGGTTCATTGCCACGGAAAAACCGGCAGACGTTTTCCGATGAAGGCCGCGACACCTTCCGTGACCTCGCCGCTACCGATCGTTTCCGGCTGGCCCGGTGCTGTCCGTCAGCGCGTCCATGGCAGTCGAACAGATCGCCCGATAATCAGCTCGAATGAAGGCCGCTGAGCGTGCGCGATGTACGTAATCCGTTAAAAACGGGCCTCAGTTGTGAGACCCGCCGGGATCTGTGCTTGACTCCTCCGGTCGATAACGTTTTGATCTCGGCAGATTGGGTGGTCCAGTGGCTGAAGGACGGCATAGACAGGCGCGGCACCGTCAACCGCGCCGCCAGGTTGTCTACCCCGGCATCGTGAAGGTCGCGATCCCCGGTGCGGCAGTGGCCTTGATGGCCACCGGGTCGGCAGTTGCCTTCCCAGACCACGCTCCCTCGACGGATGTACCGGTCGCCAGCTCTCCCCTGCAGTTGGCGCGCGACGTACAGACCAGCCGGGACGCACTCCGGCCGCCGCTCGATCTGCCGAGCCAGGCACCCACCACGCCGGTCGCGAAGCACCTCAAGAAGCAGGCACCGATCCCGAAGCCCGGATCGACCAAGACCCGCGCCTCCGAGAACGCCCCGGTCGCACCGCCGAAGGTCACCGGCAGCAAGTTCACCACCACCGATGTGAACGTCTGGTCCGCTCCCGGACAGACGCTCCTCACGGTTCTCCCCAAGGGCAGCAAGGTCTCGGTCACCGGTCAGGTCCAGGGCATCTGGGCGCAGATCGTCCGCGACGGTGCCGCCCGCTGGGTGAAGGCGCAGTACCTGGCCGCCACGAAGCCGGTCGAAGAAGCCGGCGGCGGCATCTCGGCCGCGGCCTGCAAGTCGGGCTCCGCTGTCGAGGACGGCCTCACCCAGGACGCGATCCGGGTGCACCGCGCGATCTGCAACCTGTTCCCCTCGGTCACCGAGTACGGCGGCCTGCGCAGCGGCGACAGCGGCAGCGAGCACTCCACCGGTCACGCGCTCGACGTCATGGTCAGCGGTTCCAAGGGCCAGGAGATCGCGGACTGGCTGAAGGCGCACCGCAAGGAGCTCGGGGTCAGCCAGCTGATCTGGCAGCAGCACATCTGGACGGTCCAGCGCAGCAGCGAAGGCTGGCGGGCGATGGAGGATCGCGGGAGCACCACCGCGAACCACTACGACCACATCCACGTCACCGTCTACGGCAACTCAGGCACCGCGTAGTCAGCACGCGCAGTACGCCGACCCGTCGGGGTTCACCCCCGACGGGTGCCGGTAGATCACCGCCGACGGGTCCGCGGCCCATGCCCCGGACCGCCCTCCGCCCGAACCCGGACCCGTCGGCGAGCCCGTCTCTCGTGTGTTTTTGTGGTTCAGGGGCGGATGTTGTGGTTCAGGTGGAAGAAGTTGGTCGGGTCGTAGGTGCGCTTGACCTCGCGCAGCCTGCGGTAGTCGGTCGCCGAGTACGCCGTCGCGGTGCGGCTCGGGTCGGCGAGGAAGTTCACGAAGGTGCGGCCGGTGGTTCGCAGTACGTCGGCCAGCTCTGGAACCTCCTGGTCGATGATCAGCGAGTACGTCGCCTCGCGGTGACCGACCGGCCCGGCGCCGGGACCAGGGTGCTCCATCGCGCCACCCCAGTGGCGAATCTCGACGGTGGCATCCGGCAGCGCGACCAGGCGATCGATCAGATCATCGGGCAGTGTGTCGACGAGATCCAGGTAGCGGGCCGGCGTTCCGCCCATCGCTGATTCGCCGAACGGCATCGTGCGAAGTTCGCCCGCGAGCTGCGGCCCCGCGGTCGCAAGGAGCGGCTTCAGAATGTGCTCAGCCAGGTCCGCCTCCCCGGCGTACAGGACCTTGAGGGCGACCGCGCGCCGGCCGTCCGGCGTACGGGTGAGGACGACGGCGGTGCTCAGCTCGTTGGGGATCGTGGCGGTCCAGTCGCGGTAGTGCCGGAGGATCTGGGCCGCGCGGTCGAAGCCGAAGTACAGGATGCCGGCGTGGACCTGGCGGACCGGGTACAGCCGGAATTCGAGCGACGTGACGATCCCGAAGTTGCCGCTGCCGCCGCGGATCGCCCAGAACAGCTCCGGGTGCTCATCAGCCGATGCAGTGACAACCCGACCGTCAGCAGTGACGACCTCAGCCCGTACGACGCTGTCGGCCGCGAACCCGTACTTGCGAGCCAGCCACCCGACCCCACCACCGAGCGTGTACCCGGTGACGCCCACGTCGCGCGAAGATCCCGCCAGCGGCGCCAGCCCGAACTGCGCGGCCGCGTCGATCACCGCACCCCAACGGGTCCCCGGCCCGACCTTCGCGATCATCCGCTCGCTGTCGATCAGCAACGACGTCATCGCCGAGGTCCGCAGCAGAATCCCGCCGTCGGCCGGAATCCTGGTCCCGTGCCCGGTCGCCTGGACCGCGAGCGGCAACCCGAGCTCCCGCGCAGTCCGCACCGCAGCCTGTACGTCGGTCCGCCCGTTCGCCTCCGCCACCACCACCGGCCGCGACTCGAAGGTGGGCACCACCGACCGCCGCAGTACGTCGTACTCCGCGTCGCCCGGCCGGTGGATGTCGCCGTTGAACCCGTTCCCGAGCAGCCCCGCGACAACCTCGGCCGCCCCGATGCCTTGTTCGACAACCGCCTGCACGCTCATCCCGCACTCCTTCGCTGTCTCGGTCCTCACCTAGACGTCGAAGAGCCGGCGGCGTTCTTGACACCCTCTCCAGAATTTTCTTTCTCGGATACCGTCCACCGGGTGACGCAGACACACTCGGTGAGCATCGAAGGCGCGGTGGTCACCAAGACGTACGTGTCGACCGAACGCGAAGAACACCTACGCGAGTGGGCCGCACTGCGCGCGATCTCCGCGCAAGCCCCGGATCTCGTGCCAGCCCCGCTGGAGCTCATCGCCGCCCCGTCGCCGCAGCTCATCGCCGAGCCGTCGCGACAGCTCGCCGGCGGACCCTCGCTGCTCATGTCCGTAGTTCCGGGGCGTTCCTTGGTCGGCGTTCTTACCCCGGCCGAGTTGGATGGACTTGCCGATGCGTTGCGGACGCTGTGGTCATTGCCGACAGACGGCGTACTGCCAGGTCTGCTTCCCGTCCTCATCGAGCGAGTCCGTGGAGACATTCACGCGTTCAGCGCTGAGGGCGTAGTCGAAGAAGCTCGGCTCGCGGCTGCCGAATGGCTGGCCGACGGACCTGACCTCCTGCTGGAGCCTTCAGCCAGCGTCATCGGCCATGGCGACCCGAATCTGGCGAACTATCTCTGGGACGGCGAGCGCGTACGAATCGTCGACTTCGAGGACGCCGGTGTCAGTGACGTGGCGGTCGAGCTGGCGACTCTGGTGGAGCACCTCTCCGCTCGGCAGACGGACTGGTCTGCCTTCCTCGGCCGCTTCCCCGTCGACCCGTTACGACTGCTGACCGCCCGCAGGCTGTGGGCGATCTTCTGGCTCACCCTCCTCCGCCCCGGCGGTCCGTCGGCGCACCGCAATCCACCCGAAACGCCCGTAGAACAAGCGAATCGGCTGGTCGCGCTTCTCGCCTGACGATCAGGCAGGGAGGGCTGTCAGTCGCGCGTGGTCGGCGAGGATGTTGATCTCGGTGATCTTGCCGCCGGTGATGGTGAGGTGCATGACGCCCATCAGCCGGTCGTTCACGACGGTGATGGTGCCCGCGGTGCCGTTGATCAGCGCCGGCCTCGTGTACGGCGCCATCTTGGTGAACGTCAGAGCCTGCTCGACGACGGCGAGGGCGCCGCGAACGAGCTTCGAGTGCGCGGGGCCGCTGATGTCGTCCGCCGCCAGGCCGGCGTCGGCACGGAGTACGACCTCGGGATCCAGCAGCGAGAGCAGGGCCTCGAAGTCGCCGCTGCGGGAGGCGGCGATGAAGGCGTCGACCACCTCACGATGCCGGCCGGCGTCGCGGTCACTGGTCGGTGCACCCTGGACCCGCCGCCGGGCCCGGCTCGCGAGCTGCCGGGTGGCGGCAGGCGACTTGTCGACAATCTCCGCGATCTCGTCGAAGCTCACGCCGAACATGTCGTGCAGGACGAACGCGAGCCGCTCGGCCGGCGCGAGGGTGTCGAGGACGACGAGCATCGCGAGCCCGATCGCGTCGAACTGGACCGCCTCCTCCTCCGGGTCGAGCTTGCCGACGATCGGATCCGGGACGTGCACCTCGAGCGAATCCTCGCGCCGGGACTTGCGCGAGCGGAGCATGTCGAGGCAGACCCGCGAGGTAACCGTGGTCAGCCAGCCGCCGAGATTCGCGACCTCGCTCACGTCGGACCGGTTCAGCCGCAGCCAGGCCTCCTGCACCGCATCCTCGGCCTCGCTGAGCGAGCCGAGCATCCGGTAGGCCACCGAGCGCAGCTGGGCGCGGTGGGTCTCGAACTGGTCAGCGAGTTGATCGGCTTGCTGCACTGGTCACAATCTCCTGTCGTGGTTCGTCAACACCTTGACGATGCGTTGGACCATGATGTGACAGGTCCGGCCGGCGTGCTGATGATTAACGGTGACGGACTTCGTGGACGACTTCGACGGCGACGAGCTCGACCTCGGCGTCTGGTCGCCGTATTACCTGCCGCAGTGGAGTTCCAGGGCGGAAACGGCCGCGACGTACGAGCTGAAGGACTCCTGTCTGCACCTGAGCATCCCACCGGACCAGGGCCTGTGGTGTGCTGATGATCACCAGCCGGCCCTCCGCGTCTCGGCCATCCAGTCGGGCAGTTTCTCGGGCCCGGTCGGGAGCACGATCGGGCAACAGCCGTTCCGTGCAGACCAGCTCGTCCGCGAGGAGCAGGAGCCGTTCTGGGGCTGGACCCCGCAGTACGGCGAGATCGAGTTGCGTGCCCGGGCGGTTGTCTCACCGCGCTCGATGGTCGCGCTCTGGCTGGTCGGACTGGAGGACCGGCCCGAGCGCTGCGCGGAGATCTGCGTGACGGAAATCTTCGGAAAATCCGTGCGGAAAGTTTCCGCCGAGGTCGGAATGGGACTGCACAGTTTCCGCGACGTTTCCGTGCCGGAGGACTTCGAAGCCGTCCGGCTGCCGCTCGACATCGAGCAGTTCCACTCGTACGCCGTGCAGTGGTCGCCCGAGCGCGCCGACTTCCTGGTCGACGGCGAACTCGTCCGGACCTGCCCCAGCCCACCGGCGTACCCGATGCAGCTCATGCTCGCCGTCTTCGACTTCCCCGACTGGGACGGCCCCGCCGACCACACTCCCGAGTTCGTCATCGACCACATCCGCGGCCGGTCCCTGTCAGGAGGCCAAGAGCGGGAACTTGGCGTAGCCGCGGATGACGCGTGACGACCGCCAACTCGGGGTGTCCTCGGGTAAGCCGGTGGGCACCGGGCGACGCAGTTTCGGCAACCTGGTCGCCAGTTCCGCGAAGGCGACCTGAGCTTCGAGGCGGGCCAGTGGGGCGCCCAGGCAGTAGTGGATGCCGCTCGAGAAAGCGAGATTCTCGGCCTGCCTCGGGCGGGTGATGTCGAAGACAGCGGGATCGTCGAACACTCCGGGATCCCGGTTGCCGGCGGCAAGGATCAGCATCACCCAGCTGTCCGCCGGCAGGTCGACACCGGCGACCGTCACCGGCTCGTGGGCGATCCGGCTCGTGTTCTGCACCGGCGGCGCATAGCGCAGGACCTCCTCGACGGCGGCGGCCGCGCGCTCCGGTTCGGCGCCGAGCAGCTCCCACTGAGCGGGGTGATCGAGCAGGGCCCCGATCCCGTTGCCGATCAGGTTGACGGTCGTCTCGAACCCGGCGATCAGCAGCAGCCGAGCGGTCGTGAGCAGCTCGTACGGCGTGATGCCGTCCGGCGAAGCGGCGACGAGATAGCTGATCACGTCGTCGCCGGGGTGCGCCTTCCGGAGCGGGATGAGTTCGCTGAAGAGCTCCCGGAGTTCGGCGTTCGCGGCGGCCAGCGCGGCCGCCTCGGCCGGACCGTCGATCCCCGACAAGGCCGAACCGACCACGGTCCCGTGCCGCGACAACCGGTCGACGTCCGCGTCCGGGATCCCCATCAGCGTCGTGATCACGCCGATCGGCAGCGGTGCGGCGAAGTCGGCGATGAGGTCGAACGGACGATCCGGCTCAGTCACGGCCCGGCGCTCGATGCCGGTGATCAGGTCGCGGGTGAACTCCGCGATCCGCTCGGCGTACCCGGTCATCATCTTCGGCCGGAAGGCCGGCGCCGCGAGCCGGCGCAACCGGGTGTGATCCGGTGGTTCGCGCTCGAGGAAGCCCAGATCGAAGCTGTTGCCCGAGGTGTCCTCCGAGCTCGGTCCCGGATCGCCGGCCGCCCGCACCCCGAACCGCCGGTCGCGCAGGATCGCGTTGCAGACGGCGTAATCGGTGGTCACCCACTCCACACCGGCGCCGACGATCGGGCCGCCGGCGCGGAGCCGTTCGTAGATCGGATACGGATCGTCCTGCCCGGAGAGGGACCACAACGGCTCGAACACTTCCGTCATCGCGTCAGCACTCCTCCGGTGAAGGTGGACAGGACCAGGTCCGGTGCGTCCCGGGGCGCGAGCCAGCCCTCCTGCACCAGATCCCACGCGGTGAACAGCAGCGCGTGCAGGGACCGAACGAGCCACCACTCCGGTACGCCGGGGCGAAGGGTCCCGGCACCGGCGACGATCGCGGTGATGGGTGCGGCCAGCGCATCGGTCCGCGCGGTGACGGCGTCGTCGGCGAACACCTCGGGCTGTGCGGTCAGCAGCGTCAGGTAGGCGCCGAAGGGCAGCAGATCGGCGACCATTCGCCGGAGCGGGTCAGGGTCGGCCGGCGCGGCGGCGATCACCGCTTCGCTGATATCGAGCGCGCGGGAGGCGACTGCCACCAGGAGGTCGTGCCGGGTCGGGAACTGCTTGTGCAGTGTCGTCCGGCCGATCCCCGCGGCCACGGCGATCTGCCCCAGCGAGGCGGCCGGATCCTTCGCGAGGACCCCGGCCGCAGTGTCGAGAAGGCGGTCACCGCGGACGTCGGTGCCGTCGCGGATGTCGACGGGGATCGGCCTAGCAGTCGCCGGTGCGTTGGTTGCCGCCCGCGGCGAGCCTCGGTGAACACTCATGTTCACGACAGTACATCGGTGTTCGCTGTCCGGGAAGGCGGATCTGATGTTATGGTCGCTCTCGTGATCACGCGCATGAGCAACTGGTGGCCCGTCGACTAGGCGGCCCCTTCTTCCTGCGCGAACCCAACCGGCTGCCTCGACGAGGCAGCCGTTCGTGTTTCCTCGCCGGGGCGCCCCATCCCCCGAGGATTGCCGATGGCAACGATTTTCCGGACGACGGAACGCACCTGGGCCGGGCTGATCTCCAGCCTGCTGGCCGGCCAGGATCTCAGCACGGCAGACGTTTTCTGGGCGATGGACGACCTCGTCCGCGGAACCGCGTCCGCTGCGCAGGTGGCCGGTTTCCTGATCGCCCTCAGGGCCAAGGGCGAGTCGGCCGCCGAACTCGGCGCACTCGCGGACGCCCTCCGCGCCCACGCGTCACCGGTCACGATCCCGGGGACGTTCGTCGACATCGTCGGCACGGGTGGCGACCGCACCGGCGCCGCGAACCTCTCGACCCTGGCCGCGATCGTCGTCGCCGCCACCGGAACCACCGTCGTCAAACACGGCGGCCGCGCGGCGTCATCGAGCACGGGTGGATCGGCCGATCTCGTCGAACAACTCGGCATCCCGCTCGATCTTCCGGCTGCTCGAGCCGCTGCGATCGCCGCGGCGGCCGGGATCACCTATCTGTTCGCTCCACGTTTCAACCCGGCCTTGCGCCACGTCGCCGCAGTACGCCGCGACCTCGCAGTACCGACGGCCTTCAATGTCCTCGGCCCACTCCTCAACCCGGCACACCCCCGGCATCAACTCGTCGGCGTCGCCGAGGCCCGCCTCCAACCGGTCATCGCCGAAACCCTGGCGGCCCGCGGCACCACGGCCCTCGTCGTACGAGGTGATGACGGTCTCGACAAACTCACCACGACCACAACTTCACAGGTCTACATCGTCCGAGACGGCACCTGTACGCCGACAACCTTCGACCCGCGCGACGTCGGCATCCCGCTGTCACCACCTGCTCAACTCCGAGGTGGTGATGCCGCCACCAACTCGGCAATCCTCCGCCGCCTACTCACCGGCGTACGGAACCCGATCCGCGACGCCGTCCTCCTCAACGCCGCCGCAGCCCTCACCACAACCACCCTCACCACCGAACCGCTAGCCGACCAACTCGCCACCCACCTGACCCGCTGCGCCCAAGCCATCGACACCGACCAAGCCGAAACCACCTTGCACCATTGGGCAACTGCCGCACGCCGGGAGTGACGGAGCCCACCGCCGGGACCTGGCAGGCTGGAGGCCTTGGGAGGTTCAGATGCGTGCAGGTGTTGTGGTCGCCGCCTCACCCGGGGTGGACGAGCTTGCTGTGCAGGCCGAGGAGTTGGGGCTGGACAGTCTTTGGGTCATCGACAGTCCGCTGGTGCATGGCGATCCCTTTGTCGCGTTGGGTCTGTGCGCGAAGGCGACTCGCCGGATCAAGCTTGGCCTCGGGGTGACTTCGCCGGCGTTGCGGTCGGCACCGGCTGCCGCGAGTGCGCTGGCCAGCCTCAACGCCTTGGCACCAGGACGGATCCGCTGCGGAGTCGGAACGGGGAACACCGCCCGGCGCACTGTTGGGATGCCGCCGACCACGGCGGCCACCCTTGAGAAGTTCACCGCGGCATTGCAGGACCTTTGTGCGGGACGGTCGACGGAGTACCGCGAAGGTGATCGGGTCCGTGACATCCAGTTTCTGCACAGCGGGGCGCACGTGAACACGACCGACCCGATCGAGTTCGTGGTGGCTGCGCTTGGACCGAAGGCGGCCGCCGTCGCCGGGCGCCGTAGTACCGGCCTGATTTCCTTTGGCTTGCTCGACCCCAATGCCTGGCGGGCGCTGCATCAGGCACGGGCTTCTGACTCCCCGGCTGACTCCTACCTCGTTACCGCGCTGCACGTGCTCGACGAGGACGAAGACCCTGCCGGCGACGCCGCCCGCGACGCGACCGGCCACCTCGTGCTGTCCCTGCTGGCCTTCGCCGCCGATGTTCCCAGGTTCGCCGACCAACTAGGCCCCGAGGAACGCGGAGCAGTGCAGCGACTGCTCGACCGGCGCGGCACCACCCCCACCGCATCCGACCGGCACCTCAAGCTCTACCCCAACTACCTCGGCCGCATCTCATCGCAGGACCGGGACCTGATCCTGCCCTCGCTGATGAACACCCTGGCGCTGGTCGGCACCCGCGACGAGCTCCCGGCCCGCATCGCCACCCTGGAACAGGCCGGCATCGACGAACTCCTCATCCAACCGGTCATCGACCCACCAAGCGAAATGGCTCAGCTCGTCGAACTCCTCAGCTAGCAGGCCTGGAAGACCTGGGTCGCCTGAAATACGCAGTACAGGTCCCAAACCGCCTTGGTCTGTGGTTGCAGCGGCTCTGGAAACTCACCAGGCTCGAAGAAACGAGCCTCTCGTACTTCGTCCGCGCCCGGGCTGAGGTCGCCGGTCCACACGCGCGCCTCGAAGCAGAGCGCGAAGCAGTGCACCTGGTCGCCGTTGGGGTAGGTGATCAGGTGCAAGGCAGGATCCGAGAGGGACGCGAAGGGGATCAGGTCGTCCGGCTTCACCCGCAGGCCCGACTCCTCGAACAACTCCGCCGCAGCCGTGTCCCGGAAGCTCATCCCCGGTTCCGCGGCCCCCGCGGGGAACTCCCATTGGCCGGAGTCGGCGCGGCGCTGGAAGAGAACCCGCTCCTCGCTGTCCACCACCACGACCTGCGCACCCGGCATCAGCAACAGCTGATTCCCCACCGATTGCCGCAGCCGCCAGAGATAAGAGCCCTCGAAACCCATGGCACGAACCTAGCGGTTTGCATGATCATGCAGAGGAGTGCATACTTATCCTCATGTCCAAGGTCATCGCATCCCTGCCCGTCGGCGAGCGGGTCGGCATCGCCTTCTCCGGAGGGCTCGACACGTCGGTAGCGGTCGCGTGGATGCGCGACAAGGGCGCCGTCCCGTGCACGTACACCGCCGACATCGGCCAGTACGACGAGCCGGATATCGCCTCGGTCCCCGGTCGCGCCAAGGCGTACGGCGCCGAGATCTCCCGGCTGGTCGACTGCCGGGCTGCGCTGGTGGAGGAGGGTCTCGCCGCACTCACCTGCGGCGCGTTCCACATCCGGTCGGGCGGTCGCGCGTACTTCAACACGACCCCGCTGGGCCGCGCGGTGACCGGCACCCTGCTGGTCCGGGCGATGCTCGAGGACAACGTCCAGATCTGGGGCGACGGGTCGACGTACAAGGGCAACGACATCGAGCGGTTCTACCGGTACGGCCTGCTCACCAACCCGAAGCTGCGGATCTACAAGCCCTGGCTGGACCCGGCCTTCGTCGGCGAGCTCGGCGGCCGGCAGGAGATGAGCGAGTGGCTGCTCGCGCACGACCTGCCGTACCGCGACAGCGCCGAGAAGGCGTACTCGACCGACGCCAACATCTGGGGCGCGACGCACGAGGCGAAGACGCTGGAGCAGCTCAATACCGGCGTCGAGACCGTCGAGCCGATCATGGGCGTCAAGTTCTGGGACCAGTCGATCGAGATCCCGACCGAGGACGTGACGATCGGCTTCGAGCAGGGCCGGCCGGTGACGATCAACGGCAAGGAGTTCGCCACCGCGGTCGACCTGGTGCTGGAGGCCAACGCGATCGGCGGCCGGCACGGGCTGGGGATGTCCGACCAGATCGAGAACCGGATCATCGAGGCGAAGAGCCGCGGCATCTACGAGGCGCCGGGGATGGCGCTGCTGCACGCGGCGTACGAGCGGCTGGTGAACGCGATCCACAACGAGGACACCGTCGCGGCGTACCACAACGACGGCCGGCGGCTCGGCCGGCTGATGTACGAGGGGCGCTGGCTCGACCCGCAGTCGCTGATGCTCCGGGAGTCGCTGCAGCGCTGGGTCGGCGCGGCGATCACCGGCGAGGTCACGCTGCGGCTGCGGCGGGGCGAGGACTACTCGATCCTCGACACGACCGGTCCGGCGTTCAGCTACCACCCGGACAAGCTGTCGATGGAGCGCACCGAGGACTCCGCGTTCGGCCCGCTGGACCGGATCGGCCAGCTGACCATGCGGAACCTCGACATCGCCGACTCCCGGGCCAAGCTCGAGCAGTACGTCGGCCTGGGCATGATCGGTACGGCGCACGCGGAGCTGCTCGGCACCGGGCAGCTGATCGGCGAGATGCCGGAGGGCGGCGCCGACGCGATCGCCTCCCGCGGCGAGGTGGACCCCGACGACGAGCTGCTCGACCGGGCCGCGATGGAGTTCGGCACCGACTGACGTTTGACAACCAGGGGTTGACAACCGACAACCCCTGGTTGTCAACTGGTCGGTATGGCGAACCTTTCAGCGTACGAGCAGACCTTCGACGCTATCAAAGTGGCGCGTGAGCAGGCGATCCACCACACCCGGCTGGCCCGGCAGTTCGCGATCGAACGTCGCGACCTGATGCAGAGCCTGCTCGATCAGGGCGTGTCCCAGTCCGACATCGCCCGCGAGCTGGGCGTCAGCCGGCAGGCGATCCAGAAGATGATGGCCTGCTAGCACCGGCGCGTGGCACGATTCGAGGGTGAGCAACCCGGCCGACGCGCAGCACCTGCGCGACCTCGCGTTGCTGCGCCGCGTGCGGGACCGGATCGACCGGGAGTACGCCCAGCCGCTCGACGTCGAGGCGCTCGCGCGCGGGGTCAACATGTCGGCCGGTCACCTCAGTCGCGAGTTCAAGCTGGCGTACGGCGAAGCGCCGTACTCGTATCTGATGACCCGCCGGATCGAGCGTGCGATGGCGCTGCTCAGACGCGGAGACATGAGCGTGACCGACGTCTGTTTCGCGGTCGGCTGCCAGTCGCTCGGCACGTTCAGCACCCGGTTCACCGAGCTGGTCGGCGTCTCGCCGAGCGTCTACCGGCGCCAGGTGGGCACCGCGACGGAGGGGATGCCGTCGTACTTCTCGAAACAAGTGACCAGACCGATCAGGAATCAAGAAGCGCCTGCGGTCGACGCGCACTTATCGTGACTGACATGGACATCACCATTCACGCGAGTTTCCTGCCGCACAACGACCCGGACGCAGCCCTGGCCTTCTACCGCGACATCCTCGGCTTCGAGCTCCGCAAGGACGTCGGTTACAACGGCATGCGCTGGCTGACCGTCGGCCCGGTCGACCAGCCCGGCACCTCCATCGTCCTGCACCCGCCGGCGGTCGACCCGGGCATCACCGAGGAAGAGCGCCGCGTCGTCACGGAGATGATGGCCAAGGGCACGTACGGCGGAATGCTGCTCGCCACCAAGGATCTCGACGACACCTTCGAGAAGGTCCAGGCCAGCGACGCGGAGATCGTCCAGGAGCCCACCGACCAGCCGTACGGCGTGCGCGACTGCGCCGTACGGGACCCCGCCGGCAACCTCCTGCGTATCCAGGAGATCCCCTCCTGACTTTCTCCGTCTGAGGCGTGTCAGGGGCGTGTCAGGGTGCTCCACCAAGGTGATCGCAACAACGGATCACTGTGGGGAGATACACGATGTCGAACAACGCCTTCTCCGAGACCGGACTGCGCAGACTGCGCGAGGTCCTGAGCCGGCACGTCGAGTCCGGCAAGATTCCGGGCCTCGTCGCGCTGGTCAGCCGCGGCGGGCAGACGCACGTCGAGGCTCTCGGAACGATGCGGCACGACGGCGGTGCTCCGATGCAGCGGGACACCATCTTCCGGATGGCGTCCACCTCCAAGCCGGTCTCGATCGCGGCGTCGATGATCCTGGTCGACGAGTGCAAGCTGCGGCTGGACGACCTGGTCGAGCAGTGGCTGCCGGAGCTCGCCAACCGTCAGGTGCTGCGGCAGATCGACAGCCCACTCGACGACACTGTGCCGGCCCGGCGGCCGATCACCGTCCGGGATCTGCTGACCTCGACCTTCGGGCTCGGCATGGACATGACGTCGTTGGGTACGCCGATCATGGGCGAGATCTTCGCTCAAGGTCTCACCCCCGATCTGCCGACGCCGATGCCCGAGCCGGACGAGTGGATGCGGCGGCTCGGTGAGTTGCCGCTGATGTACCAGCCGGGTGAGCGCTGGCAGTATCACATCAGCAACGACCTCCTCGGCGTACTCGTTGCCCGGGTCACCGGTCAGTCGTTCGAGACCTTCCTGCAGGAGCGCGTCTTCGAGCCGCTGGGGATGAACGACACCGGCTTCGACGTACCGGCCGACAAGATCGACCGGCTGCCGCCGCTGTACGCACCCGACCCGCAGACCGGGGAGTTCCACGTGTGGGATCCGGCGGAAGGCGGCCGGCACAGCAAGCCGCCGGCGTTCCAGGGTGGCGGCGGCGGACTGGTCTCCACCGCCGACGACTACAACGCGTACTTCCAGATGCTGCTCAACCACGGGATGCACGGCGACGAGCGAATCCTGTCCCGGGCAGCCGTCGAGCTGATGACCACCAACCGCCTCAACGCCGAGCAACTGGCCGTCCGCACCGCGATGGCCACCGACAACGTCCACATCTCCCACGGCCAGGGCCAGCACGGCGGCTGGGGCATGGGCATGGCGGTCCGCACATACCGCGCCGACTACGCCCCCATCGGCCAATTCGGCTGGGACGGCGGCGCCGGCACCTCCACCTACGCCGACCCCACCAACCACCTCACCGGCATCCTCCTCACCCAGGTAGGAATGACCGTCCCCGCCCCCGCCCACCTGATCCACGACTTCTGGACCACCCTCTACCAGTCCCTAGACGACTGACCCACCGCAAATGACGACAGCCGAACCCACGAGTCGTCGGGTTCGGCTGTCGTCGATCACAAAGCGGAGGGTGTGGGATTCGAACCCACGATTACGGTCACCCGCAATACCGGTTTTCAAGACCAACTGAGGATATTGCTCTGACCTGCGAAAACATCGCGCCGAAGTGTTCCCCGGGCTGCTTGCGGGCCCGTATCGGGCCCGTCGGTGCTGTTTTCGGGCAAGATCAGGCCGCATGCGCAGGCTTGCGTCCGCAGCGGCGCGCACCGTCTGCAGCCGGGGCAGGAGGCCGGCGGCACCTGACCAGCCTGTCCGTAACAGCCTTAGTGCGTGATCGATGTAGCAGGCAACGGGCCGGTACCCCGAACCCGAAGACCCGCCAGCACTCGGCTGGCGGGTCTTCGTATGTCCGGCGGGCGGGACGTTGCGCTGGGCAAGGGGAAGGCCTCGGGTCTCCCGGGAAGACGCGGACGCCGCGGGCGCCCAGGTCGGCGGCGAGTTCGAGGTGGGCTTCGAGGGGTTGCTCCTCGACGGCGCAGAGCTTCACGTAGCTGCTGAGTGCGAGGATCTCGAGCCCGGCGTCCTCGATCCGAGACCGCAGCGTACGACGCTGCGCTGCGCAGGCCGACATGCGTGAACTCGTCGTCCGCAGTCCTGAGCTCAAGGCCGCCGATCTCGTTGGCCTTGACAAAGGCGAGGACATGATCGAGCGGCGCGCCCGCACAGCCGAGCGTAGAAAGGGCGAGGTTCGTCATTTGCTCATCCCTTGGTCGCTGGCAGCCACCCTAGGTACGAAAAGAGGCGCCTGCAAACGCTTACCGCAGACCGTTCAAACTCCCTGCCAATAGCTGCAAGTTTTCCTGGCTCTCTCGTCGGCGGGAGGACTCTTTGCCAGCCTGTCGGTGTCTATGAGCTAAGGAGACCTTGTGATGAGACCCAAACTGTCAGCAGTGGTCAGCGCCGCTGTCCTGGTAGGAGCCGCGTTGTCGCCCGTCAGCGCGGCGGGTACCGCCCCTGCGGATCCGTTCGCTGTCGAGGCGACGGCGAAGCACAGTTTCACCGTGCGGCAGGCGGCGGACCGCGTCAGCGAACTCTGGAAGACCCGTGCGACGTGGGCTGGTGAACATGCCGGCGACATCAAAGCCATCTACCCGGGCGAGCGGACTGTCGTTTTCCTCGTCAGCGGCAACGTCGAGGCCGTCCACGACTCGATCCCAGCGGCGGTGCGGCCGTTCGCCGAGGTCGTCCATGGCGGTGTTGTCGCCGCCGCCGGCTCACCGGACGCGGACGCGGGCGGCTGGACCGCCGGGAACTTTATCTACAACTCGAGTAAAAGGTGCACCCTGGGCTTCGCTTGGAAGATGTGGGCGACCGGTGTCGTGTACGGGAGTACTGCGAGGCATTGCGGCCCGTTGTACATGCCCTGGTACCACAACGATCGCCGGCTGGGGACGGCAGCCTTGCTAGGCGGGGGCAACAACGACGTGGCGTTGCTGTCGGCCGCACCCAACACCTCCTTCAACGCCAGCGTCTGGGTCCACCTCTCCACCGGCGGGTTCGCGGAACGCACCGTCGTCGACGCCGCCGTGAGCCAGCCCGGTGAGACAGTCGCCTACACGGGCCTGACGTCGCTCGGCGGGTTCGGTACGGTCATGACCAACGCGGACTTCGACGGGCCGGGCCGGGTTTGGTGCACGGCCAACACGGTCCGTCCTGGCGACTCCGGCGGCCCGGTCTTCAAGACCCATTCGAACGGCACCGTTCAAGCCCGGGGAACGATCAGCGAACTCACCTACAAAGACACCAACCAGAACGATCAATGGGACAGCGGCGAGCCGGTCACGGGGATGGTGTTCATCGACGCGACCTACACGTCGGCGAATCTGCAGGCTTCCATCTACACACCGTAAATTGCCGGATTGTTCAACCTGGGCCCGGCCCGGTAAGCAAAGGCCTGGCTCCGTGAATCGGAGCCAGGCCTCTCGTTTTGTCGGTCATACCCAGCGCCGGCGGGGGACAGTGCGCGGGGCGGTGGTGTCCGAGTCGTCCGCGGTGCGATCCCAGATCACCACGGCCACCCGGTGGCCTTCGATCGCCGTTGCTCGCCACCAGACGTACGGGGCGGCGGCGGCGAGCCAGGACCACATACGGGGATTTTGGCGGGGTGGGCTTGGGCGGTGCGGGCCCGTATAGGGCCCGTGCGGGCCTATATAGGGCCCGAATGACCGTGGTCGGCTGGGTCTGGCCGGACTTGCCCGAACCGGGCTGGACAACAGACGACCTCACTCTGCACCTACGTTCCCGCAGGTCAGAGGGCATGTTCACTGGCCTTGCAGGCGGAGGGTGTGGGATTCGAACCCACGATTACGGTCACCCGCAATACCGGTTTTCAAGACCAGCGCACTCGGCCACTATGCGAACCCTCCAGGAGCGTGGATCTGGGCTCCGAGGGTCGAGGATAGCGCGCCGGGCGCGGGCGGGCGCGGAGTACCCGTGCCGGTGATCATCGGCCGTGCCGGTTTCAAGGCCGCGGTCGGTGTCCGGAGGTCGAGGAGTGGACCGGTGCGGGAGGGTCAGTTGGTCTGGACATAGTGTGGTGGGGTGCAGGGGGTCTTCGTCGGGTTCGCGACGATCGGGCTGCTGATCGGGTTGGGGATTCTGCTCGCGCACCTGGGGATCATCGACGAGGCGGGGCAGCGGACGTTGTCGACGCTGGCGTTCTTTGTGGCGAGTCCTGCGCTGCTGCTGACTGTGCTGGAGTCCAGCGATCTGCGTGCGGTCTTCTCCGGCAACGTGGTCGCGCTGGCCGGTGCAGTGGTGGTGTCCGTGGCGGTGATTGTTGCCGTGAGCGTCATACGCGGCGAAGACCTCGCCACCACGACCATCGCGGCCCAGTGCTCGGCGTACGCGAATGCCGGCAACCTAGGCCTCCCCATCGCGGCCTACGTCCTCGGTGACGCCGCCCTGGTTGCTCCACTGCTCCTACTGCAGCTCCTGGTTCTCCAGCCCCTCGTACTAACCCTCCTGGACGCCGCAGTCAGCCCCACTCGCCTCTCGGTCGGCGCTGTGCTCGCCCGGCCCTTCAAGAACCCCATCACCGTCGGCTCCGCACTAGGACTCGCGCTAGCGATCTCCGGCGTACGCCTCCCGCAAGTACTGAACGACCCACTTGAGCTAGTGGCCGGGATGGCAGTCCCGTCAATGCTGCTCGCGTACGGCGTATCGCTGCGGCTAGGCCCATTGCCCGGCCGCGGCGTCAGCGCTGGGCAGCTAGGACTCGTGGTCGGCTTGAAGATGCTGGTGCAGCCACTATCGGCGTACCTGATCGGCCGCTTCCTCATCGGTCTCGACACTGAAGCTCTACTGGCCGTCACTGTGCTCTCCTCGCTTCCGACAGCGCAGAACGTCTTCGTCATCGCCTCCCGCTACAACAGGGGCGCCCTGCTCGCCCGGGACGCCATCTTCGTCAGCACGATCGCCAGCGTCCCCGTAGTACTAATTGTCACTGCACTGATCGCCTAGGCCAGCTAGTGTGATCGCACACCAGAGCAGGGAACGGAGGTGGGAACAATGTCCAGGCCATCCGAGGACAAGGCCCACGCCGTCCGGTCCACTCGCTGATCAGTAGTCGCTGATCCACGAGGCCGGGCGTTCGGTGACGTCTGTGCGACGTCGCCCGTCCTGTCCTTCGCCATGCCCTCTGGAGCTCCGATGCGATCCCTCCTGTCCACAGTCCTGCCCGCTGAACTCGGCAAGGACTTCCGCAAGATCTGGCCGGCCACGGCCATCTCCAATCTCGGCGACGGCGCCATGGTCGCCGCCGGGCCGCTGCTGGTGGCCTCGATCACCGATCAACCCGCCGCAGTAGGCGCTGCCGCCTTCATCCAGCAACTCCCCTGGCTCCTGTTCGCCTTGTTCAGCGGAGCGCTGGCGGACCGACTCGACCGGCGACGGATGATCATTGCCGCCGATACCTTCCGCTGCGTCGTCCTAGGCGCACTCGGACTCGCAGTACTGCTCCACCACTCACCCTTGTGGGCCATCTATCTGACGCTGTTCCTACTCGGTACTGCGGAGACTCTCGCCGACAATGCGGCCAGCGCTCTCCTCGTCGGCGCAGTACCGAAAACACAACTCGGTAAAGCAAACGCCCGGCTCTTCGCGACCGGCACGGTCCTCGGCCAGCTCGGCGGTCCACCGATCGGAGCGTTCCTCTTCGCCCTCGGCAACGGCGTCCCGCTCGTCCTGGACGCAGTCACGTTTGCCGCAGCCGCTGCCCTGATCTCCCGCGTCACCAGTCGGCCACGGGACGTCCCGACAGTCCGTACTGCGTTATGGACCGAAGTCCGGGAAGGCATCCACTGGCTCTGGAACCACTCGGGCGTACGCACCCTCGCCTGGACGATCCTGGTCATGAACATCACCTTCTGCGCTGCCTTCGCGACCTGGGTACTGTTCGCCCGGGAGCGACTGGGGTTGAGCGATACGCAGTACGGGCTGTTGATCTCTGCTGGAGCGATCGGGGCGGTCGCAGGGATGCCCGTCTATCACCTGCTCGAGCCACGCTTCGGCAGTCTCACCCTGCTGCGCGTAGGGCTGGTGATCGAGACGACAGTGCACCTGATCCTCGCGCTCACGCGGAACCCCTGGGTGGCCGGTACGACGATGGCCGTGTTCGGCGTACACGCTGTTGTGTGGGGCATCGTGTCGACGACCGCACGGCAGCTCGCTACTCCTGACGCACTGTTGGGGCGAGTGAACAGTGTCTACATGCTCGCCTCTGTCGGCGGTGCGGCAATCGGGGCTTTGCTGGGCGGACTACTGGCACAGCGGTTCGGTCTGACAGCGCCGTTCGCGGTCGCGTTCGTCGCCATGGTTGCTGTGACGGCAGTGGCATGGCGGCCTTTGCGGCAGGTGTCTGTGCGAGCCAAATAGGGTTTTGCTACTGGCCGGGCCTTGCTACTGTCTTCGCCTCATGCCCACAGCCTCGGCCCTCGGCCTGCCGACCATCCGCGGCCGGTTCCCACTGCTCGCCGCTCTGATGATCGACTCCTTCGGCGGCGGCTGCGCCGGTCCGCTGCTGCTTCTGTACTTCGTCCGTGTGGCCGACCTGCCGCTAGGCACCGCAGGTGTGCTGTTGACCGTCGCAACGCTCTTCTCGATCGCCGCACCCGCCGCGGTAGGTGTGGTGATCGACAAGGTCGGCCCACGCAACCTGGTGATCGGTGCACAATTCGCCCAGGGTCTGGCGTTCGTCGGCTTCTTCTTCGGGCGCTCGCTGTGGTTGCTGTTCCTCTGTGCCCTGGTCATGACGACAGGGCAGCGCGTGTTCTGGTCGGCGATCTTCAGCTTGCTAACCGATGTCTCCGACCCGGGTGATCGCGACCGGTGGTTCGGGCTGGGCGGCATGATGCAGGCCGCCGGCTTCGGACTCGGCGCGCTCGCGGCTGGTGCATTGCTGGCCTTCGACGGCGACCGGCCGTTCCTGATCGCCATGGCGGTCAACGCGATCACCTTCTTCCTCGCCGGCGTCCTGCTGCTGAGGCTGCATGTCGCCCACTCCCGTACTGCGGACGCTGACGCGAACCAGGGCGCCCCCTTGCTACGCAAGGACAAGGCGTTCCTGGTGCTGATCGGCGCCAACACCATCCTTGCCCTGTGCACGATGACTATGGGGGTTGGTCTGCCGGTCTACGTGACCGAGGCGCTGCCTGCTCCGAAGTGGATCGTCGGTGTCCTGCTGGCGGCGATCTCTGTAGTACTGGCAACCGGGCAGACGCTCGTGGTGCGGCATACCGAGAAGCGGCGGAAGACCCACGTCCTCGTGCTGGCTGGGCTGCTGTGGGTGGTCTGGGGCGTGTTGATGGCCGGCCTGCTCCACCTGCCTGACGGGCTGGTCGTGGCGGGGCTGGTGCTGGCGACCATGGTGTTCGCCTTTGCTGATGTGCTGCATGCTGCGACCGGCAATGCACTAGCGGCGGCTGTTGCGCCGAAGGTGGGGCATGGGAAGTACCTGTCGTACTGGCAGTACTCCTTCACCTTCGCGAGTGTGCTGGCGCCGGGCTTCTTCGCCCAGCTTTTCGAGGTACGACGTGAGTTCCCGTGGCTCGCGATCTCACTGCTGGCCCTGGTCGCGGCAGGCACCATCGTCGCGCTCGAGCGGGTGCTTCCGGACGCGGCTGTCGGTCGCGACCGATAGCGTCTTCTCCAGGTCCTCGGGACGCCTGAATCGGGCGACAGGCTGACTTGTCAGAGATTCTTGCGTCGCTCGAACAGGTGTTCTAATGTCCATCTTGTAGCTCGCGGATCCCAGCACTTGCCACCCAGAACCTTCGTCCTCCTGGCCGAACCTCCCACCGTTTGACGTGGACGGCCGCTCCGGACGACGGCCGTCCGGGCAGTGAGGGCCCGGGCTGTGGATCCTTCCGCCTTCCGACCGACAATGACGAGATCTGAGGTGATGCAGAACGAGAGGGTGAGCTGATGCTGTACGAACACCGCGGCCGGCGACCGGTCGTGCCCGAATCCGCTTACGTCGCTCCGTCGGCAGTGCTCTGTGGAGCAGTCGTCCTGGGCGAAGGCAGCAGGGTGTTGCACGGCGCCGTGCTGACCGCGGAGAACGGCGAGGTCCACCTCGGAGAGAACAGTGTGGTGATGGAGAACGCCCTGGTGCGCGGCCGGGCGGACCATCCCGCGCTCATCGGGGACGCGGTCCTGGTCGGTCCACACGCACACGTGAACGGCGCCACGGTCGAGGAAGAGGTCTTCATCGCCACGGGTGCCGCGTTGTTCCCGGGCTCGGTGGCCTGCGCGGGCTCCGAACTGCGGATCAACAGCGTGCTCCACGTCAACTCGCGGCTGGAACCAGGCACGGTCCTGCCGATCGGCTGGATCGCCGTCGGAGACCCGGCCCAGCTCTTCTCGCCCGACCGGCACGAAGAACTCTGGGCGATCCAGCGCGAACTCGACTTCCCCGGCACCGTCTACGGCGTCCCCCGAGGTACTCCTATGCGCGAAATCATGACCCGCCAATCCCACTTCTACGCCGCCCACACCACCGACACCCCCATCCCCTAACCACCAGCCCCACGCCCTCGCCCGCCAAAAATCACCCGTCCCTGCACCCGCCACGCGAGATCGCTCGGGATCCACCGCCCACGCGGGATCGCTCGTGATCCACCGCCCACGCGGGATCGCTCGTGATCCACCGCCCACGCGGGATCGCTCGGCATCCACCCGCCACGCGCGATCGCTGAGCTTCGACCAGTCCACGCGGGTTACTGGGCCTCCACCCGTCCAGGCGCCGGTTCTGCTTCGCCCATCCCTCGGTCGTCTGGTGCCGCGCCCCACGACCAGCGGATGCGTTCCTCCTCCGCCGACGCTAGTCCGGCGGCCGAGGGGTTGCTGGGGTTGGAGCCGTCCAGGCGGTCACTGGGTTTGCGCCTTGTTGGGGGAGCTTCCGGGGACGGCGTAATGGAGGCGGACTGAGCCGGATGTGTCGGTGTGGACTGAGAGCAACTGCAAGGGGGTGGGGGGCTCGCCTGGGGTGAGGGGTGGGCCGTCCATGATCGAGGGGGTGCCTAGTCCGCCGATGAGGGCTGGGGCCAGGGTCAGGTGGAGTTCGTCGATCAGGCCGGCCCGCAGGAGGGCGCCGTTGAGGCCGCCGCCTGCAGCTGAGAGTACGCAGGTGATGGCGAGTTCGGTGCCCATCGCGGTGATCGCCTGGGTCAGATCGACGCGCTCCTCGCCGGCGACTAGGTAGCAGATGTGTTGGCGGCGGAGATAGGCGAGATAGGCGGGCGGAGTGGACCGGGCTACCAGGACCAGCACGTCCCAGTTCTCATGGTCCTCGGTCCAGCGCACTCGTCCACGACTGTCGACAACGGGGAACCACATGTGCGGCGGCGACGGTTGTCCGGTGATGTCGGGTGGGAGGAAGTGTTGGTAGAGGCCGGCGGGGTCGCCGTCAAAGGCGGGGAGCTCCGACGGGATCTCGTCCTCGGTGACCAGGCTGCCGCTGCCTTCCAGGATCGCGTTGCAGCCGTACTGCTGTTTGACCACTTCGATGATGTCGACCGGGATCGGGTCGGCGGAAGGTGGAGTCATCGCGGCCCAGAGATCCGTACTCGGCTGGTGCATCAAAAGCGCGTCCCGGGTGAGCGCGACCTTCCCATCGACGCTCGCCCCCACACTCACCACCACACGCGGTCGCTGCTGCATCACGGTCTCCCTCGGCTCCCTGGACGGCAACCACCAGACCTACCAGCGCCCACCGACAGACCGCCGCATCCCCGACTGGATCAGGGTCGGGTGAGGACGGACTCGAGGGTGTACTGACGAACATGCCCCGGAGGCCGCGCCGCACATGTCATCCGAGCGTCGACGCTCACGGTGTGAGCGGCGACCTCAACTTGAAGGACGTGGTTGCCGGCCTGCTCGGGATCGGTGATGGAGTCCGGGCCGGAGGCGGAGTCGTTTTCGGGGGCCGCGAGGGAGTTGGGTTCAGGGGTGGCGAGGGAGTTGGCTTCGGGGGTGGCGAGGGTGATCTGCCAGTGGGTGGGGGCGGATTGGCGGACGGTGACGGGGTGGAGGGCTGTGACGCCGCGGGAGTGGCCGGCTGCTCGGGCGAAGTGTTGGGCTGCTTGGACGGGCGCGGGGAAGGCGCCTGAGCCTCGGTAGTACTCGGGGACGATCACGCCTTCGTCGTACCGCTTGACGAGATCGACGACCTGCGACGGCGGTACGTGGCCGTAGAAGAGGCTGTGCGGAAGGAGCACCACGTTCGCGGCGAAGCGGTCGCCGCCGACGTGGCTGCACTCCCAGGTCCGGTCGGGATAGGCAGCGGCGAGGGCTGCGGCTGCCGGACGACCGCGTACGGCGCAGCAGGCGTCGTGGCGCCCATGCGTGCAGACGAGATAGATCGGTTCTCTACTCGGCTCACCGATAAGGCGACCGGCCAACACATCCAGCAGTTGCTCGTCCGCCGAGAGTTCACCCCAGCGGATCGACTCCTGCCCGGGCCGGCTGTCGACCAACCCCCACCGCCGAGGCACGCTCCGATCGATCCGCCCGTAACGCCGGATCAGCACAGGCCGAATTCCCGCCTCCCGACACAACCGCGCCACCTCAACCCCCAGCCCACCTGGCGATGCCGGGGAAACACCCCCCGGCCCACCTGGAGGTTTCGCAGCCACGTCATCGGATTCGGCGAGGGTGGTCAGGGCGTCTCGGGGCCAGGGGGATCGGGACTCGATGAGGAGCCAGCGTTGGGCCGGTGGGGCTGAGGCCATCAACGAGTCACCGCGTTGTTCGGCTGAGGCCGCGCAGCCGGTGTCCGGCTGGTACCTCGACTCAGTCACAGGCGTCCCCATCGGCCGCCACCGGCTCGGTCATACACTCTCACCGAATCAGTCCCAGGCGACTCCACCGGCGCAAGCGGGCGTCTCCAGGTCGGCCGAAGCGGAGGTCTCCGGGGCCGGCGGAAGCGGGGTGTCTCCGGGCGGTCGTCCGGTGTCACCGGGTCGTGGTGTGGAGTCGCCGGGTCGGTCATGTGGGGTCTCACCAGGTCGGGCGGGGGTGGGTGCCAGGGTCAGTGGGGGGTTGCGACTACTACTGCCTCGGTCATCAGGCGGCGTACTACGACCAACTGGTCGGCCTCGTCCAGGCCTGGTAGGTCGCCGACTCGGACCTCGTCGCCCGAACAGAGTCGCGCGACGGCCTCGCTTGTTGCTGCTGGCAACGAGATGGTGCGATCGGACAGCTGGAGCAGTACCGGATCACCAGGGACGAGCCGATAGCGAAGACCGGTGCGCAGGCGAACCGTCGTACCGACTGCAAGGGATGTGATCGCTGCAGCGTGGGCGAGTGGGCCTAGTGGTGCTGGGCGGTTGCCGGACCAGGTACGGCGACGTAGGCGAACCGCGAGCTCTTCGGCCGACGTCGACTGGATCTGCTCGACCAGGAGGGGCAGCACCTTCTCGAAGTGCTGCGCGACCTGAGCAGGATCACCAGAGTCAAACCCAAGCGGCAGTGCAGTGCGCAGATCAGCCTGGTTCGCAGCAAGCGCGGCTAGCTCCTGCACGAGGAGGTACCGAGTGAGAGTGTGCAGACCGACGGTTAGGTGTGCACTGACTCCGCCGAGAGCCTTCGCGGAGTGCAGGAAGCCACGTGGTACGTACAGCGCGTCGCCAGGCCGCAGTACGGCGTCGATCACCGGCTCCCGGTCGCGCGCCGCTGCAGCGACAGCAGCGGAGTGGTCAGTCCAGGGCTGGTTGCGCAGTGGGTCGACGTGGACCGGTGCGTGGACAGTCCAGTGCTTCTCACCGGCTATCTGGAGTACGAAGACGTCGTGTACGTCGTAGTGCGCCGAGAAACCCTGTGACTCAGGCGGTGTGATGTACGCGTTGATCTGCACCGGGTGCCCGGCTTCAACCGACAGCTGAGTAGCGAAGTCGACCAGAGGCGGCCAGGTTCGGTGCAGGGCCTGCAGCACAACCGTGTGTCCACTGGCGAAGAGTGCAGCGACCTTGTCGTCCCGTACCTGGTCACCGATCTCCGCACCGACTCCGCCGGCACCGGTGAACTGGTTGTCGCCGACAACCGTGCCGTTCTTGGCGATCCGAAGGAACGGCGTACGGAGACCGCGTTGGGACAGCAACTCGTCCGCGGCAGCCAGGCTGAACAGGTCGGCGAAGCCGTCGGCCGGAATGTCCGGAGCCGGCGAGAGCAGTGCCTGACTACCCCAGTAGCTACTGGCGAACTCCTCGAGGTCCCCGCGCACACACCGTCGAAGAGCCGGGCTGCCGTCCGACGACTGCTGCCCGGCCTCCGGCTGTGTAGTCACCAACTTCCGGAGCCCTCGCTCGCTCCGCCGTCGGCTCCACCATCAGCACCGCCGTCACTCACACCTTCCGAAGCCCCGCCGTCAGCAGGACCCTCCGAGTCAGCGCTGCCATCGCTACCCGCACCACTGTCGGCACCACCATCAGCACCGCCATCGCTCACACCCTGCGAAGCCCCACCATCCGCGGGGCCTTCGGCGCCACCATCAGCACCGCCATCACTCACGCCCTCCGAAGCGCCGCCATCAGCAGGGCCTTCCGCTCCACTGTCAGCACCGCCGTCAGCACCGCCGTCGCTCACACCAGAGGAAGCGCCGCCGTCCGCGGGGCCCTCCGCGCCGCCGTCGGCACCACCGTCGTGTGCGCCGGCCGCTGCCCCGCCGTCAGCAAGTCCCTCACCATCCGAGCCACCCGAACCACCCGAGCCGTATGACGCGCCACCGTCGGCGCCACCATCGGCACCGCCGTCGTGCGCACCAGCTGTCGCACCGCCGTCGGCCAGGCCTTCGCCGTCGCCGGACGAGGTCGTGATGTCGTCACCCTCAATGCCCATGATGCTGCTCCCTTCGAGAAGTGCTTCGGTGTACTCCCTTGTGCGCAAAGTAGACCGGGACTAAACCCCCTCCGGAGTTACAGCGAGCACTCGGTTCGGCACCGATCAGCCGAACACATCCCGCCAGACATTCAGGAACCCGTCCGTGATCTCCTCCGGCCGAACCGCGATCCGCAACCAGTCCGGCCCGAGCCCCGGAAAAGTGTCCCCCCGCCGAACCGCATAACCCCGCTCCCGCAACGCCTCCCGGACCGCCGCCGCACCCTCAACGTGCACAAGCACAAAAGGCCCCCGCGGTACGCCGTACGTCGAAACGCCTTCGCCAAGCCCAAGCCCAACCCCCGGCCCAACCCCGAGCCCCGCCAGCAGATGCGCACGCTGCCGGTCCAACTCAAGAGCAGCCGCAGCGGACTCCGCCATCGCCCGCTCGTTGCTGCAAGCAATCGCCGCAGCAAGCGCAGGAGTGGACACCGGCCAATGCGGCTGTACTGCGGCCAGCTGCTCAATGAGCCCAGCGGCCGCGACAACGTAGCCGATCCGCAGCCCCGCCAACCCCCAGGTCTTCGTCAGACTCCGGATCACCACCAGCCCTGGAATCGAGGCACCGACCAACGACTCGGGTTCGCCCGCCACCGCATCCATGAAGGCTTCGTCGACCACCAGGATCCGGTCCGGGCGGGCGAGCTCGCGCAGTTCGTCGGCGGGATGGAGAACCGAGGTCGGATTGGTCGGATTGCCGATGACAACGAGGTCAGCATCGGCCGGCACCAGGCGCGGGTCGAGGACGAAGCCGTCCTCGGGGCGCAGTACGACGCGGTCGACCAGGTGACCGGCCGAGCGGAGTGCCGCTTCCGGCTCGGTGAACTGCGGGTGCACGACGACCGGGTGCTTCGGCCGGAACGCTCGCGCGATCAGCACGAATGCCTCGGCGGCACCCGCCGTCAGCAGGATCTGCTCGGGCGCACACCCGTGCCGGGCGGCAAGAGCGGCGAGGGCGGCATCCTGGCGTGGGTACGACGCGAGGTCGGTCAGGCCGGCGGTGATCTCATCGAGCAGCCAGGCCGGCGGCGTACCGGCTCTGACGTTCACCGCGAGGTCGACCAGCCCACCTCCGACCTCGAGGTCACCGTGATGCTCCAGGTCGAACCCATCCACCCGATCCGTCACCCCAGGAGGCTAACCCGTACGACCTGGCGCGGGCGAGCGTAGTACTGGTTGTGGAGGTTAACGCGGGGTGACTGTGTAGCGACGGTTCTGCAGGGACGGGTTCTGGGTGCGGATCTTGGCGAGGCGCTCGGCGCTGACGATCGCGGTGGCATGGCCGTCGGCCTCACCCGCGGCGGCGATCGCGATGCCCTGCGGATCGATGATCTGGCTGAGCCCGGAGTACTTCTTGCCGTTCTGGGCCGCCGCGGCGACATAGCAGGTGTTCTCGATCGCGCGGGCCGTGAGGAGTGTGGTCCAGTGGTGCTCCTTGAGCGGACCGCGCACCCAAGCAGCCGGTACGGCGAGGATCTCGGCACCCGCGTCGACCAGCGCTCGCGACAATTCGGGGAAGCGCAGGTCGTAGCAGGTCATCAGGCCGACCCTCTGCCCCGCGATCTCGACCACCACCGGCGCGACGTCGCCCGGCGTCAGCTGGTCCGACTCGCGGTACCCGAACGCGTCGTACAGGTGGATCTTGCGATAAGCGCCGAGCAGCTCGCCGTCGGGACCGACCGCGAGGAGCGTGTTGTACGGGCGTGCTTCGTCGCAGCTGCGCTCGAACATGCCGGCCACGATCGCCGTACCGTGCTCGACCGCGCACTTGCGGAGCATGCTGACGAACTCGCCGTCCAGCGGTTCGGCCGGCGGCCCGACCGATCCGCCGCCGTCGGCGAAGTCGGCCATCATCGCCTCCGGCAGGACGACCAGGTCCGGCTTGTCCCGCGCGGCATCGGCGACGAACCGCGCCACCAGCTCGCGATTGGCGGCCTTGTCCTGCGAACTGGCGGTCTGCACCACAGCGATCTTCACAACTCCATGGTTGCACCTCACCCGGCGTCAGGACCTAGCTTCGACGCATGAACATCGACGCCAGGACGTGGCGGATCGGCGAGCTCGCGAAGGCCACCGGACTCAGCGTGCGATCGCTGCACCACTACGACGCGATCGGGCTGCTGCAGCCGACGGTTGTCGGCCGAGGAGCTGGAACAGCTGACAGCCCGCCGGGCGGCGATGATGCCGGCCGACTGACCCGAACCGCCTGCACTGTCCAACCTTCTCCGCCGACGCTCACGGTCGCCTCACCCGACCGGCGAAGCGGGTCTTGATCAGTGCCTCAGGTCACGTGGAGGAGACTGCTCAGGTGGAGTTTGATGCATTGGTGTTGGCGGGGGGTGCGTCGGCGCGGTTCGGGGGTGTGGACAAGGCGCTGGTCGAGGTCGACGGGGTCACGCTGCTGGATCGGGTGCTGAGGGCAACTAGTTCGGCGCGATCGACAGTGGTGGTGGGGCCGCGTCGCGCGGTGGGCCGGGAAGTTGAGTGGGCGATCGAGGATCCGCCCGCGGGTGGTCCGGTGGCGGGGATCGCCGCTGGGTTGGCGATGGGCGGATCGCCTGTGGTGGTCGTGGTTTCGTGCGATCTGCCGTGGCTGACCGAGGTCGAGGTCGCGGAGATTGTCGCGGGAGTCGGGGAGCATGACGGCTTCGGGTTGCGGGACAGCGGTGGTCGAGAGCAATGGCTCGCCGCGGCGTACCGGCGTACGGCGTTGTCTGCCGCCCTCGACACGATCGGCGATCCCCAGAACAAGTCCGTACGCCGTCTGTTCGCCGGACTCGACCTCGCGTGGAGCGACCCCACTCCCGCCGCCAACGACGCCGACACCTGGACCGACCTCACTCCACCCTGAAACCGCTCGCCCGGACCGCCACGCCATCAGTACTGCGCTTCACCGAGGGTCGAAGGCGCCCGATCGCGGCCGCTCAGGCGGGAGTCGGCGGGGAGAGCCCGGAGTCGGCGGCGAAGGCCGGAGTACTGATGGTGTGGCGGTCCGGACCGGGTGATTGGTGGGAGCTATCGCAGTTGCGGGGGCTCGATAGGTGATGGCGATCGCCGAATCGCTGGAGGGGTGACGGGGAATCGCTGACCGGTTGACGGGGAATCGCCGGGGCAGCCGGAACCAGTACGGTGGGCGGTATGCGAGCTGTTGTTTGTGAGGGTGCGGGCGGGGTCGAGGTTCTGACGATTGGTGAGATTCCGGATCCGACGCCGGCGGTGGACGAAGTGGTCATCGACGTCGTCGCGGCCGGGGTGAACCGGGCCGATCTGCTGCAGCGGCAGGGGAACTATCCGCCGCCGCCCGGTGCACCCGGGACGATCGGGCTCGAGGTGTCCGGGACGATCTCGGCCGTCGGTGCCGAGGTCGAGGGCTGGTCGGTCGGGGACGAGTGCTGCGCGTTGCTCGCCGGCGGTGGGTACGCGGAGAAGGTCGTCGTACCGGCTCCGCAGGTGATGCCCGTGCCGGATGGCGTCGACCTGATCAGCGCCGCCGCGCTTCCCGAGGTGGTCGCGACGGTGTGGTCGAACATCTTCATGGGTGCACATCTCAAGGCGGGCGAGACGCTGCTGGTGCACGGTGGCGCGTCCGGGATCGGCACGATGGCGATCCAGTTGGGGGTCGCGCACGGTGCTCGGGTGCTGTGCACGGTCGGCAGTACGGACAAGATGGATTTCTGTACGCGACTCGGTGCCGACGTGGCGATCAATTACAAGGAAGCCGAGTGGGCTTCGGTGGTCAGCGAGGCGACGAACAAGGCCGGCGCCGACGTCATCCTCGACATCATGGGCGCGAAATACCTGCAGGACAACGTGAAGTCACTCGCGTACGACGGGCGGCTGGTCGTGATCGGCATGCAGGGCGGCACCCGCGGCGAACTCGATCTCGGCCGGCTGATGAGTCGCCGCGGGTCCATCACGGGCGCCGGCCTGCGGGTCCGGTCGGTCGAGGACAAGGGCCGCATTCTCGCCGAGGTGGTCGGCCACGTCTGGCCGCTCGTCGCCGCCAAGAAGGTCCGCCCGATCGTCCACCGCACCTTCCCCCTCGCCGCGGTCGCCCAGGCCCACGAGGCCCTGGAACAATCCACCCAGATCGGCAAAGTCCTCCTCACCCTCTGAAGCCCGTACTACGAAGACGCCGGCTCCTCCGTTCGCTCACAGGTAGGGGAAAGCGGATTCGCAAGGTGCCGGCACCCCCGCGAGGGCACCACCGGGGCCGGGCACCCCCGCGAGGGCACCACCGGGGCCGGGCACCACCGGGGCCGGGCACCACCGGGGCCGGGAACCACTGGGCACCGGCGAGGCGGGCACCCGCCCGGCCCGCGCGGTGAGTTGGCGGCGGTCGGTGGCGAGGTTCGACCGAGCCGCCACGGGCGAGGCGGACCCCGCAGGAGACCGCGACCGGCGAGGGGCGGGCATCTGCTAGGAGGTGGGCATGTTGGCGGCGAGCCAGTCCGGGTCCGGTGCTACCAGCTGGATGACGTCGAGCCAGGTGCCTTCGGGGTCTCGGACGAAGAAGTGGCGTTGACCCCAGGGCTCGGTGACGACCTCGGTCTCCAGCGATACGCCTGCTTCGGTGAGGGCTGAGGCGACCTTGTCGGCGTCGTCGACGATGAAGCCGAAGATGTTGGTGCTGTCCTTCAGGGCAGACACCGCGGGCGGCACCGAGGCGTGCCCGCGTTCGGTGATCGCGAGCTCCCAGGACGCATCGCCGCGGCGTACGCAGATGAACCAGCCGAGATCGATGGTGATCTGCAGGTCGAAGTGCTGGACATAGAAGGCGGCGACCTCCGCGGGCCGGGACGTGACCACGGTGGCACCGAAAGCTGCGGGTTGCATAGAACTCCTCAAGAACGAACTACTACAGCTGTCGTTGTTAACCACGACAGTTGTAGTCGACCACTGCTATGCTTGTCAACGTGCCCAAGAACTCGGAACGCCGCACCCAGCTGGCCGACGCCGGCCTCGCCGTACTGGCGAAGTCCGGAGCCCGCGGTCTGACCCATCGCGCGGTCGACGCCGCCGCAGGCCTCCCCGCAGGCACCGCATCGAACTACTTCCGCACCCGCGACGCACTCCTCGGCGCTCTCGGCGAGCGGATCTTCGAACGTCTCGCCCCCGACGAAGCGGTGCTCGCACCCCTCGCCGAGCGTGAGCCGGGGATCGACCTGGTCGTCGACTACGTGCGCTACATCGTCGAGCGCCTCCTCGGTCGACCGGAACTGACTCTCGCCCTGCTCGACCTAAGACTCGAAGCCGCACGCAACCCAGGCCTGCACGAGATCCTCGCCCGAACCCTCCGCCAAGGCTTCGACCTGGACGTCTCGTTCCACGTCCAGGCCGGCCTGCCGGGAGGCGCCGAAGAGGTCCGGCTCCTGCACTTCGCGCTCGACGGTCTGGTGCTGGACCAGCTGACCCCCGGCACCGGCCGCCCGTACGACGTGGACGCCGTCACCACCCGGATCGTCCACCGCCTGGTCCGCCCGGAATAGCCCGAGCAGCCCAGCGCAGCCCGGAGCAGCCCGGAGATTGACCCGCGGATACCGAGTATGCATACTCAGTATCTATGTCGATCAAGCACGGATTGCTGGCCCTGTTGCGGGCGGAGGCCAAGTACGGCTACCAGCTGCGCGGGGAGTTCGAGGCGGCGACCGGGACGACCTGGCCGCTGAACATCGGGCAGGTCTACACGACCCTGACCCGGCTCGAGCGGGACGGCCTGGTCGCGGCCGCGCACGGCGAGGGGGACGGCGACGGCAGATCGATGTACGAGATCACCGAGGCGGGCCGGGCCGAGCTGACCAGCTGGTTCGAGACGCCGGTGACCCGGGAGTCCCGGCCGCGCGACGAGCTGGCGATCAAGCTCGCCCTCGCGCTCGCCGTACCGGGGGTGAACGTGACCGCCGTCGTACAGCGACAGCGGAACTCCACCATGCAGGCGCTGCAGGAGCTGACCCGGCTGAAACGGCAGAGCAAGGACAGCGACATCTCCTGGCGGTTGGTGCTGGAGTCGATGATCTTCTCCGCCGAGGCCGAGATCCGCTGGCTGGACCACTGCGAGTCGATGCTCGCCCAGCACGGAAAGACCCAGCTACCCAAAGGCACCAAGCTGAACATCGACCCGGGGGTCAGACGATGAACGTCATACTCGACATCCGCCGGCTGACCCGGCAGCACGGCACCGACGACCAGGCTGTGCACGCGCTCCGCGGCGTCGACCTGGCCGTCGCGGCCGGTGAGCTGGTCGCCGTGATGGGCCCGTCCGGCTCCGGCAAGTCCACCCTGCTCACCTGCGCCGGCGGGCTCGACCAGCCGACCAGCGGCGAGATCCTGATCGACGGCAACGACATCACGACGCTCAGCCGGAACGCGGTCGCGGCCCTGCGCCGGCGCCGGATCGGCTACGTCTTCCAGGACTTCAACCTGATCCCCGCCCTGACCGCGGTCGAGAACGTCGCCCTGCCCCTCGAACTGGACGGTGCCCGTGCCCGTACTGCGCGCAAGTATGCCGAAGCAGCCCTGCTGGAAGTGGCCATCCCCGAGCTGGCCGACCGGTTTCCCGAGGACATGTCCGGCGGCCAGCGGCAGCGGATCGCGATCGCTCGCGCCATCGTCGGCGACCGACGGATCCTGCTCGCCGACGAGCCGACCGGCGCCCTCGACTCCGGCACCGGCGAGGCCGTCCTCCAACTGCTCCGCGACCGCTGCGACCAGCACGGCATCGCCGGCGTCCTCGTCACCCACGACGCCCGGCACGCCGCCTGGGCGGATCGCGTCGTCTACCTGCGCGATGGTGTCCTGGTAGGCCAGGCCGGCCCGCTGCCGGACGCCGACGTGCTGCTGACGGCACCATGACGAGGGGCCACTGATGTCCTGGGGACCAGCGCTCAAGATCGCCCGCCGTACGGCGCTCCGCTCGCCCGGCCGCACCGCGTTGATCGCGGCCCTGATCGGGGTGCCGGTGATGGCCGCCGCCTTCCTGGCGATCGTGACGCCCAGCCTGTCGCCGAAGGGCGAACCGCTGGCGACCGAGCTGATCGGCAGGGCGGACGCGCAGGTCGTCGTGACGATCCACCGGACGCTCGACCCCGGCGAATTCCGGCAAGTCATCGACGGCGGCTACACCTACACCCAGGACTCGACCCTCGACGACCAGCGCGATCCCGGCAAGGTCGATCTGGCGCAGCTTCTCCCGCCAGGTTCGAAACTGGCCGCTCGGACCGGCGTCGTCAGCACGACCACGCTCAGAACCACCGGCTCGGCCGCTGCCTCCTATCCGGTCATCCTCGTCGACGGCACCGACGGCCTGTCGGCGGGTTCCTACCGTCTCGACCACGGACGGTTGCCCAAGGCATCCGATGAAGTTGCCCTCAGCCCCGAGCTGGCGAAACATCTCGGCCTGCTGGCCGGAGGCAAGCTCGAGCCGGCCGCACGGGTGTCGGTGCTGGACGGCCCCAGCTACAAGGTGGTCGGCATCACCAAGAGTCCGTCCGCCACCCAGGAGCGATCGATCTGGGCGCCGCCCGGATCGGCGTTGACCAAGCAGGGCACGGATTCCGAGCTGCGGTACGTGGCGAGTCTTCCGGCGGGTACGGATCTTCAAGCCCTGCAGGGGAAACTGGCCGGTCAGGGCGTGGTCCTCACACCGCGGGCCGTCATCGTCGACCCACCACCAGGCTTCGAAGACACCTACGACGGCGGTGGAATGGCCGTGGTGGCGCTGGTCGTCGCTTTCGGCGTCCTCGAGATCGTCCTTCTGGCCGGTACGGCGTTCGCCGTGAGCGCCCGTCGGCAGACCCGCACCCTCGGGCTGATCGTGGCAACCGGCGGTACCCCGGCCGACATCCGCCGCATCGTCATCGCCCAGGGGATCGTCATCGGCCTGGCCGGGTCCGGCAGTGGCATCGCGGTGGCCGCGATCACGCTGATCGCCGGGAAACCCTTGTGGGAAACACTCTTCGGACAGCTGATCCTGGCCTGGGACTTCCCGGTCGGACGGCTCGTCGTGATCGGCGCGATCGGTGCGATCGCCGGGTTGCTGGCGGCCGTCGTACCGGCTCGTGCCGCGGCGAAGCGGCCGCCGATGGCTGCACTGGCGGGGCGGTTCGCTGCCGGCGGGACCGGAGTACGGCTGCGGCGGCCGGCGTTGATCATGGTCGGTGCCGGTATCGGCGCGGTCGTGCTCGGCACCAGCTGGATGGCAGCCGTCTACCAGCAATACCTGAAGGAGGCGGCCGCTCACCCCGAGTACTACAAAGGCGGGATCACGCCGGAGACGCCGATCGCGCTCATCCTGCTCGGGATCACCAGCGTGGTCATCGGACTGGTCTGGGTGCTGCCGAACCTGATCGCGAAGGCCGCCACGATCGGCCGGGCGCTGCCACTGAGTGGACGGCTTGCCCTCCGCGACGCCGCACGCCACCGGCACCGCACCGGTCCGGCTGCCGCCGCGATCATGATGTCGGTCGCGGCCACGGCGGCGATGGCCTTCGCGATGGCGAACTCGTACGCCGCCTCGGCCAAGAACTACGTACCGCTCGGCCGGGAGGGCGACGCGATCGTCCGCTACAACGGCGACAACGCGGGCACCCTCAACTCCGGCGCCGGGACCGGAACCGTGATCTGGACCTCGGCGCTGGAGCGGAACGTGGCTGACGCGTTGCCGACCAAGAGCATCAGCCGGCTCGGACCCGTCAGCCCAGCAGACGCCCGAGCCGAGCGACAGGGCCAGTTCGTCTTCACACCTCCCCTGGTCGCCTTCCCACCTGGCGTCGCCGGTCGGGACAGAGACATGGCAGCAGTGCCCTTGCTGGCGGTCGATCCAGACTTCATCGCGAGCCTCGGCGGCAACGGCGCCGGCGTGGCCAACGACCTCCGGGCGGGCAAGCTCGTCGTCGAGTCGACCGGGTTCGACGGCGGCCAGGCTCAGCTCGGCACCTGGGCCGACCAACCGTCCGTGAAGTCCAAGCAGCTGCCGGTCAGCAAACTCCGGCCGTCCCACGAACTCGCGGCCTTCGACCGGCAGGCACTGGTCTCCGCCGATCTCGCCAAGACGCTCGGCACGATCAGCGTTCAGGAGACGCACCTCGCCCTGACCCGCGAACCCACCAAGGACGAGCTCACGAACGCGATGAACTTCCTCGGTTCCGAGGACGCGCTGAAGATCGAGAAGGGCTACGAGAGCCCGGCCGATACCGTGATGCTGATCCTCTTGTCGGTCGCCGGAGTGGTAACGCTGCTCGGGGTCGCCATCGCCGTCGCGCTGTCCGCAGCGGAGGGCCGGGCCGACCTGGCGACACTCGGTGCGATCGGGGCGAAGCCGCGGCATCGCCGCAATCTCGCTGCCGCCCAGGCCTGGCTGATCGGCGAACTCGGTTGCTTGCTCGGCGTCTTCGTCGGTGCCCTGTACGGCTACACCGCCCGGGTCGCCTTCGGTTCGCCGTACTTCGCGATCCCGTGGCGCGAGCTGGGCGGCATCGTCACCGTGGTGCCGTTGGCCGCCGGCCTACTCGCCTGGCTGCTGACCCGCTCCCGGCTCCCGATGGTGGCCCGGATCGACTGATTAGTTGCCTCAGGCATCGATGGTGGCGAGCCCGGGGTAGCCGACCGGGTACGCCGGCGTACTGGCGATCCGTCGTTGTCCGCAGTCGCACCGCTGGTAGACGAGCAGGCCCTCACTCACCCGGTGGGCGGACTCGACGCTCCAGCGGTGCCGATGGGGTTCTGATGTGGTGGTCATGAGTCCATCGTGCTGTAATGCCATTGTGCATCTCAACCCTTACGGCGCCGACGCGGTCCTGCTCGCCGTCAACCTGGTCACCAACCCGGCCCGTACGCCGGCCGAGCTAGCCGAGCGGTGCGAGGAGAGCGGCGTCGAGAGCCGCCTGGTCCGGACGCGATCGGTGACGCAGGCCGATCTGGCCGCAGTACAGGTGGCGCTGGACGAGTGGCTCGCGGTGGTCGACGCACCGGACGACGAGACGCGGGTGAGGCTGGCCAACGAGATGCTCGCCAAGTACACCGAGCATCCGCGGCTGACCAATCACGCGGGCGACGGGTGGCACATGCACTACCGCCCCGACGACGTCCCGGTCGGGCGCCTTGTCGCAACCCTGATCAGCACCGGTACGGCGTTGCACCTGGCCGGCCGCGGCATCACTCGATTGGGCCGTTGCAGCACAGAGGGTTGCGACAACGTGTACGCCGACCTCTCGCGCGGCGGGCGGCAGCGGTACTGCAGCCCCGCCTGCGCCAACCGGGACGCCGTCCGCCGCCATCGCTCCAGGCACTAGGCCGTCGGGGCCCGTAGTACGGGGTCCTAGGATGGGCAGATGAGTGAGAGCAGCAGCGAGAGCCAGGGGATGCCGATGGCCGGCGCCCAGACCGAGGACGGCAAGGTCCTGATCGTCGGTCCGGACGGCATGGCCGTCGAGGGGCCGCCGCGTTCCGAGGACGACCACGAGCGCGACGACGAGCCGCGCTCGGTGACCGAGCTGGTCGAGCAGCCCGCCAAGGTGATGCGGGTGGCGAACATGGTCCGCCAGCTGCTCGACGAGGTGAAGTCGGCGCCGCTCGACGAGGCATCCCGCAACCGGCTGAAGACGATCCACGCGGCGTCCATCAAGGAGCTGGAGAGCGGCCTGGCGCCGGAGCTGGTCGAGGAGCTGGAACGGCTCAGTCTCGATTTCACCGACGACAGCACGCCGACCGAGGCCGAGCTGCGGATCGCGCAGGCCCAGCTGGTCGGCTGGCTCGAGGGACTCTTCCACGGCATCCAGACCGCGCTGTTCGCCCAGCAGATGGCCGCCCGGCAGCAGCTCGAGTCGATGCGCCGCGCCCTACCTGGTGGTCAGCAGCTGCCACCGGAGGACGGCCAGTTCCCGGGCGCTCCGCAGGCCGGCAATACCGACGGCCCCGGCAGCGGCGGGATGTACCTGTAATTCAGGGCAGCTGTAGCGGTTTGAATTGACGCGATAAACAAAGCATTCGTAGCGCTTTCAGAAAAATTCTTCGAGGACGGTGGCGACACCGTCCTCGTTGTTTGCCGGGCAGATCACATCCACCATCGCCAGAACTTCGGGGTGCGCATTCGCCACGCCGTACGAGGTGCCGGCCCAGGCGAGCATCGGCAGATCGTTCAGCGAGTCACCGAACGCGATCGTGTCGGCGGCCGAGATCCCTTGTTCTGCAGCGAAATCCGCGAGCATGGACGCCTTCGAGACACCGCTCGCGGCGATCTCCACCAGGCTGTGGCCGCCGCTGTGGCTGGCGGCGACGCGATGCCGTACCAGTGGATCGATCCGGGCCAGTAGGTCGTCGGAGTGCCAACTGGGGTGCCGGACGAGCAGTTTCGCGGCCGGCTCGGCCAGCAGTTCTTCGAGTTCGGCGACCAACGTGTCGTCCGGAGTAGGCCAGCGATTCAGGTATCTCGGTTCCTGTCCGTAACGACTCGATCGCTCAACGGCAAACTCCACTTCGGGAATCTCCTGCCGGATCGCCGTCGCCACCTCGAGCGCGACTGCCGGATCGATCAGCCGGGTCCGGATCGCCTTGCGCTGAACGACATCGTAGAGAATGGCGCCGTTGGCAACGATCGCGACGCCGTGGTCGCCGACCAGGTCGGCCAGGTCGTGCAGCCAGCGAGGTGGCCGTGCGGTGACCATCACGAAAACACTTCCGGCGGCCTGGGCCGCGAGCACCGCGGCCTTGGTGCGCGGCGAGATGGACCGGTCGTCGTGTATCAAGGTTCCGTCAAGATCGGTCGCGATCAGACACGGTGGGCGGGTGGAACGTTGCGCGGACACGGGCCCACCGTAGCCGGTTCTCGCGGGTGCTCTAATACCCTCCCGGAGGCCCTTGGCGCAAGCATTTGGACATCGCTTTCCATGCAATCTGGTTGACCGTTGAACAACGTCATCAGACCGTTACGGCAGGATGCTGCAAAGGCAGCTAGTTCCCATGCACAGCAGGGTTTCTGCGTGATTTCATGCGGTGGCTAGCGGGGAACCGGGGGCGATTCAACCGCGTCGTACGCCTGTTCCGGATCGAAGGATCTGGTGCAGCCCCATCCCGGCAAACAGCGTCGCGGAACTGATGCTGAATTTGGTGCAACCAAATCCACTTCAGCGACGTCAACAGTAATGGATCGGTGCGTCCAGCGCCGGTCGACAGGGTGGGTCGGCAACAGAGGGGTCGGTCCATCAGCTAGTGGGCTCGTTGTTCGGACGTCATTCACCGTTCGTTCACAGAGTCCTGGAACTTGGGGAGCCACGATGACTGTCAGCAGCGCCACGATAGCGGGGCAAGGGAGCAGCGTCTCCCGAGCGGCTGTCGACACATCTTCCATCATGGAAGGGGCCATGACCGGCTGCAGTGCCCGGACAGACATTTTCCAGCACCGCTTGATGGAAGACCCGCCGCCCGCCTCCGCGACGCGGCGGACCAGGGAGCGCTACGACCAGCTGGTCCGTGAGGCCAAGACGCTCTGCGCGTCCTGCCCGTTGTTCACCGACTGCCTGTTCAGCGCCGTTGCGGAGCACGATGTCAGCGGCTTCGTCGCCGGCACCACGGCGGCACAGCGCAGGTCGATGCGCAATCTGCTCGACGTCGAGGTGCAGGCCGACGACTTCGACCAACTGGCCGGAGCCCGCGGAACGCGCCGCCCGGTCAGCCACGAAGAAGTGTTGCGGCTGCGGACGCAGTACCCGAGTGACAGCCTGGAATCCCTGGCCATGCGGCTGGGATGCTCGCTGTCGACGGTGAAGCGTCACCTGCGCAGGGCCCGGCGCGGCCAGAGCCCCGCCAGCAAGGCCCCGCGTCGCCGCCCGGAGCTGAGCGCCGTCCTGGACGCGTTCGACGCCGTGGTGGACCAGCCCTGCCAGGCGCCACGACCCGGCACGACCCGCGTCGCCTGACAATTGAACTGAACAAAGCCCCCTGATACTCGGCCCGCCAGCGGACTATCAGCAGCGAAGGCCCGAATCCCTGCAGTCGCAGGTGATCCGGGCCTTCGGCACGTCCGGGGAACTATTGCATCAGGACGAAAAGGCTGGCGAGGATTTTCGCCGTACTGCTAGAACCAGCGGTTGAGAACTGCGGCCACACCGTCGTCCTGGACCGACTTGGTCACCTCGTCGGCGGCCACCTTCACCTCGTCGGGTGCCGAACCCATCGAGACGCCCAGTCCTGCGTAGACGAGCATCTCGATGTCGTTGCGTCCGTCACCGATCGCGACCAGGTCGGCCGAGTCCAGTCCGTACTGCGCCAGCGCGACCTTCAGGCCGGTCGACTTGTCGACCCCTTCGGGTGCGATGTCGAGCCAGGCCGTCCAGCCGACGAAGTAGCTGACCCCGTGCAACCCCAGTCGCTCGGCGAGCTGCACGAAGTCCGCCTCGGACGCGTCCGGGTCGCGAATGATCAACCTGGTCACGGGTTCCGGCGCGAGCTCGGCGTCCGGCACCACCCGGACCACCGCCTGCTTCCCGAGGTCGCCGTCCGGGAACGGCGCGGTCACCCGGTACCCGTGCCGGCCGTTGTCGTGCTCCTCGACCGCCATCCGGGCGTTCGGCGCATGCTTGCGCACCGAGGCGATCACGGTCGTCGGATCGAAGGTGCGCTCGTCGATCGCCGTCCCCGACGGGAACCGGACGGTCCGTGCACCGTTGCTGGCGACAACGAATCCGTCGGTGAGCCCGAGCAGCTCAGCCACCGGCTTGGTGGTGTGGTACGCCCGGCCGGTGGCCAGGATGATCGGCACCTGGGCGGCCGCCCGGCGGACCGCGTCGATCACGGCGGGCGAGATCCGCTCGTCGTGATCGATCAGCGTTCCGTCGATATCCAGCGCAACGGCCTTCGGCCGCCAGCCGTCGGTCACTTGCCGACCGGTTCGAGCACGTCCCGGCCGCCGACGTACGGACGCAGGGCGGCCGGCACCCGGACCGAACCGTCCGCCTGCTGGTGCGTCTCGAGGATCGCGACCAGCCAGCGGGTGGTCGCCAGCGTCCCGTTCAGCGTCGCGACGGGCCGGGTCTTGCCGTCCTCGTCGCGGTGCCGGATGTTCAGCCGGCGCGCCTGGTAGTCGGTGCAGTTCGAGGTCGAGGTGAGCTCGCGGTAGGCGCCCTGGGTCGGCACCCAGGCCTCACAGTCGAACTTCCGGTACGCCGAGGTGCCCAGGTCACCCGTGGCGGTGTCGATCACCCGGTAGGCCAGTTCCATCTTGTCCAGCATCTCCTTCTCCCAGCCGAGCAGCCGCTGGTGCTCCGCGGCGGCGTCTTCGAGGCTGCAGTAGGAGAACATCTCGACCTTGTCGAACTGGTGGACGCGGATGATCCCGCGGGTGTCCTTGCCGTGCGAACCGGCCTCCCGGCGGTAGCAGGACGACCACCCGGCGTACCGGACCGGACCGTTCGAGACGTCGATGATCTCGTCCATGTGGTAGCCGGCCAGCGGGACCTCCGACGTACCGACCAGGTAGAGCTCGGGCTCGTCGAGGCGGTAGACGTCGTCGTGGGCGTTCAGGTAGCCGGTGCCACCCATCACCTCGGGCTTGACCAGGGTCGGCGTGATCATCGGGGTGAAGCCGTTCTCCACCGCCTGGGCGATCGCCAGCTGGAGCATGCCGAGCTGGAGCAGCGCGCCGACGCCCTTGAGGAAGTAGAACCGGGCGCCGGAGATCTTCGCGCCGCGCTCCATGTCGATCGCGCCCAGCAGCTCGCCGAGCTCGAGGTGGTCACGGGGCTCGAAGCCCTCGGCGGCGAAGTCGCGCGGCTTGCCGATCTCCTCGACGACCACGAAGTCCTTCTCGCCGCCGACCGGGGCCTCGTCGGAGACCAGGTTCGGCAGGTCGCGGGAGAGCTGGTCGAAGCGCGCCTCGGCCTCGTTCGCGGCGGCCTCGGTCGCCTTCACCTCGGCCGACAGCGCCTTGGTGCGCTCCAGCAGCGCGGCCCGCTCGTCGCCCTTGGCCTGGGCGACCTGCTTGCCGAGCCCCTTCTGCTCGGCGCGCAGCGATTCGAACGCCGCGATGGACGATCGACGATCACCGTCGGCCGCCAGGACCTGGTCCACCAGGTCGGTACTCTCGCCGCGCTTGGTCAGGGCCGCACGGACGACATCGGGGTTCTCACGGAGCAATTTGGCATCGATCACACAGCGAGGGTATCGGGGCGTGTCCCGGGCGGCGAAGTGTATTCGGGATGATGAGCTGGCACCAGGTCATCATCAGAGGGTTTTCGAGGGGGTTTCGAGCGGGCGATGAACCATCATCCACCCACGCAGGTCGGCCGTGCGCTCACGGTTGTCCTCGGGGTGCTTCCGTTCACGATCATCACCCTGCTGGTCTTCGGCGACTGGCCGCCGCTGCGCCGCTGGGACCTGTCGGTGGCCGACGAGGTCGCGGAGTACGGCGCCGTGCACCAGAACGTCGTCCAGTTCTGGCAGGTGGTCTCCGCAGTCTCGGTGCCGTGGACCGCGCGCGGGATCATCGTGGTGGTCGCGGCCTACTTCTGGCATCGCCGGGCTCGCCTGCTGGCGGTCTGGCTGGTGGTGACGGCCGGCGCCGAACTGGGCCTGGCCCAGGCCGTCAAGCACATCTTCGACCGGCCGCGTCCGGCGCAGATGCTGGTCGAGGCCGACGGCTGGTCCTACGTCTCCGGCCATGCCGCCGCGGCCTTCGTACTGGCCGGCGCGCTCGGGGTCGTCCTGCCGTCCGTCCGCGGCTGGCGGCGGCGGTTCCGGCTGCTGGTCACCCTGCCGGTCATCGCCGTGGTCTGGATCGTCTCGGTGGACCGGGTCGTGCTGAACGTGCAGTACGTCTCGGACGTCCTCGGTGGCTGGGCGCTCGGCCTGGCCATCCTCACCGCCACCTCGATCGGCTTCGGCCTGCGTCCCGGCCTCCGCCGGCGCCGTCGACGGGCGGTCACCGACGGCTCTGCCGCCCCGCCGCGCGCGGCGGTGATCGTGAACCCGATCAAGGTCGGTGACGGGGTCGCGTTCCGGCGGAAGGTGACCCGGTCGCTGTCGGTCCGCGGGTACGACGAACCGCTCTGGCTGGAGACCCGGATCGACGACGCCGGCAACGCGATGGCCAAGCGCGCGATCGAGCACGACCCGGACCTGGTCCTGGTGGCCGGCGGCGACGGCACCGTCCGGGTGGTCTGCGCCGCGCTGGCCAACACCGGCATCCCGGTCGGCGTGATCCCGGCCGGTACCGGCAACCTGCTGGCCCGGAACCTGCACATCCCGCTCGACCTGGACGACGCGCTGGAGCGGATCCTGGAAGGCCGGGACCGCCGGATCGACCTGGTCACGGTCTCCGGCGATGGGCTGGACACCGACCGGTTCGCGGTGATGGCCGGACTCGGGCTGGACGCCGCGATCATCTCGGAGGCGCCGCCGCACCTGAAGGCGCAGATCGGCTGGACGGCGTACCTGGTCTCCGCCGCCCGCAACATCAACCACCCGTCGGTGCAGGTCCGGATCCGGCTCGACGACGCCGAACCGGTCGAGCGCCGGGTCCGGACCGTGGTGATCGGCAACGTCGGCATGCTGCAGGCGAACATCCCGCTGCTGCCCGACGCCCGGCCGGACGACGGCCTGATCGACGTGGTGGTGATCGCGCCGCGCCGGGTGACCCAGTGGCCGCTGGTGTTCTGGCGGGTGATGACGCGGACCAAGCGGACCGAGATGTACCTCGAGCGGTTCACCGGGCGGAGGGTGGAGATCACCGCGGCGGTCGACGTCCAGCGTCAGCTCGACGGCGACGGGATCGGGATGGGCCGGTCACTCACCGCCGAGGTCGAACCGGGCTCACTGGTGGTCCGAGTCCCCAAACGCCGATGACAGCTGCTCAGCACCGATGAGCGACCCAGCGCCGGTCGTACTCCAAGCGTCGGTGACCCCTGGTCAGCGGTGGTCGGGGTCTTCGAGCGCGGGCGAGGCCTCCTTGCGGAGGGTCTCGATCGCCTCTTCCTCCTCCGGTGAGAGCTTGGACTCGCTCTGGAAACCGGCCACCTCTTTGGCGTAGGAGCGGGCATCGTTCCGGCTGTTGATCGAGGTCAGCACGACGCCGTCGCCGTTGTCGTCGAGCAGCGCCATCGACCAGGACAACCGGCCGCCCATGTCGCCGTACGCGTCGTACCGGACCACCGCGAGGTGCTGGAGCGTCTCCCGCATCTCGTTGCGGGCGTCCTCCAGCTCCTTGCTCAGCCTCCGCAGCTCAGACTTCACCGTGCCAGGCTTCTGCGGCTCTTGCGGCTGCGGCTCCGGCTGCTCAAGCGTTTGGACCGGCGTCGCGGGGAGTTTCTGGGCGGTCTTGGGAGCACCGGACTGCGCTCGCAGCGCCTGGATGGCGAACACGAGGGCAAGCACCGCCACGAACAGAGCAGCGATTCCGAAAGCATCGGCTAACGTCGAAGACACGACCTGGAGCCTAATGCCTGCGTGGTCAACCGGGTGCGCTGCGTACGAATGACAGGTCCGAATCGGCGATTTCCTGCTGGGCCACGTAGATTCGCGACGTGACTCATTTGCCTGACCCAGGTCCGCAACCAGGCGTGCACGATCTCGGCTACGCCCGGCTCGACACCGACCGCCTCGAGCGTACCGGCGACGCCGAGGTGGTCTACGGCGCCGGTAAGACGCCGTCCCAGGTCGTGGAACTGCTCCGCACCCTGCACGAGACCCACCCCGGCACCGCCGTCCTCGCGACCCGGCTGACCGAAGAGGCCCAGGCGGCTGTCGCTGCCGCGCTGCCCGACGCGGTGGTCGATCCGATCGGCCGTACTGCGGTGCTCGGCTCAGCGCCGGTACTACGGGGCACGGTGGCCGTGGTCGCAGCCGGTACGTCGGACGCTCCGGTGGCGGCGGAAGCTGCGACGACCGTCCAGGTGTTCGGCTCCTCGGTGGACCTGATCACCGATGTCGGCGTTGCCGGGCTGCACCGGATCATGGCGGTCCGCGAGCGGCTCGACGCGGCCGACTGCCTGATCGTGGTGGCGGGGATGGAAGGTGCGCTGCCGAGTGTGGTCGGCGGGCTCGTCGGGGTGCCGCTGGTCGCAGTACCGACGTCTGTCGGGTACGGCGCTTCGTTCGGTGGGGTGGCTGCGCTTCTCGGGATGCTGAACTCGTGTGCGCCGGGCGTGACCGTGGTGAACATCGACAACGGGTTCGGGGCCGGGGTGTTCGCGGCCCGGGTCGCGCGCAGGGCGGCGCCGGCCGAGGTGAAGCCCTCATGAGGGTCGCGTGGATCGATTGTTCGGCCGGAGCGTCCGGAGACATGCTGCTCGGCGCGTTCCTGAGCGCCGGCGCGGATCGCGAGGTCGTAAATGCTGCGGTCCGCGCCGTGGACGCCTCGCTGTCGGTCACGGTCGAACAAACCAGCCGCCACCAGATCGCCGCCACCAAGGCGTCAGTCCGAGTAAACGGCGAGCTACACCCTGAAGGTCCTGCTGTTGAAGTTGGACACGGGCACGGACATGGACATGGACATGACGGTGATGCCGGTCATGGGCACGGACATTCGGCGGCTGGCGGGGCTACCCGGACCTGGGCTGAGGTTCGGGGGTTGATCGAGGCGGCTGGGCTGAACGACGCCGTGCGGGATCGGGCGTTGGATACGTTTGCCCGGCTGGCTCGGGCGGAGGCTTCGGCTCATGGGGTGGAGCCGGATGCGGTGCACTTCCATGAGGTCGGCGCGCTCGATGCGATCGCCGACATCGTGGGAGTCGCGGCGGCGTCCGTGGCACTGGAGCTGGACCGCGTTGTCGTGTCGACGATCTCGCTCGGTGGCGGCGGTCAGGTTCGCGGGCAGCACGGTGGGATTCCGGTGCCGGGGCCTGCGGTACTGCATCTGCTTTCCGAGGCAGAGGCACCGGTGGTCGGCGGCAACGCGCCGTACGAGATGACCACCCCGACCGGGGCCGCGTTGCTCGCCACGCTGGCCGACGAGTTCGGGCTGATGCCGCCGATGCGGATCCAGCAGACCGGCGTCGGTGCGGGCGGGCGGGACCCGATCGAGGTGCCGAACATCGTCCGGGTGGTGATCGGCGAGACGATCGAGCAGCCCGGGACCGAGCTGGTCTACGAGACCAACGTCGACGACCTGGATCCGCGGATCTGGCCGCAGGTGCTCGCGCGGCTGATGGAGGCGGGCGCGGCGGACGCCTGGCTGACCCCGATCCTGATGAAGAAGGGCCGGCCCGCGCACACCCTGTCGGTGCTGGTCAGCCGGCCGAACGCCGAGGTCGTCCGCGCGGTGATCCTCGCCGAGACGTCCGCGATCGGGCTGCGCGAGTTCGACATCCGCAAACACGCGGCCGACCGGGAGTTCGCGAGTGTCGATGTGGACGGGCAGCGGATCCACGTGAAGATCGCGCGGTACGGCGGCCAGGTGGTCAACGTGCAACCGGAGTACGACGATGTCGTGGCGGCAGCGACGGTGCTGAAGCGACCGGTGAAGAACGTGCTGGCCAAGGCGATCGCGGCCGGGCACGATCTCTGGAGTTAGCTTCTCAGCGGCCCGAGTACGGCGGGGCGAAGAACACGAGCAGGGCCAGGTCCTCGGTGATGTCGACGAAGCGGTGTTCTTCCTCGGCGGCAACGAACAGCACATCACCGGGGCCGATCTGCTCCGAACCGCTCGGCGTCACGAAGGTCGCCCGGCCGGTGGTCACCACATAGATCTCGTCCTCGTGATGCGGCGCCTGGTCGTCGACCGCACCGGCGAGCAGCGAATACGTCCCCACCGACAGCGAATCGGTCCGCAGATGTTCCGCGAAGTGATTCGGTTCCGCCTTCTGGAAAACACCCGCCCCTGACAGCTTCATCCGGCCGATGTTAGTGGGCTGCGGCCTTTTCCGACACAGCCTTTGCTTTGCGTTTGGGCCATTCGTACGGCCACCACTTGGCGCCGCCGCGGCGGGCCCAGATGATCAGGCCGATCAGTACGCCGAGCTCGATCGCCGGGCAGATCGTGTCCCGCAACCGGGCGCTGAACCACTCCAGCGAATCGGACAGCGACGCCGCCACCTGACGGGCATTGGGGTCCCGGCCGGGCACGTAGGCGATCGCGAGCATCGTCGTACGGACGATCATCAGCTTGTCGACCTTGGACGACGCGACGGCGGCCAGCGCGACCCAGGCGATCAGGTCGTACCAGGGCAGCGAGTACATCGCCGTGAGCAGCCAGGCGATCGCGTAGATCGCGGTGTAGCGGATGGCGTCCGGCGTACGGTCGTCCGGGTGTGTCTGCGGCACCAGCGACTTCGGGAAGACCTGGGAGAGCAGGATCGCGACCAGGATCAGCCCGACCCACGAGGCGATCGCGAGCAGCGTGCGGACCAGGGCTCCGGGGAGGAACAGGTCGAAGAGGCTCAGGATCACCTTGTGCGGCGTACCGGTCGAGATGAACGACGTCTGCGACCTGGCCTGCTGGAACGCCTGCAGGCCGACGATGGAGTACAGACCGCCCATCGAGACCGCGCCGCCGACGCAGAAGTAGATCGCCCGGCGCCGGTCCGCGCGCAGCGACCAGAGCATCGCGACGCCGACCAGGCCGATCGACAGCTTCGTACAGCCGGCCACGCCGAGCATGATCCCGGCCCAGAACACGTGTTTGCGGAACAGCACCAGCGCGAACACCGCGAACATCACCGCGATCGCGTCGTTGTGCGCACCGGCCAGCACGGCCCACAGCACCAGCGGGTTGGCCATCCCGATCATCACCACGCGGCGCTGGTTCGGCAGGTTCTTGCCGACCAGCTTGAGCAGCAGCAGTCCGGTCACGATGATGCTGATCGCGACCGACAGCTGCAGCATCCAGACGGTCAGTTGCATCGAGTCGCCGCCGACCCAGGAGGCGAACCATTGGATCCAGGTCGCGATCGGGCCGTAGACGCTCTTCGCGCCCTGCCAGGGCCGCTCGGTCGCCGCGATCACCGGGTCGTAGCCGAGCCGGATCGTGTCGGCCGGCGCGGTCGTGTACGGGTTGCCGCCGAGCGACATGATCCGCCCGTACGCCGCGTAGATCAGCACGTCGCCGGAGGCCATCGGCGGCACCAGGGTGATGGCCGCCGTCGTACCGATGCCAAGGGCAACCAATCGGCTGACGCGTGGGGCCCAGCCGTTCTTCAGCGCCTTCGCGGCGAGCCAGACGCCGTACCCGCCGAGCAGGATCGCGACGTAGATCATCACCGAGACGAGCCAGTCGTTCGGCTTGGTGTTCCACCAGTACGACGGGAGCCAGGCGTGCCGGTTCGTCAACGTCAGCACCACAACGGACGGACCGAGCAGGCCGGCGGCGACGATCAGGGTGGTCGAGGCGAGATAGAGAGCGACCGCGCGGCGACCGTCCTTCAGTGCTTTGGGATCGACCGTTTGCCCGGTGCTCAACGGCTCGGTGCTCATGGGAGTGGCTTCCTCGATGGCAGCGCGCTGCGGGCGGCGAGCGCCCGGCGTACGTGCAGGAACTGGCGACCGCGGTGCAGCTGGCCGCGCAGGTCGGTGCCGGTGGCGCGGTGCCGGACGTCGATCGGGACCTCGACGATGCGGAAGCCTTTGCGGCCCAGGTCGATGCTCAGCGCGGTCTCGACGCCGAAGCCACTCGCCAGCGGGAGCGCGGCGTCGAACGCGGTCCGGGTCAGACAGCGCTGGCCGGACAACGGCTGCTCGGGCGCCCAGCCGGTCGCCTGCTCGATCCCGGACCTGGCAAGCCGTACGACGAATCCGTGACCGCCGGCCTTGCTGCCATCGGCGCGGATCTGGGCCGGGAGAGTACCGATCGTCATGTCCGCACGACCGGCCAGCACCGGCTCGATCAGCGGCTCGGCACCGGTCGCGGTGTCGGTCAGGTCGGCGTCGAGGAACAGGAGATGCCGTGCGCGGGCACCGTCCCGCTCCGCCACCGCCACCGCCCCGGTCTCCATCGCCGCCGCCTTGCCCTTGTTCTGTTCGTGCCGGACGACGACCGCTCCGGCCTGCTCGGCGGCCGCCGCGGTGCCGTCGGTGGACCCGTCGTCGACCACGACGACCAGGTCCACACCGGCGATCTTCTGCACCGCGGCCACGGTCGCGGCGATCCGCTCGACCTCGTCCTTCGCCGGAATCACACAGGCGACAGCACCGTTCACGGGCTCGACGGGAGGCAGATCAGTACCGGACACAGCACCGCAGCCTAGTTGTTCCCCAGCCGATCCTCCGCCTCAGCACCACCCCCTGTGGATATCTCCTCCTTTCGAACGATCAGGAGGTTCGTCAAGCTGCCGCTTCCATCAACGCGTGCGCCACCCGGCGACAGAGCGACGCCTCTCGGTTGAACACCTCGGGCCAATCTGTTCTCAGCACCCGGTATCCCTTTGACCGTAGCCAGTCTTCCCGCTGTTTCTCACGGAACAGATCGGAGGCTTCCGCGTACTTCGACTTGCCGTCCGCCTCGAGGATCAAGCGCGCCGACGGCCAGCAGAAGTCCACCCGGAACTCCCCGATCTCGGCCTGCAGGGTGGGTCGAGGAATGCCGCCCCGGTCGAGCACCAGTCGGGTCAACGACTCCAACGGACTTTCGGCTCGACTGTCGCACAGCGCCAGCATCTCGCGGGCCGCGCGGATGCCCGGCGAGCGTGAGCAGTCGGCCAGGACCCGGTCGAGGCCGGCGAGATCGAGACCCATTCTGAGTGCCGCATCCCCAGCGACGACGGCGCAGCGTTCGCCCTGACGACGGGCCACATCGACCAAAGTACGAGCGACAGTGGTGACCGGCCAACCGTCCACACGGGTCAGATGCGCCTCTGGCAGCCGGGCGATCCGGACCGCCGTCGTACCGGAATGTTTTCCGTTGGCACCGATCTCCACCGGCCGGACCAGGACAGGTCGGGACGGCGGACCGCCGAGCAAGTCCATTCGATGCAACGCGGCAGCACAGGCTCCAGCTGCCATTTCTCCATGGCCTAGAACAAACCCGTTTCCTGGCCTTTTCCGGCACCCAATCTTCAAACTGTGGATAACCCCGTCCGGCCCCGGCTCCACACACCGAGCCTCCGACAGCAAGTTGCGTTGCTTCAGCACCCGGTCGTAATCCTGCCGCTTGACGCCACTCCCACCCGACTCCCAGCACCACCCACCCCGACTCGCGGTCCCCCACCCCACCCCAGACCAGCCCGCCTCGACATACCGGCCCGACTCACCGTCACCCCTCGACATACCGGCCGCCGTGAGCATCTGGGCAAGTCGCCTGGGGAGACTGGGCGGGCCGCCTGGGGAGACTGGGCGATATGGGCAACTCACCTGGGGAGACTGGGCGGGCCGCCTGTCGAGAGCTGGGCGAGCGGGGTCGCGGGGGTCGAAGGGCTTGTGGGAGAGATGGGTCGAGCTTGGGCTCGAATGTCTCAGGAGCGGGTGCGGTCGTAGAGGAGGGTGAGGGCGCCGGACTCGGTGGGGGTGGAGTCGGTGAGGTGCCAGGAGGTGGTGGGGAGGCCGTCTTCGAAGAGGCGGGCGCCGCCGCCGACGAGTTCGGGGGCGAGGGTGATGCTGAGGCGGTCGAGTTCGTCGGCGGCGAGCAGATCGCGGATCACGCTGCTGCTGGCCAGGACGATGATGTCGCCGCCGGGTTCGGCGCGGAGCTGCTTGACCACGGAGGCGGGGTCGGCGTTGACGATCCGGGAGTTCTGCCAGGGCGACTCGGTCAGCGTGGTCGAGAAGACGACCTTCTCGACCTCGTTCAGCCACTTCGAGAAGGCCCGGTCCTGCGGCGCGGCGTTCTCGTCGTCGGCGACCGCCGGCCAGAAGCCACCGAAGCCCTCGAAGTTCTTCCGGCCGAGCAGGGCCGTGGTGGCGGTGCTGGTCACCCGCGTCATGTGGTCGCGGGCGCCTTCGGTGATGGCGTGCGGCACGATCCAGCTCATGTCGTAGTCGCCGCCGGCACCGTTGATCCGGCCGTCGAGCGAGAGCGTGATGTTGCCGGTCACCGTGCGGGAGTTCTGCTGGTTCATCTCGGTGTTCCTTCGGTGAGTGGGACTCCTTCGCGGCGTCCTCTTGACCACAATCCTGTCGGCGGGCAGACCCCGGAACATCTGCCACCTGGCCGATATCCCCCGCCCCTTGGCCGACGAATTGGCGTTCGGCGAAAATTGTCGGACAATCAGACAGAATCACGGCGGTCCCAGCGGGGCTGCCGTAGCTTGGTGGGACGACGGGTCGACGAGAGGGCAGGGGCATGACTGAGGCTTATGGCATCGACAGCGAGGTCGGGCCGCTGCGGACGGTGATGCTGCACCGGCCCGGCAACGAGCTGCGGCGACTGACTCCGCGCAACAACGACAAGCTGCTGTTCGACGGCATCCCGTGGGTCGGCCGCGCGCAGGACGAGCACGACGCGTTCGCGCACGCCCTCCGCGACCGCGACGTCGAGGTGCTGTACCTCGGCGTACTGCTGACCGAGGCGCTGAACCACCCGGACGCCCGTACGGCGGCAGTCGACGGCGCGATCGAGGATCTCCGGCTCGGCGACACCCTGCGCGATTACCTCCGCAACGCGCTGACCGCGCTCGACCCGGCGGCCCTGGCCGAGGCGCTGATGGCCGGCGTACGGAACGACGAAGTACGGGCCGGTGGCCTGGTCACCTCGTTGCTCGCCGACGAGGACTTCCTGATCGATCCGCTGCCGAACCTGCTCTTCACCCGCGACTCGAGCGTCTGGATCTCCAGCTCGGTCGCGGTCACCTCGCTCGCGATGCCGGCCCGGGTCCGGGAGACCCAGCTGACCGAGCTGATCTACAAGTTCCACCCGCGATTCGCCGGTGCTGACAAGGTCTACGACCACACGCTCGAGCACGTCGAGGGCGGCGACGTGCTTGCCCTCGGCCCCGGCGTACTGGCTGTCGGTGTCGGCGAGCGGACGACGCCGGCCGGTGTCGAGCGGCTGGCCAGGCGGGTGTTCGCGAAGGATCTGGCGCACACCGTCCTCGCCGTACCGATCGCGCAGCAGCGCGCGACGATGCACCTGGACACCGTCTGCACGATGGTCGACGTCGACGCCGTCCTGATGTACCCGAACATGGCCGAGGAGATGCGCGCGCTGGCCGTCACCACCGACGGCGAGGAACTGCACGTCGCCGAGTCGGAGCCGTTCCTGGTCGCCGCGGCGAAGGCGCTCGGGATCGACACCCTGCGGCGGATCGACACCGGCCTCGACCCGGTCACCGCAGAACGCGAACAGTGGGACGACGGCAACAACACCCTCGCGCTGGCACCGCGGGTCTGCATCGCCTACGAGCGGACCGTGGAGACCAACGCGCGGCTCGAGGAGTCCGGTATCGAGGTCATCCGGATCTCCGGATCGGAGCTCGGTTCGGGCCGCGGCGGCCCGCGCTGCATGTCCTGTCCGGTACTGCGGGATCCGCTGACCGACGTCTGAGAAAGCCGGCTCTGAGATCGATTTCAGGGCCTGGTGAGGTGGCCGACACGCGGAGTGAAGTCGGGGGTTGTCGTCCGGCCGGGTTATGAGTACTCTTCATGCCTAGGCCCAGGCCCTGTTGCTCCCCCGTCAGCAGGACTTGGGCCGTCCACGTGAAAAGACCCCCTCACCGAGTCGGTGAGGGGGTCTTTGTCTGTCACTCACAGCTTTGAAAAGACTTCATTCTCTAACGGATCGTCAACTGCCGACTCGCCAGACCCGCACGAGCAGCCCGCTCCTCGTGCGTGAGCGCCGCCTCCGTCGCCAGCGCCTTGTCGAGCGCCACCGCGAACTCCGCGACCGGCTTCTCCAGGTCCGCGGCCTCGGCATCGGCCGGCAATTCCCAGACCGGAGCCAGTACGCCGAGCGCCCGGAACGAGCCGATCAGGCGGCTCCCGTCGACCAGCGCCGACGAGCCGGCCGCGTGCAGCCGGGCGAGCGCGTCGAGCAGGGTGTCCTCCGAGTGCGGCAGCACCCAGCGCAGGTACCGGCGGTCGCCGATCTGCGTCCAGTACGCCGCCTCGGCCGACTCCAGTCGCACGGTCGGCGAAGCGGCCGCGTTGGCCCGCTCCAGGCCGGCGGCCACTTCGCCGGTCGGGTCCTCGACGTTCTCGCCGACCCAGTAGTCGAAGCCCTCGTGCACCTTGACCTCGATCGGCTTCGAGGTGTCGATCAGGTCCTGCAGCCGCGGGCCGTCCTTGAGCAGGTCGCCGAGCTGGATCGGGTTGCCGGGCTCGGTGTGCAGCGCGGCGGTGATCGCGTGGCCGAGGTCGCGGCTCGGGTCGCCGGACGAGGCGTGCGTCTGCATCCCGATCCAGATCGTCTCGTCGTCGCGGACCAGACCGGGCATCGCCATCGGCAGCAGGGTGACCAGGTTGACGGTCTTGCCGCCGTGCTCGCCGGTCAGCGTGACCTCCGCAGTACCGGCGGGGACGATCTCGCGGAACGCGATCAGGTCGCACTCGGCCGGCAGACCCTCGAACGGCCGGACCACGAAGCTGTCCGCGGCCTGGGCCTGCTCGCGGCCGTGGCACTGCTTGAACCGCTTGCCGGAACCGCACGGGCAGGGCTCGCGCGGGCCGACGTCGACGAGGTCGGCCGGGTCCAGCGTGACGGTCGTGGTGTTCTTGGCGCGAACGCGCGACTTCTTTCCCATGGCCGCAGTCTTGCAGCAACTCCCGGGAGAGGGTTAGTTCGGCAGCCTGGTTCAGCTGGGGACGACGGCGTAGACGGTCCGCCAGGCCTTCGCCGTACGGACGCCCCAGTCGGAGGTGAGCACGTCCACGATCGCCAGGCCGCGGCCGCCGATCGATTCCGGGTGCGGTTCGCTGATCCGGTGCGGTTCGGTCTCGCCGCAGCCGTCGGTCACCTCGAGGTGGATACCGGCCTTGTCGATCCACCAGGTGGCACGGACCTCACCGGCCGGCAGTGCGGGGGCGTAGCGGATCGCGTTCGACAGCAGTTCGGACAGCACCAATTGCGCGTCGTCGCAGGCGTTGCCGGCGACCCGGTACCGCTTCAGATAGCCGGCCAGTCGGCGGCGGGCATCTGCTACCGCAGACACTTCGTGCGGCAGTACGACGTCCACAACACTCACGTCGGCGGGCAAGGTCGCAGAGGACAAGCAGGGTCTCCTCAGTCAAAGGAACAGCACTACCACTTCTGCCCCCGATCGGAGCTGTGAAAACACCCTTTGGTATTCCGTTACATAGCGGCGCCGAAGATCACACGTTTAGGTGAGAAACCGAGATATAAAGTCCCGAATTGAACGTTGCAATAACCGCCTGCATTCAGCTGATTACGCAGCTGGACGTCGATCTCTTGCGGGTTGGAGACACTCCGCAACCGGCTATCGGCCGCGCCGGAGCCGGTCCATCAGCCGGCGGCGGTGCTCGGCCGCGTAGGCGGGGGCGTCCGCGGGGTCCTCGGCGAGGGTCTTGAGGGCCATTTCGGGGTGGTCGCTGATCAGGGCGTCGACGCCGAGGTCGCGGCAGAGCCGGACGTCCTGCTCGGTGTTCACCGTCCAGACGTGGACCTGGTGACCGTGCTTGTGCGCGCGATCCACGTACTCCGGGTGCGCGCTGACGATCTCCAGACTCGGACCCGCGTACGAGACGCCGGCCGGCAGCGAGCCGTCGCGGAACCGCAGCGGCACCCGGTCCATCAGCAGGACCGTGCGCAGACCGGGCGCCAGCACCCGCATCCGGCGCAGCGAGAGCCAGGAGAAGCTCATCACCCGGACCGGGGACTCGGAGCCGACCTTGGGGTGCGCCCAGCCGAAGCGGTCGAGCATCTCGATCAAGCGGCGCTCCACCAGACCGGCGTACCGGGTGGGGTGTTTCGTCTCGATCGCCAGCTCGAGCGGGCGGCCGGCGTCGTGAACGGTCGCCAGCAGCTTTTCGAGCGTGAGAACTTTGGTCATGTCCGCGTCGGGCAGGTCGGCCTCGTCGTCCAGCTCGGCCCAGGGGTTCTTCCACGAACCCCAGTCGAAGCTGTCGAGCTCCTCGAGGCTCATCGTCGACAACACCCCACGCCCGTTGGAGGTACGCTCGATCCGCCGGTCGTGCACACACACCAGGTGCCCGTCCGCGGTCAGCCGGATATCGCACTCGAGCCCGTCCGCGCCCGCCTCCACCGCCCGCCGGTACGCCGCCAGCGTGTGCTCGGGACTGACCTCACTCGCCCCCCGATGGGCCACCACTCTCGGGCGTCTCCCCATACAGAGAACTCTGGCACGCCCCCATCCCCACCCCCCACAGCCACGCCTCCCACCAACCAACCAGTTCCCCCCGCCACACCACCCACGCCCCCTCACACACCACCCACACCACCTACGCCCCCTCACACACCACCCACACCACCCACGCCGCCTCACACACACCACCCACGCCGCCTCACACACACCACCCACGCCCCACACACCACCACGGGCTCGGAAGATCACCAGGGGTCCCAACACCACCACCGACTCGGAACACCACACCGGGATCCGACGTCCCCGCAGTGGTCCGGACACCACCACGGGCCCCGACCACCACCACAGGGTCCGGACACCCGTGCGGTTGGGATACCAACGCGGGGGTCCGAACAGCATCACGGGGGCCCGAACAGCATCGCGGAGGTGCGGACACCATCACGAGGGCTGGGACAAGGTATGCCCTGTCCAGACGCACGGTTACCTGTCCACACCCCCGGTTGCTTGTCCGCACCCCCGGTTGCTTGTCCGCACCCCCGGTTGCTTGTCCGCACCCCCGGTTGCTTCCACGCCCCGGTTTTCCGCACCCCTGGTTGCTTGTCCAGATCCCCGGTTGCTTGTCCGCACCCCCGGTTGCTTGTCTGCACCCCCGGTTGCTTCCACACCCCGGTTTTCCGCACCCCTGGTTGCTTGTCCAGATCCCCGGGTGCTCGTCCAGATCCCCGGGTGGTGTGCGAGGCATCGGGGCCTGACCGGGTGGGTGAGGATGGGGGGATGGAGATGCGTGCGGTGGTGCTCGGGGGGCCGGTGGCGGCGGGGGAACTGCGGGTTTCGACGGTGGGGGTGCCGGAGCCGCCGGTGGGATGGGTTCGGATCAAGGTGGAGGCGTTCGGGCTGAATCGGTCGGAGTATCACCTGCGGGCGGGATTGGCGACGGGGGCGAAGTTTCCGATCATTCCGGGGATCGAGGCTGCCGGGACGGTGGATCTGGCACCGGGTGGTGAGTTCACGCCGGGGCAGCAGGTGGTGGCAATGATGGGCGGGATGGGTCGGCAGTACGACGGTGGTTATGCGGAGTACACGGTGGTGCCGGCCGGCTCGGTGATTCCGGTGGAGACCAACCTGGACTGGGCGACGCTTGGTGCGCTGCCGGAAATGCTGCAGACGGCTCATGGGTCGTTGCACACCGGACTCGGGATCCAAGCAGGGCAAACGTTTTTAGTGCGTGGCGGTACGTCGTCGGTCGGCGTCGCGGCCGCCGTTCTCGCGAAGGACTTCGGGCTGACCGTGCTGTCGACGACGCGGAATCCGGACCGGCTGGACGTGCTGCGCGAACTGGGTGTCGACCATCCGTTGCTCGACGACGGAAACATCGCGGAAAACGTGCGGAAACTGTTTCCGGACGGGGTGGACGCGGCGCTGGAGCTCGTCGGCACGAACGTGCTTCCGGACACGCTGAAGGCGACCGCGGTTCACGGAACCGTCTGCTTCACCGGCATGTTGAGTGACGCGTGGACGATCCCCGACTTCTACCCGATCGGCTATCTGCCGAACGGTGTCCGCCTCACCGCATACGGCGGCGAGAGCAGCGACCTACCGGCCGAGGCGTTCCAGCGCTACGTCGACCTGGTCGCTGACGGCCGGCTACCGATCCGCATCGACCGGGTCTTCGCGATGGAAGAGATCGCCGAAGCCCACCAGGTGATGGAGGATGGCCGAGCGGTAGGCAAACTCGTCGTCCGCGTCAACTGACAATTCATCGCCCCGGCACGCCGGAAGCTCTGAGTTGCCCCGGCCGACCGCTATCGGCCGGGGCGGAAAACACGCAAACGTTCGCCGTTCAGCTGGCCAGGATCGCCGAGCCGCTCGACGCACTCCCCGTCGCCCAGGAGGCGGCGAGAGCGTTCCTCAAGCTGTTGCCTCCTGCAACGAATCCGCCGTGCGGCCGGCTGGGCGTGGGAGGCCGTAGTGGTCGCGCAATGTCGTGCCGGTGTATTCGGTGCGGAAGAGGCCGCGCTGTTGGAGGATTGGGACGACGTGGTCGGCGAAAGCCTCCAGGCCGGAGGGTAGGACGGCGGGCATGATGTTGAAGCCGTCGGCGGCGCCGGCGTCGAACCAGTCCTGGATCGCGTCGGCCACCTGCTCCGGCGTACCGCTGAAGGTTCGATGCCCACGGCCACCACCGAGTCGCCCGATCAGCTCGCGGACGGTCAGCTTCTCCCGTCGCGCGAGGGTGACGATCAACGTGTAGCGGCTCTTCGCGCCCTCGATCTCGTCCTCGTCCGGCAGGTCGGCCGGCAACTGCTGGTCGAGCGGCAGGTCCTCCGGCTTGAGCTTGAGCGTCTTGGCCAGCTGATCCCGTGCGTACTCAGGCCGGATCAGCTCGTCCAGTTCGCGCTCGAGTTGCAAAGCCTCCTCAACAGTCCCGCCGATCACCGGGACGATGCCGGGCAGGATCTTGATCCCCTCCGGGTCCCGCCCGACGGCCGCAGTACGGGCTTTCAAATCCTTGTAGAACTCCTGCGCATCCTCCAGCGTCTGCTGCGCGGTGAAGACCGCTTCGGCGTACCGAGCAGCCAGACCCTTGCCGTCCTCGGACGAGCCCGCCTGCACGATCAGCGGGTAGCCCTGCGGCGACCGGGGCAGGTTCAGCGGGCCACGGACCTGGAAATGCCGGCCGACGTGGTCGATCGGATGCACCTTGTCGTTGTCGCCCCAGACGCCGGACTCCTTGTCGGCCAGCGTCGCGTCGTCCTCCCAGGAGTCCCAGAGCTTGAAGGCAACTTCAAGAAACTCGGCTGCCCGGTCGTACCGTTCGGCATGCGCGGGCTGGTCGGCGAGGTTGAAGTTCTTCGCCGCCTCCGGCCCGGCCGTTGTCACCACATTCCACCCGGCCCGGCCGCCGCTGACGTGGTCGACGCTCGCAAATCGCCTGGCCAGGTTGAAAGGATCGTTGTACGTCGTGGAGGCGGTCGCGATCACCCCGAGTCGCGAGGTGACCGCCGCGATGGCGGTCAGCAGCACGGTCGGCTCGAGCGACCCCGCCGGACGCCGGCCGACATTGCCGAACAACACCGGCGAATCGGCGAAGAAGATCGAGTCGAACTTCCCGCGCTCCGCGATCCGCGCCAGGTTCTGGTAGTGCGCGACATCGGTGTTCGCGGTCGGGTTACTCTCCGGCAGCCGCCACGACGCCTCGTGGTGCCCGGTACTCATCAGGAACGCGTTCAGGTGCAACTGCCGGGTCATAGCGATACTCCCAGGGGTCCTGTGATGGTTGTGGTTTGAGTGATTGCGGTGGTCAGGTGCGTGCATCGCGGTGCTGGAGGAGGGTCCTCGATGCGGAGCATCGTGGATGCTCCTCCAGTGCCGCGAGGTGCGTGCCTGGGCGCCGCAAGCGCCAAAGCACGACCATCACAGGACCCCTAAAGCGTCAAGAAGGCGGGAACGGACAGCGGCGAAGCCGGGATCTGCGGGCGAGCGAGGAGTCGCCAAGTCGATCGATTCCTCGGCGACGATGCGGCCTTCGTCGAGCACGATCACCCGATCGGCGAGCACGATCGACTCGTCGACGTCGTGCGTGACGAGCAGTACGGCGGGTTGGTGGGCGGCGCAGAGTTTCCGCAGCAACACGTGCATCTTCAACCTGGTAAGGGCATCCAGCGCACCGAACGGCTCGTCGGCCAGCAACAACTCCGGCTCGCGTACCAGCGAACGCGCCAGCGCGACCCGCTGCTGCTCACCACCGGACAGCTCACTCGGCCACGCCTTCTCACGCCCTTCGAGCCCGACTTCGGCAAGACTCTTCCGCCCGCGCTCCTCAGCTCCTCGCAGACCGAGTACGACGTTGTCGAGAACCCGGGCCCAGGGCAACAATCGCGAGTCCTGGAAAACAACTGAAACGTTTTCCGGTACGACGAGGTCACCGCTGCCGGCGACTCCGTGGTCGAGCCCGGCCAGTGCCCTGAGCAACGTGCTCTTGCCGGAGCCACTCTTGCCCAGAAGGGCAACGAATTCACCAGGCTGGATCTCGAGATCCAGGTCGTCGAGCACCACGCGGTCGGCGTACCGGCGTACCAGGCCTTGTACTTCGACGGCCGGGCCGCGGGTGCTGCGGGTGAGTGTGGTGGTCAGTCCGCCAGTGTGCGTCGCCATGTCAGCGCCCTCCTCTGAATCAACCGGACGGCACCGTCGGAGAGCAGCCCCAGCACTCCGTAGAGCACCAGTCCGACGATGATGATGTCGGTCTGTCCGTAGGTGCGGGCCAGCTCCATCATGTAGCCGATACCGCTGGTGGAGTTGATCTGCTCGACCACCACGAGCGACAGCCAGGCAGCGGTCACCGCGAACCGGAGACCGAGCAGAAAACCCGGCAAAGCGCCCGGCAACACGACTTTCCGTACGAACTCCCAGCGGGACAGGCCGACGGTCTGCGCGAGTTCGACGTATCGGCTGTCGATCGTGCGCAGGCCGTTGTGGGTGTGCAGGTAGATCGGTACGAAGACGCCGAGGGTGATCGTGGTGATCTTCATCGATTCGCCGATGCCGAGCCAGAGGATCAGCAGCGGCAGCAGGGCCAGCGACGGGATCGCTCGCTTGATCTGGATCGGTCCGTCGAGGACCGCCTCGCCGATCCGGCTGAGGCCGGACAGGAGCGCGAGCACGACCCCGAGCACGATGCCGAGACCGAGACCGGCCGCGGCGCGCTGGGTCGAGGTCAGCAGGTTCGACTGGAGCCGGCCGTCCGCGATCAGGTCGCCGGTCGTGGTGACGACGGTCCAGGGCGCCGAGAGGACCCGCGGGTCCAGCCAGCCGACGGCGGAGCCGATGCTCCACACCACCAGCAGGAGTACCGGGCCGATGGCTGCGCCGAACCTGATCGGCTTCCCCGGACCGAGTCGGCGGCGCCGGCGTACGGGCGTTGCCGTCTGCTCGCGCTCACCGGCCCGTACGCCGGTCAGCGTCGCGAGCGAGCCGCTCATTTCGCGGCCGCCTTGATCGCGTCGGTCGCCACGGACTGGAAGCGCAGGTCGTACAGGTCGGCGGCCTTGATCACCGGCTTGTCGAGTTCGGCGGCGAGCAGATCGATGGTCTCCTGGTGCCGGGCGATCGCGGCGCTCCAGTCGGCGCTGATGTCCGGCCGGCCGGCGTTGTCGACGAGCCATTGGCCATCGGCTTCGGACAGGCCTTGGTCCTTCACGTAGTACCCGGCGATCCATTCCTTCGGGTGCTTGTCGATCCAGTCCTGGGCGACACCCCAGGCGGCGACGTACGCGCGGATCGCAGCGGCTTTGCCGGCGTTCTCCAGCGACTCGGTCTGGACGTAGAGGTGACCGGCGTCGTCCCGCAGCCCGTGCTGGATCGTCGTACCGCCGTCCCTTCCGTACTTCGTGAGGTAGCGCTTGATCGAGACGCCGCCGATCGGGGCGACCTCGACCTGCTTGGCCGCCAGCGCGTTGACGTAGACGTCGCCGGTGCTGGGGAGCTCGATGAGCTTGACGTCGTTCTTGGTCAGGCCGGCCTTCTTGAGCGCCTTGAGTACCAGGGCGCCCTGGGCCTGGCCTGGGCTGAAGGCGATCTTCTTGCCGCGGAAGTCGGCGAGCGTCTTGACGTTCACGCCGGGGGCGATGCCGAACTCGTAAATCGGGTGGTTGATCGGGTCCTGCCGGAACTTGGAGGCGACGATCTTCACGTGCAGCCCGGTCCAGGTCGCGTGGATCGACGGGATCTCGGCGACCGCGCCGACGTCGAGCGCGTGCGCCCGGAACGCCTCGATGGTCTGCGGACCGCCGCTGAGGTTGGCGAACTGGACGTACTTCGAGACCTTGTCCAGCTGGCCGGACAGCTCGAGCGCCTTCTGGGTGGTCGGATCGCCGACGACGATCCTGGTGCCGTCCGGGACGGTGGTCGGCAGCGCGGCGTCGAGGGCGAGCTTGGGGCCTGCGCCGGCCTTCGCGTCGCCACCGCAGCCGGCCAGCAGCAGGGCCGCGGTCACGGCGACCGCCGCGACCGCGCCGGCTCGCAGGGTGCGGCGGATGTTTCGGGTGGTGGACATGGCGGAGTCCCTCTCAGATCAGGCGCTGATAGAAGATGTTCGATGCCCGGCGAGGCAGGCGGTGTGAAGCTGCAGGCGACGATGACTGCGTGGTCGGTCAGCTGGGACGGTCGGTGGTTGCGTAGCGGCCGTCGTGGTAGAGCAGAGGGTCGTGTTCGCGGCGTTCGGCGTGGGTGGCCAGGCGGGCCACGACGATGTGGTGGTCGCCGACCGAGAAGCGGTGCTCGACCAGGCCGCGCAGGTAGCTCGGGGCGTCGTCGAGGACGGGTTCGCCGGTGCGGAGGCGGGACCAGCGGGTGGGTTCGGCGAACCGGTCGATGCCGCTGGTGGCGAACCGGCCGGCGATCTCGTGCTGCTCGGCGTCCAGGAAATGGATCACCAAGCTGGTGGCCTTGTTGATCGTCGGCCAGCTGGACGCAGTGGTGGCGATCGAGAACGACACCAGCGGCGGCAGCAGGCTGACCGAGACGAGCGAGGTCGCCGTGAATCCCACGGGACCGTGGCCTGCGTCGGCGGTGATCACCACGACGCCGGCGGCGTGGCGGCGGAACACCGAGCGGAAAACGTTTGCGTCGACAGACTTCTCGTCGAGGCGGTCGGGGACCACGGATAGTCGGGTGTTCTGGGCAGGATCGAGCGCGTGGACGGACATGTCTCTCCCTCTGGACGGGGCAGGGACGACCGGCAGCGGACAGGCAGGAGCACCGCGACCGGGCGGAGGTGGGGTTCAACTGGCCTTCGGAGGGCCACTGTTCGGCGTACGGCCTAGTCGGCGGCCGGTACTGCGGTCGTCAGCGACAGGTGGCGCTGGAGGTGCGCATCTGGTCGATGACGCGGCGGCGGGTGAGCAGACGACTGACCAGCACCGGCAGCGGTGCGCCACCGGGGTTCCAGGCCGAAGTCGTCGTCATGTCAATCACTGTCTCACCTAAGTCGACTGAATAACTAGACAATCTCGCCATCCGAAACACCTGTCCGAATTTGCCCACTCCCCGAAACAACACACCCACCAGTTGCAGACAACCGCGGAGGACGAACGAGGAGGGCAAAGGAGATGCATCAGTCGGGTTTGCCAAGGCGGAGGCAGCAAGGCCCAGCTGGGGCGGGTGGGGAACGGAGGTCGGATGGGGACTGGGGGTGCAGGGCTGGAGGGGGTCCGGGGCCAGGAGTGCCGGGTGGGGCGTGCCCGGCAGGTGTGTGCGGGATGGGGGTGCCGGGTGGGGTGCGCCGGGAGGTGTCTGCGGGTGGGTGCGCGGGGCGGGTGCGCGGGGTGGGTGTGTGGGGTGGGGGGTCACAAGGTGGTGGGGTGGTGCGTTGTACTGGGGTGATGGTTTTGGAGCGGGTTGAGTTGCCGCCGTTTCAGGTGTTGGTGGATGAGCATTGGCGGGACGTGATTCGGTTGGCGCGGGCGTTGGCGGGGCCGGTGGACGGGGAGGATGTGGCGCAGCGGGCGTGGGAGAAAGCGTTTGCGGCTTATTCCGGGCTGAAGTCGGCCAAGAACCTGCGGAGCTGGTTGCTGACGATCACCGCGCGGTGTGCGACCGATGTCCACCGGGCGCGGAAACCACAGACACCCCTCGACGACGCTCCGCCGATCGCCGTGGACGGGCCGGACGCCGCCGAATGGCCCGACCCCGAGCTCTGGCAGGCCGTGAACGAGCTGCCCGAGCGGCAGCGCATCGCTGTCACGCTGAAATACGTCGGCGACCTGGACCACCATGGCGTGGCCGCCGCTCTGGACACCACGCCCGCCGCATCCCGCCGACTCGTCAGCGATGCGCTCGCAACGTTGCGCAAGAACCTCGGAGTACGAAATGACTGATCTCGAGCGCCGGCTGAGCCGCCTCGCCACACCCTCTACCGCCCGTCCGCCGGTGTTGCCCACCGCCGACGTCGCCTACGCCTTGCACGACACCCAGATCGGCACCCTGCTGCTGGCGGTCGCGGCGGGCAAGGTCGTCGCCAGCTCGTTCGGCGACGAGGAGACCATGACGAACCGGTTGGCCCGGGCGATCTCTCCCCGCGTACTGCGGCAGCCCGGCGCACTGGATGACGTACGCCGCCAGCTGGACGAATACCTGGCCGGCCGGCGGCACTCGTTCGACCTCGAGGTGGACCTCACGCTGGCCACCCCGTTCCAGCGACTCGTCCTCAGCGATCTCCCTCTCCACACCAGCTACGGCCGTACGACGACGTACGGCACCGTGGCGAGCGAGATCCACCGGCCGAAGGCAGCCCGGGCAGTCGGTACGGCGCTCGGCGCGAACCCGCTCTGCGTCGTGCTGCCCTGCCACCGGGTGATCGGCGCGAACGGAAACCTGACCGGATACGCAGGCGGGCTGGACGCGAAACGTTTTCTGCTGAATCTCGAATCGAAAAGCTGAGTTTTCTTCCGGCGCCGATCGAGGATTTACACTGAATCCATTGAGGAGGCAGGCCCCCAGTGTGGAGTGGGGACCTGCCTCTTCTTGCTCGACGCCGGAATTGCTGAGGTGTCAGCGATTCCAGAGCCCGGCCGCTGGCAGAACCCTCAGTTGCCCATAGCAACAGTCAATAGACAACTGCTGACCCAGACCGGATATTTCGGAGATATTTGAAATGTCCGGCCAGCCTTTGCCAGACCCCGTAGTACGGGCTAGGCGTTGGTGGGTTGACGGATTTCCAGGATGAGCCGGCGACGGCCGCCCCATTCGCGTTTGTAGACCTTGAAGTCCTCGATGCCGGCGGCGGTGCAGAGGCGGGCGTAGCTGGCTTCGTCGTGGATGAAGTGGACGCTGCTGGTGCCGAAGTGTTCGGTGGTGACGATGCGATGCTCGGGACCCTGGCGGATCCCGTTGGCGATCTCCGAGGCGGTGGCGGGGCCCCAGATGGGTCCCTCGATGATCGCGAGCCCGCCTGGCCGGAGTACGCGGGAGATCTCCCAGATCGTGGACATCTGCTCGTCCTCGGCGAACAGCTCGTGGAAGGCGGTCCACAGGCAGATCACCGCGTCGAAGGAGTCGGACTTGTACGGCAGGTCCGTCATCGAGCCGATCGCCCAATCGATCGACAGCTCCTCCTCGGCGGCCTTCGCCTGACCGGCCTGGATCAGGTTCGGGGAGATGTCGAGGGCACGGACGACCTTGCCGGCGCGGCGGAGCGGCAGGCTGACCCGGCCGTAGCCGCAGCACAGGTCGAGGACGGATTCGCGACCCTCGAGGAGCTCCTCGACGGCCTTGACGACGGCGGCGTCACGCTCGGGCGTGGTGCGACTGGCGAGCCCCTCGACCCCGAGTTCTTCGTACTCGGCCCGGCTGCGCAGTGCAGAATTCAGCATTGCGCAAGTATCCCGGGCCCGCCGGGCCACTGTCAGCATCAGGTACCAGATCGAGACCCGACAGTTCCCTCCTCGGCCGGCCGGTACTGCCGCCCGAGCCGGCCGAAAACGATTGCCGCCAGCATCGATACGACGATCGACGTGTAGGTGGCGCCGAGCCAGCCCGGAACCGCGTGCCCGTTGAAGATCCGGCCCTGCAGGTCGAGCCAGAACGGCGACCAGCCCTTGACCGTGCCCGGGTTCACCAGCTGGTACGCGACGAAGCCGAAGACCCAGGCCAGCGTGGGCTGCCAGCGGAACCGCGCGGTGTCGGAAACGTCCCAGCGCATCTTCCTGACCACAAAGAAGTCCGCGATCGCGACGGCGAACAAGGGGATGAAGACCGAGCCGATCAGGTAGAGGAACTGGGTGTAGTTGCCCAGGTCAACCAACAGGGCAAGCCCGGTGGCCAGTACGCCGATGGCGACCGAGATCCAGCGGCGATCGATGTGACCGATCAGGTTGTGCGCGGCCATCGTGGTGGAGTAGACGTTCGCGTACGCCTCGTCGACCTCGTCCACGAGCAAGACGAACAACGCGATTGCTCCAGCAGGCAAGGTGACGAGTGCGGTGATCACGTCGGTGCTGTTGGTCTGCAGTGTGGCGACAGCGAGCACGCCCAACGCGTAGTACACGATCGCTGCTATGCCGTAGCCCAGTGCTGATCCGGCGAAGGCTGCCTTGTTCGTCCGGGAGTGGCGCGTGTAGTCAGCGGCGAGTGGTGCGAAGGAGACGACGCCTGCGGCGGCTAGGTCAACAGCGGGCCAGAAGCCGAATACCTCTTCCTGCGGCAGGGAGTGCACCGGCTTGCTGAGCACCGCGACGAACAAGTAGACAGACGCGATCAGCACTAGCCAGACCATGAACTTGCGGAGCAGCTTCACACTGCCCAGCGGACGCACTGCCATCGCAGTGGCGATCACACCAGCCAGTACGACGAACACCCATCGCCAGCGCTCACTGGTCACCGCTACCGCGGCCTGTGAGATCACGATGATCTCCATGGTCGCCCAGCCGATGTTCTGCGCGATGTTGAGTACTGTCGGCGCCACCGAGCCGCGCCGCCCGAACAGTCCGCGCAGGCTGACCATCGCCGGGGCACCAGTCTGCGAGCCGAAGACGGCTGCACCACCGACCACCAGGGCGCCGATGCCGCAGCCGATCACTACAGCAAGCAGGCCTTTCACCAGCGAGCCCGTGTACGCCGCGACGAGCGCACCCGTCACCGGACCGAACAGCGAGATCCCGAAGTTGCCCCAGAGAGTGAACTGGTCGAGGAACCCAAGCGTGCGCGGGGTATCGGTAGTGAGGACCAGTGGCGCCTCGGTGCTGTTCTGGACGTCACGCACTGCAGTAGAGGTCATGGTGACCTGCTCCCTACGCCGGCATTACCCGGTCAGGTTCAGGCGGTCGGCGACCCTGCTTGTCGCCCTCTCAGCCCGCAATACGGTGCGAGCTCCCGCGGAGGTTTGTTACTTCGTCAACGATAACGCGTCAGTCGCTTTGTATACACCTGCCGATGAACGCTGCCAAGTCCCGGCCGTTGGTCAGCACCGGCATATGTGACCCACTTGGCAAGGTCCAGGCCTCGCCATGGGCCTTGTCGGCGAGCTGCTGCACCCACTGCGGCGGCGCCAGGTGGTCGTGCTTCGACCGTACGACGACTGTCGGCGTACTGAGCTCCCGTACAGCAGCAGCCAGGTCGTAGTGACGCGCTGCTTCCATCGCCCGTGCCATTGTGGGGAAGCCAGTGCGGAAGTACTGGCGGCTCAGCCTCGGAACGAGGCCAGGTGAGTCCCAGACGGCACTGCGCACCCACCGGGCAGCCAGTGTCGCCCAGGTCGACGCAGTGACATCACCACTCGGCGCTACAAGTACCAGTGCTTTGGCAAGCTCCGGATGCGCGACTGCAGCGGCTACTACGATCTGGCAGCTCGCAGAGTGACCTACCAGGACAGCTGGAGTCTCCTTGATCTGTACTGCGAGGCGCTCGGCCAGTGCTGTGGTGCTCAGGTCATCACCTCGCGCTGCGCGTTCGCCGTACCCAGGAAGCGTGATCACGTCGTACTGCGCGTCCAGGTGCGCCATTGTGGGTGCATAGGACTCCGGTCCCAGGCCTAGCCCGGGCACCAGTACGACGGGTGCTGTCATTCCCAGGGCGGGCGGTCTGGGGCGGCTTGGACGACCGGGTTGGAGACGTCGGGCCGCAACTCGCGGTACCCGAAGGCGAAGCCGACGGCCAGGATAAGCAGGCCTAGACCGCCCCACCCGTACGCCGTGGGTAGGCGATCCAGGTTGTCGTCGATCGAGCCCATGCCGGTGGACAGCACCATGACGAACCAGATGAACAGCGGGATCAGCGACAGGCCAACCAGACCGAGGCCGACGATCTCGACTGCGTCGGGGTCGCGGCCAACCTTGCGGCGGTGCATCAGGTCGCGCAGCCACATGCCGAGCGCAACGCCGCCGATCAGGATGATCAGGAGCTGGCCGATCGTGTCGATGACATCTGTGCGCAGTGGGTGGTTCAGGGGCGAGCCGGGGAGCTGGGCGATCTCACGGATGGACACGCGCTGGATTGAGATGACCAGGAGTCCGTAGACGGCGGCGATGATCAGGGCGAGCAGGACTACGCGTGCTGCTCGGGGGTCGCGCGGTACTGCGGGTAGCTGGTCGCGTCCGTACGACGGCAGCTCGTGGTGCTCCGGGTACGCGGGAGTGCCGTACGGGTGGCCGGGGCGGTAGCCAGGTGGCTGCACGTAGCCGGGCGGCTGGACGTAGCCGGGGTGCTCGCCGTACGGGCCTTGCTGTGGCTGACCAGGCTGCCCTGGGTACTGCGGCTGGCCCGGGTACTGCGGAGGCGGTTGCTGGCCGGGGTACTGCTGGGGAGGCGGTTGCTGGCCGGGCGGAGCGGAGTACGGGGTGTTGCTGCCGTACGGCGTGGGCTGGGCGTAGTGCTTCGACTCGGGCTCGTCCGGGTCGTCGCCGCGCCCGTAGGTGGGGAACTCCGGTGACGACATCGCTGCTCCCTCGGCTCGGCCTGACTCGCTGCTGCTCTCAGGTTCTCACGGCGGAGGCTTCAGGTGGCCTTGATCGTCGGCCAGGCGTTCGGCCGGCAACCACCGAGGCCCTTGGTCTGCTGCATCATCACCGGCGCCGGAGTGTTCTTCACGGCGCAGGTGGAGTGGCCGTGGCCTAGTGCGTGGCCGACCTCGTGGTTGACGAGGTAGCTGCGGTAGAGGTCGACCTGGCCGGCGTACGCCGGTACGGCGTACATCCAGCGCTTCGCGTTGAGCACCACCCGGTCCTCGACCCGGCAGGAGACCTCACCGCCGGTGTCGAGCGGTAGGCACAGCTTGTCCGTCAGCGTCGGCGTGGCGAGGATGACGCGCAGGTCGGCGTCTGCCTGGTCCGTCCGCTCGAAGCTGACCGGGTGCACCGCCTGCCAGCCGCGCGCGTCGGTCAACGTTTTGTGGATCGCGGCCGCGACGAGCGCGGGATTGAACGACAGGCCTTCCTCGATCTCGACCCGATAGGTGAGCTTGTCCCGTACGCCGGTCGCCTTGTTCGAGCCGGCCACGATGCCGAGCCGCCCGGTCGACACGGTGACGTTCGGCTTCGACTCCTTCGGCGGCCGGGTCAACGTCGGCGCCGGCCGCCCCGGCATCGTGAACGTTGCCGTCGGCACCGGTACGTCGACGACCACCTCCCGGTCCCCGAACTGAGCCGCCAGATTCTGCTCCCGCCCGGCCTCCGGGTGCAGCACCATCACCACTCCGAGCACCGCCACCGCTGTCACCGAGAACCACTGCGCCCGGTAAGACCGCCGCCGGCTGTGCCGCCCACCGGCCCTGCGCCGCTGCCCGGTAGCCATGGTCAACGACCCTATCCACTCCAAACCCTTTCCCAAAAGGGCAGCTTCAGGCGAGTGCCGCCACGAGGAGCTCGCAGGTCTCCTCGACAGTCACACCCTGGACAACTATCGCGTCCGGGCGCAGGGCCGCGACCAGGCTGTCGTACATCGATGCGAGGACCTCGCCGACGGCGGGGCTCCCGGTTTATTCGCCGGTCATGAACTCCGGTCCTCTGTGCATCGCACCATGGTCTCGTTGGATTGCCCGTTCGGACATAAACCGCAGGTGCTTGCGTTGGATGCTGTGGGATGGTCCTGGGGTGGATGCTGCTACTTGGACTTCTGGGGAATGGCTTGGGCGGGCTGGGGGGTGGCTCGATGAGCAGCTGGGGGCTGCGGGGCTGCGGCGTACGGGTGAGGTGAGTCAGCCGCGGGTGCGGGCGTGGGGGACCGTGTTGCGCGCGGAGACCAGCGCGGGGACGGTTTGGTTGAAGGCGCCTGGGCCGGAGACGGTGTTCGAGGTGCCGCTGTACCGGTTGCTGGCGACGATCGTGCCGCAGTTCGTGCTGGACCCGATCGCGGTCGACGTCGAGCGCGGCTGGGTGCTGTTGCCGGACGGCGGTCCCACCCTGCGGGAACAGCTGGGTGAAGAAGACCTGTCCGAGGTGATGACGCGCGTACTTCCGCAGTACGCGGAACTGCAGCTCGACCTGATGCCGCATGCCGAGGATCTGCTCGCGGCGGGTGTCACCGACATGCGTCCGGCGGTGATGCCGCAGCGGTTCGACGAGGCGCTCGAGGCGACCGGCCGCTACGTCGCCGCGAAGGGCGACGAGGAGGCGCGGGAGCGGCATGCGTGGGTGGCAGGGCAGCGTCAGGAGTTCATTGCACGCTGCGCCGACCTGCCGGACCGGGCGAGCCTCGATCACAACGACCTGCACAGCAGCAACATTCTCGGCCGTCCTGGTGGCCCGGTGCGGTTCTACGACTGGGGCGACAGCGTGCTCGCGCACGCGTTCAGCACGATGCTGATCCCGCTGGTGGGGCTGACCAAGCTGCTCGAGGTCGGTCCTGACGACGACCGGGTACGCCGTCCGCGCGACGCCTACCTCGAGGTGTTCGGGGACCCGGCCGACCTGCTCGCCGAACTCGAGCTGGCGTGCTGGATCGGCAAGGTCGCCCGAGCCCTCGTCTGGGAACGCTCCTTGCACGGCGACCTGGACAGCGAGTACGCCGACGCACCCCTGGAAACGCTGTGGGCTCTGAGCATGCCCTCCTGGCAGTTCCCCGCCTGACAGATCAAGCCGTGCGGGTGCGGAGGAATTTGCCGAAGTGGGGGACGGTGAAGGCGACCGTGCCGCGTTCGGCGGAGAAGACGAGGCCTTTCTTGATGAGGCCGTCCCGGGCTGGGGACAGGGATTGGGGTTTGCGGGAGAGAGTGGTGGCGACCTCGGCGGTGGGGACGGGGCCGTCGTCCACGCCGATGCCCAGTTCGGCCATGGCGCGCATGTACTCGCGTTCCGCCGGGGTCGCGCGTTCGTAGCGGGAGCCGAAGAAGCCGACGGTGAGTTCGCGGGAGGCTTCGGGGGCGGCGACGGCGACGTCCTTGATGGTGATCGGGCTCGCGGGGGCGTGGTCCCAGGTGGCGTGGGCGAAGGCCTGGACGAAGTACGGGTAGCCGTCGGTCTGCGCATACAGCTCGTCGAGCGCCTCCTCGTCGTACCGGACGTCCTCACTCTCGGCCGGGACCATCAGCGCGCGGTCGCAGGCTTCGCGGGCGAGGCGGTCGACGCGGATGTAGCGGAAGAGGCGTTCGGAGTACGACTTCGAGGCGGACAGTACGGCGGGGAGGTGTGGCAGGCCGGCTCCGACGACGACGAGCGGGGCACTCTGTTGCGAGATCTCGTGGCAGGCGGCGCAGAGTGCGGACAGGTCATCGGCGCTGATGTCCTGCATCTCGTCGATGAACAGCCCGACGCCGACGCTGAGATCACCGGCGAGGTCGGCGGCGTCGGTGAAGAGTTCGATCAGGTCCATCTCGAGGTCGCCCGAGTCGGCGCGGCCCTTCGCGGCGGCGACGTCGACGGGCGGGTGCCAGCGGATGCCCTTGCGGTCGTTCTGCGCGGTGCGGAGCGCGAAGGCCTTCAGTACGGCGCTGAACTGGTCGACCCGGTCGTCGTCACGGTGCCGGTGCCCGAGTTCGCGCATCGCGGTGTGCATCGCCTGCGCGATCGGCAGCCGGATGCTCTGGTCGGGGCGAGCCTCGATCTTGCCGGTACCCCAGGCGCGCTTGATCGCCTGACTTCGCAGAGTGTTCAGCAGCACGGTCTTGCCGACGCCGCGGAGTCCGGACAGCACCAGACTCCGTTCGGGCCGGCCGGCGGCGACGCGTTCGAGCACCACCTCGAACTGCCGGACCTCGGTGTCGCGACCGGCCAGCTCAGGAGGCCGCTGACCGGCGCCGGGCGCATAGGGATTCCGGATCGGATCCATGCATTCCACTGTATGAGCGCGTCTAGCGTTTTCCTTAGATTTCGCTAGCCACCCGCAGAGCGTGTCGCTTCTCTCTCAAAGATCACCCCTATCTAGCATTTTTGCTAGATTTCACTAGACACCCACATCAAGCCCTAGCGGCGATCACTTCGTACAGATGCCAGTGCTTCGGTCCGCCGAAAGACTTGCCGTCCTCCTCCACCTCGTCGAAGTGCTCCAGCTGCCACCCCCGAAACAGCTCCCGTACGGCGTACTCGGGGTGAACGCTGATTTCCGGCAACTCCGCCCAGGTGTCCCGAGCAGGAAGGGCTGCGCTCGTGGCACGTTCGGTGACTGTCCGGATAGCGGCTTCGCTGGAGTCGACGGCGTGGACTGACCAGCCGTTATGGAGGAGGTCGAGGGTCTCGTTGCCAGCACCGCAGCCTAGGTCGACGGCGGTGCCGGGACGGTCGAAGAGGGCGAGGGCGCGGTGGTAGAGGGGCTTCGGGGGACTGCCGGTGGTGTGGGCGATGTAGCCGGACCAGTCGGAGAAGCGTGTCATTTGGTGGAGTCTTCCGCGCGAAAGGGCCTCCGGGCGCACTAAGGTCTGCGCATGGGCGGGGTTGAGGTGCGGGAGTGGACCGTGCAGGCCGCTGCGCAGTACGAGCGGACGCATCAGCAGTACGTCGGGGGTGCGCGGAAGCTGGAAGCGCTGATCAACGAGTTGATCGGCGAGGAGGAGGGCATCAACTACCTGAGCGCGACGGCGCGGGCGAAGGATCCCGAGTCGTTCCTCGCGAAGGCGTCGAAGCCGCATCCGGACGATCCGAGCAAACCGAAGTACGACGATCCGCTGGAGCAGATCACCGATCTGGTCGCGGCCCGGATCATCACCTTCCTGGTCGAGGCGGTGGACCGGGTCTGCGAGGTGATCGAGTCCGAGTTCGAGATCGTCGAGCACACCGACATGGGCGCGCACACGCGGGCGCAGGGCGCCTTCGGGTATGCGAGCAAGCACTACCTGGTCCGCCTGAACGCGCACCGTCGCGAGCTGCCGGAGTACGCCGTACTGAAGAACCTGACGATGGAGATCCAGGTCCGTACGGCGGTCCAGCACGCGTGGGCCGAGTTCGAGCACGACATCCGGTACAAGCTGGACATCCCGCCGGACCGCAAGCCCGAGTTCGACCGGCGCTTCCTGCTAGCGGCCGCGTTGATGGAGCTGGCGGACAACGAGTTCGCCGAGATCGACAAGCTGTACCGCGAGCTGGCGGCTGCCGAGCCCGACGCGGCGCCGATGGATCTCACGACCAGCACGTTGACCACGTACCTGACCAGGCGCTACCCCGACGCGCCCCACGCGAAGACGAACCACTACGCATGGATCCTCGGGATCCTGGCCAAGCTGGGAGTCACCACGGAGGAGCAGCTGACAGAGCTGCTCCAGGGGATCGACAGTGCTGCAGTGCAGGCTGCCATGACACACAGGTTCCCCGCAGGCACGGTACGCCGGTTGGACGACGACCTGCTGGCGGCGAAGGGCACGGAGTACGTGGATCTGTTCCCGGAGGAAGAGCGTCGCCAGAAGATCCTCCGCGGCCGCTACAAGGCACTGGTCCGCAGCGGTTTACTAGAGGGCCCTTAGCGCGGGCGCGGCTTTTGCCGGAGCAGGGCTGCACCGAGTGGAGTCAGGATGTGCAGCATCGAGGTCTGCTTGCGCTGACTCGCGATCAGCCCGCTGTCGCGCAGCACGGTCAGGTGGTGACTGGCGGTCGGTGCACCGATCCCCACGCGTTTGGCGATCTCCCCAGTCGTGAGCCCTTCACTGGTCGCCTGGAGAACCGCCGCTCGCGTAGTACCGAGCAGTGCTGCTGTTGACGGTCGCTCTGGATCTGCGTCGCCCTCCACCTTGTGCAACAAGGGATAGCTGAGCATTGGCGGCAGGTCGTCGTCGGCCAGCGCTACTGGGTAGTGCCAGCAGAAGTACGACGGGGAGAGGAGCAGGCCGCGGCCGCCGAGGTGCAGGGTTCGGTCGTACGGGTACTGCACCTCCAGCACCGGGTAGTGCCAGCGCATCAGCGGCCAGTAGCTCTTGAGCAACTTATCGACGCCACCGCGAACCAGTGCTCGCGACCGCAGCTGCCTGTCGCCCTCGACGGCTTCCTGGATGTTGTCGTCCTGCGGCTCGATCACCTTCTGGTAGTAGGTCCGCAGAGCGGCGCCAAGCTCACCACGCATCTCCCCGGAAGCCAGGCGCTTGCCGAACACAGGAGCGCGATGCACAAGAGCCAGAGTCTTGAGTTCGCTGGTGACTCGCTCCTGGGGAGTGGCGAGGATCGCCTCGATGCCGGCGTCGAGTCCGTCGAGGGCCGCCGGCGGTGTGAGGAAGTCGGGAAAGTACGCGGCGCGGGGGAAGAGCGGGAGAAGCAGGTCGGTGACCATCGCGTGGAGGTCGCGGTCCTCGGTCAGGGCTTCCTGGGTGGAGCGGTACCAGTTCGCGTAGGCCCAGCGGCCGCGACGGGTCTGTAGACGGTCGAGGCTGTTGGTGATCTCCCAGAGCGGGTCAGGAGTTGCCGCCAGCCGCACCTTGGTCAGGTCGCGCTCGGTGAAGATGATCCGAAGCATCCAGTCCCCAGTCCTGCGTGTCGACGTCAGGCCGATGGAAGCCCGGACGGTAACAGCATGTCAAGAGAGTTCGATGGCAACTTTGGCGGCCGTGGCCCGGGCCCGGGCGGTGGTGGTGATCAGGCCGAGAACCAGGACCAGCAAACCGCAGCCGGCGATGATGAACCAGCACAGCCGGGCCGCCGGGACGAAGCTGGTCTCGAAGGCACTCGTCAGCCGGGCGTTCAGGACAGTACCGACGATCGCGACGCCGAGCGACGCACCGACCTGCCGGCTGGTCGAGGCGATCGCGGCCGCGACACCCGCCTGAGCGCGCGGCATCCCGGACACCGCCGCATTGGTGATCGGCGCATTCAGCATCCCGAAGCCGAGCCCGAAGATCAGGTACCCGACGAGTAGCACCGGCGTCGTCGTACCGACCGTCAACCGCGACAGCACCAGCCCGCTCACCGTCAGCGCACACCCGGCGATCACCAGCGGGATCCGCGACCCGCGACTGCCCACGATCCGCCCGGACAACGGCGCGAAGACCACCGTCATCGCCGCCATCGGCAAGGTCAGCAACCCCGCATGCAGCGCGGTGAACCCTCGAGCCTCTTGTAAATAAAGCGAATTCAGGAACAGGAAACCCGACAACGCAGCAAATCCGGACACGGCGATCACCGTCGCACCCGAGAACGGCAGGCTCCGGAAGAATCGCGGATCGAGCAACGGCTCCCGACGCTGTCGCTCATAAAGCACCAGCGACACCGCAGCCACCAGGACGACAACGAAACAGCCGAGGATCAACGGCGACGTCCACCCCGCGGACCGCCCCTCGATGATTCCGTAGGTCAGCCCGACCAGGAACAAGATCACCAGCAACTGCCCGACAGGATCGATCCGCCGCGCCACCGCGGCCCGCGACTCCGGGACGAACAAAGCAGTGAGCAGTACTGCGACCAGCGCGACCGGCACGTTGATCCAGAAGATCGATCGCCAGCCCGCCGAGTCGACCAGTACGCCGCCGACCACCGGGCCGACCGCCATGCTCAGCCCGACGACGCCACCCCAGATCCCGATCGCCTGGGCGCGCTCACGCGGGACGGTGAAAGTGTTGGTGATGATCGACATCGCGACCGGGTTGAGCATCGAGCCGCCGATCGCCTGCAGCATCCGGAAGACGATCAGCTGGTCGACGCTCTGGGCGAACCCGCAGAGCAACGACCCGACTCCGAACAGCACCAGTCCGACCTGGAACGTCCGCCGCCGGCCGACCCGGTCGGCGGTCGACCCCGACACCATCAGCAGACTGGCGATCACCAGCGTGTAGGCGTCGATGGTCCACTGCAGCTTGGCGACCGAGGCGGTCAGGTCGGACCGGATCGACGGCAGCGCCAGGTTCACGATGGTCGAGTCGAGCCCGACGATGAACAGGCTCAGACAGCAGATCCCGAGCACCAGCAGCCGCCGCCGGCGAGTCAGCTCACCCACTCAGCCTCCGCTTCACAGTCTCCGGTTCAAACGTTGAAGACTGTACAACCGGGCCTTGAATTCAGGAGTTCACTGAATACCCACGACATCGTGCAGCGTCTGTGAGATCGCGTTGCCACTCAGGTCGGTCGCCTCCACCCGTAGCGCGACGCTCTTCGCAGTACGCGGAAGCACGAGCAACCCCTGGTACGCCGTACGCAGGTTCGCCCCCGGCACCCAGCTCCACGTCTTCCCGTCGTCGTAGCTGACGCGCACTGTGACCGCCTTGAACGCAGCAGCGGTCGGATGCGCAGAGCGCTCGTAGTACGGCGTGATGCGTAGTGGGACCACGCCACGGGGTATCTGGTTGTTCTGGTCGGTCGGCAGGTTGTAGCGCAGATACAGCAGCTTCTGCGGAGCACAGGGGTTGTCGGTCTTCGCCACGTAGTTCGCGATGCAGGTGGTGCCGCCCATGTCACCACTGGACACATGCCCCGACTGGAACGTCCACTCGCTGTGCTGCCGGGCAGAGTGCGTGTACCAGTTCAAGCGCGCCTGCGGACCAGTAGCCAGATCAGAGTCCACAGTCAGCCTGTACTGCGCTCTGCCGGGCGCCAACCGGTACGACGGCTGCCCGTCGACCGGTGGGCCGGCGGGAACCTCCTGGCCATCGCGATACAGCCGCACCGAAGCACCTTGGATCCCGAGCAACGTGGATCGCAACCGATCGGCACCGGCGTACGACGGAACCAGGGTGAGGCGATCCTCGTCGCGGCAGGCGAAGCACCAGCCGATGACGGTGGCGTTCGTCGCGCTCGCCGGGACGTCGGCCGGTCCGATCCCACGCGGCGCATCGAGCCAGCGTTCGTCCGGCATCCGGCCCGGCCGCAGGATCGTCCGTCGGTCCTCCATCGAGATCAGCGAGTAGTCGGACGACACCTGCCGGATCCATTGCTGACCGGACTCGATCGGTCCGTACACGTCCTGCCGCGTCTGCGGCATCTCGACGTACGTCACCCAGCTGAACAGGTGCCTCTCCTGCGGTGTCAGTCGCGCACCGACCCACAGCTGACCGTCCAGTGGGTTCCGTGGTCCCTGGTCCGGAGTGAAGCTGCTCGTGACGCGAGCCAGCCGGCTCTGCGGGATCCGGAAGTTCAGGTCGGCCGGAATGCTCCCCGTCCGCACCACCGCCAAGTGGTACGCCGTCGGCGTGGCCGGTGTCCCCGCGAGCGTCACCGTCACCGGACCAGCGGCCAGCAACTCCCGCAGCCGGACACCCTCCGACGCGTCGATACCGGCCACCGGCAGGTCGTCCAGCGGAGTGAACCCCGGATACCCCGCGCAGTCACCCATCTCCTGGAGCACTCCGACGGCACCGGCCTTGGCCAGCGCCTGCAACTCCGCCGGATCCAGTTCGCAGCTGTAGCCGCCGTGCATCCAAGTGAACGACATCAGCACCAGCTTGCCGCGGACCCGCTGGAGTTCGGCCGGTTCGACGGACCAGCCCACGTCCACCATGCCGAGCTTCGTCCGGACCCCCTCGAACCGGTGCAGTCCGCCGGTCGGATACCTCCGGTAGTTCGGCGTCATCGTCTCGCCCCGGCCATTCTTCGAGTCGACCGTCACCCTGATCCGCGGGGTGCCGCGGTTGGAGTCGAACCGAGTGACCAGGCTGCCCCGGGTCACGGGGGCGGTCGGCGTGACGAACAGGTCCTGATCGGTGTACTCACCGGCCGGGACATTCTCGATCAGCCAGTTTCCGCCGTCGGACGTGGTCCGGTCCAGCACCATGCCACCGCTCAGCGGCTGCGTCGGCCGGTCGACGGTCATCCCGAACGGCACCGCCTTCGCGTCGTCCAGGACGACCTCGATCGGCCCGCTCACGTCTACCTCGGGCTCGGTCAGGTAGAACTCCTGCAACCGCTGGTTCGGCAGCAGCCGGTCGTGGGCGACGTTGATCGACCAGTGTCCCGGGGCCAGCTCGAGGCGGACCGTGGCGCTCAGCCGGTCGGGAGCGACACTCAGCTCCATCCCCGGCACCTCGCTGATCGTCGAGTCGTCCACGTTCAGCGCATGCAGGGTCGCGCCCAACTGGATCGGTGCACCGGACCGGACCGTCACCTGGACCGGGAACGTCCTGCCACTGCGCCGCAACGCGATCGGCGTCCGCACCTGAAGACCGTCAGCAGTAGCCAGTACGACGCCCGTCGCCAATCCGGACCCAGCCTTGGCGGGATCCAGCGCCACGTCGGCAGTCGCCGTGCGATGAGCCGGTACGACGAGTTGCGTCGGAGCGCTCACCGCGGGACCGAGATCAGCCCCCGTCGTGGCACGCAGCGAGGTCTCCAGCCGAAGGGTCACCGGGCCGGCCGAGTCGTTGCGGTAGCCGACCTGTCGAGTGACGGCCGCCTGATCGGAGTCCAGCAACCTGCCGAAGTCCACCGCAGGATTCGTCGCGGCCACCTGCTGGCTGATCGCCCGAGCGAGGTCTACACGGCCGGCGCCTTGCTGGAAGGCGTTGTAGCCGTCGTCCTTGCTGGTGCTCATCAGAGCTGCCTTGAGCTGCGTGGCCGACCAGTCCGGATGCTCTTGGACCAGGATCGCGGCAGCCCCGGCAACGTGGGGAGTTGCCATCGACGTACCGGAAGCCGCTGTGTAGTAGTCGTCCAGCGGGCTGCCCATCGACGTACCGGCAGCGCGGGCCGCGACGATGTCGGAGCCGGGTCCGGCGATGTCGGGCTTGTCCACGCGGTCGGCGTACGGGAGCGGACCCCGGCTCGAGTACGACGCCAGGTGGTCCTGCTTGTCCACTGAAGCCACAGTCAGGGCAGCAGCGGCGACGCCAGGACTGGAGATGCTGGAGTCCTTACCCTCGTTGCCTGCGGCCACTACAAAGAGTGCGCCGGTCTGTGCGGTCAGCCGTTCGATCGCGAGCGCACCTGGGTCCTGCGCCTCGTCCACCGGCGCCTGGCCGCCCAGGCTGAGGCTGATCACCTTGGCTCCTGCTGCCGCGGCCCACTCCATCCCGGCGATCACGTCGGACTCCAGGCCGTTGCCGGTGTGGTCGAGCACCTTGCCGACCATCAGCTGGATGCCTGGCGCGACGCCCTTGTACTTGCCGCCCGAGGCCGCGCCGGATCCGGTGAGGATCGACGCGACGTGCGTGCCGTGGCCGTACCCGTCCGCGAGATCCGAGTCGGGCGTGAAGTTCTTCGACAGCGTCACCCGGCCCTTGAGATCAGGGTGGTTCTGGTCGATGCCGGTGTCGAGGACAGCCAGCTTGACGCCACTCCCGTCGTACCCGGCGGCCCAGGCCTGCGGTGCGCCGATCATCGGCACGCTCTGGTCGAGCACAGCGTGCACCTTGCGGTCGAGCCAGACTTTGCTCACTCCACGTTGCAGTGAACGAGCAGCGGTGATCCGGGTGCCTTGGCTGATCGCGGCCCAGAAGGATCCGGCCTGGTCCTTGGGTACCTCGGCCGCGGTCGCGTGCAGGCTGCCCAGCTCAGCCGTGGGCGCCACGCCAGGCACAGCATCTGCAGTATTGCGGACCTTGGCGGCAGGTACTGACCCCGCGAGCTGGGTGATCAACGGCAGCTTGTCAGTTTCGCCGTCGGTGTATCCGTTCGCCACCAGGTAGCCGACGTCGAACAGCGTTGGGTCCAGCACGCCTGCTGCCAGGTAGGGAGTCGCATCCCGCGGTACTGCGAGGGTGCGCCCGCGGGTCTCGGTCACGCGGACGTAGCCCCGGCTGCCATCAGCCCTGGTCGCAGGTTCGGCCGCGAGCTGCGTGCCATTGTCACCTGGGCTCAGCCGCACTTTGTCGCCGGTTACCAGCGTCACTGTCGTAGGCCTGGTGACGACAGGGAGTCCGTCCACTGCAGAGCTGACTGGCGGCAAAGCTGCAGACGTTGTCGAGCCAGCGACTGCTATCAATGCGGTACAGAGGACGATCGTGACGGCGCTACGAGGCATGGGCGGCTCCTCTCGACGACGAGCCGGCTGGGTGGAACGGCGGCCCGGCTCCAGCCGAGACTCCCCGAGCACCTCCAACGCTGTAAAGAAGTTCGCAAGACCGGTCTAGGCCATTGACCGTAATCGGTCATAGCCTGGCCCGATGCTGGAGAGTCTGGGGATCGGGCCCGCCGAGGAGGAGCTGTACGCCGATCTGCTCGCCAACCCCGGCAGCACGGCCGGCGAGTTGGCCGGCCGGCACCCGGATCTCCCCGAGGTGCTGGCTGCGCTGCGGGCCGGCCGGCTGATCCGCGAGGACGGCGGCCTGTTCTCGGCGGTCCCGCCGGCCCTGGTCCTGCAGACCGCGCTGGACGCCCGGCGGCTGGAACTCGAACGGTCCGCCGCCCGGATCCGCGAGCTCGATCAGTTGCACAGGGCAACTGCCGATCCGGCCCGCCGCGCGCCGGTCGAGGTGGTGCCGGGCGACGAGGCGCACGAGCGGCTGAGCCAGCTGCTCGCCGCGACCCGGTACGAACTGCGCGCGCTCGACACCCCGCCGTACGGGAAGGCGCTGGAGCCGGTCGACGCCCAGCCCGCGGTGCTGTCGATGGCGCGGGGGGTGCGGCAGCGGATCGTCTACAACCGTGCCGCGGTCGAGGAGCAGGGGCTGGCGACCATGCACCCGTCGCTGGCGGCCGGCGAGGAGGCCCGGGTGGTCGGCGACGTGCCGCTGCGGCTGTCGATCTTCGACGACCGCTGCGCCGCCCTGCCGGTGCAGACCGGCCGTGCCCAGACCGCAGGACTGCTCGTGGTGTCGCAAAGCAGCCTGCTGGATGCATTGATCGCGTTGTTCGAGCGGGTCTGGGAGAGCGCGCTGCCGCTGATCCTGGACGAGACGACGACCGCCGACGGCGATCCCGACGACGAGCGGACCCTGATCGCGCTGCTGGCCGCCGGGATGGGGGATCAGGCGATCGCGCGGCAGCTCGGGGTCAGCCTGCGGACGGTCGGCCGGCGGATCCAGCGGGTGCAGAACGAACTGCAGGCCGCGACCCGGTTCCAGGCCGGCGTCGCGGTCGGGATCCAGCTGGTGGAACAGGGCCGTATCCAAGGGCCGAAAAGGGTTTGACGGGCCCCTCCGCGACGAGCCTAGGCTTGCTGGATACGCCTGGTCAGGTGCTCACTCAAACGCTGCTCTGTCCTTTTCAAAAGCCCTTAATCTATGCCTTCTTTGGGACGTCATGTCGCTGCGCCTCATTCCCTTTGCCGACCCGGGTGTTCCCGATACCCGGTCCGGTCTCCGACTCATCCTCTGGCTCGAGCATCAGCAATTGCGCGGACAGGCCGTCGCGGTCTGCTGGGGCCTGCTCTACTTCGGCGGCATCGCCGCCGCGCCGGTCGCGGTCGGCCTCGCCGTCCAGGCCGTGATCGACAAGTCCTGGTCCCACCTGCTGCTGGCCGGCCTGCTGCTGCTCGGGATGGGCGCGGCCAAGGCCGGCGCCGACTCGTTCTTCCACCGGGCAGTGGTGACCAACTGGATCTGTACGGCGTCCCGCATCCAGCAGCTGATCTCGCGGAAGGCCGCCGAACTCGGCTCGATGCTGACCCGGCGGATCGCGGCCGGCGAGGTGGTCGCGGTGAGCAGCGGCGACGTCGAGAAGATCGGCTGGTTCGTCGAGGTGCTCGGCCGCTTCGCGGCGGCCCTGCTGACCTGTTTCGCCGTGGTGATCGGCCTGCTCTTCTACGAACCCAGGCTCGGCCTGATCGTCGTGATCGCCATCCCGATCCTGGCGTTCTCGATCGTGCCGTTGATGGGTCCGGCCGAGCGCCGGGCCGACCAGCAGCGCGCCAAGGGCGGCCGGGCCACTGAGCTTGCGGCCGACACCGTTGCGGGTCTGCGCGTACTGCGAGGCATCGGTGGCGAGCAACTGTTCCTGGACCGCTACCGCGAAGCCTCGCAGGAGTACAGGTCGAGCGCGGTTCGCTCGGCTCGCATGTGGTCGCTGATCGCAGCCCTGCAGGTGCTGTTGTTCGGCCTGTTCCTGGTGCTGATCGTCTGGTTCGGCGTCAACTACGTGACGAGCGGCCGGATCAGCGTCGGCGAGCTCGTCACGACGTACGGGTTCGTCACGTTCATGCTGGTGCCCTTGCAGACGTTCGAAGAGACGGCGAGCGCGTTCATCTTCTCGAAGGTGTCCGCACGTCGTGCTGCGCGGGTGTTGTCGCTGCAGCGCACCGACGACAACGCGGGGACCATCGAGCCGCAGGTGCCGACCGGCGACCTATACGACCCGGTCACTGGTCTGTCTATCAAAGCAGGGACATTCACTGCCGTGGTCTGTGGCAACCCGGACGCCAGTGGCCGGCTAGCTGACCGACTTGGTGGTCACAGCCCGGATGCTGAAGCAGGGCAGGCTTCTGTGCTGCTCGGTGGAGTAGCGATGGACGAGTTGCCGCTGGACTCGGCACGGACCGCAGTGCTCGTGCAGGACAAGGACCCGGTGCTGCTGTCCGGGACGGTGCGGGACCTGTTCGACGTACCGTCCAGTGGAGTTGTCTCGGTTGAAGCAGCGCTCGATGCTGCTCAGTGCGAAGACATTCTGGACGTACTACGCCAGTCGCTGCCGGACGGTGGCACGGACGCAACCCTGGCCGTGCTGACCGAGCGCGGTAGGTCTCTGTCCGGCGGACAGCGCCAGCGAGTCGCACTGGCCCGCTCGCTGTACGTAGACCCGGCCCTGCTCGTGCTGGACGAACCGACCAGTGCAGTGGACGCGCACACCGAAGCGCGGATCGCTGACAGCCTGCGGTTGCTGCGTACTGGACGGACCACTGTGGTGTTCACGTCCAGCCCGCTGATGCTGGACCGCGCAGAGCAGGTCGTGTTCGTGCCGGACGGTCACGTCGAAGCCGTGGGTACTCACCACGAACTCATCAACACCAACACCAACTACCGCGCGGTCGTCACGCGTGAAGACGAGCCAACCCTCGAGGAGTCGGCGTGAAGCGCCCTGAGTACGACCCGGCAGCGCCGCAGGAAGCTGCGCGCCTGCCGGTGGGCGGCACCGCGACGGTGCGCGCCTACCTGAAGACCCTGTTCAAACGGCACCGTCGTGCGTTCGGCTGGCTGACCCTGGTCAACGCGGTGGCGGCACTGAGCGGCATGGTCGGACCTTGGCTGCTCGGCAACGTGGTGGAGAAGCTGTCCCAGGGCAAGACGGACGTAGACCTTCCGTACGTCGTACTCGGCTTCGTCTGCGCCCTCGCCGTACAGACCGTGTTCGTGCGGCTCACCCGGCTCCGCGGTGCGGTGCTGGGCGAGGAGATGCTGGCCGACCTGCGGGAGGACTTCTTGGTGCGCGCAGTCGCGTTGCCACCGGGTGTGCTCGAGCGGGCCGGTACCGGTGACCTGCTGTCGCGCATCACCACGGACGTCGACCGCCTCTCGCACGCCATGCGCGACGCGGTTCCACAGCTCACCATCGCGGTGATCTGGGCCGGCCTGCTGATCGGTGCACTGGTGGTGACCGCTCCTGAGTTGGCGGTCGCAGTGGTGATCGCGGCACCGATCCTGATCATCGGTGGCCGCTGGTACTTCCGCCGTGCGCCATCGGCGTACCGGTCGGAGGCGGCCGGCTACGCATCGGTCGCCTCGGCACTGGCCGAGACCGTGGACGCCGGCCGGACCGTCGAGTCGTTCCGGCTCGGTGACCGCCGGATCAAGCTCGGTGACAAGCGGATCGGCCAGTGGGTCGCCTGGGAGCGCTACACGCTCTACCTGCGGATGATCCTGTTCCCGGTGATCAACATGACGCACACGGTCGCGCTGGCCGCAGTACTGATGATCGGTGGCGGTCTGGCGATCGAGGGCTGGATCACCGTCGGTGCACTGACCACCGGTGCGCTCTACATCCAGATGCTGATCGAGCCGGTCAACATGATGATCCGCTGGTACGACGAGTTGCAGGTGGCCCAGGTCTCGCTCGCGCGGCTGGTCGGCGTGCGCGAGGTCGAGGCGGCCGCGACCGGCGACGACACCGAGCCGGACGGGCGGACCGTGCTCGCCGACGAGGTGCGCTTCGGCTACCTCGAAGGACGCGACGTGCTGCACGGGGTCACGCTGACTGTCGAGCCAGGAGCACGTGTCGCGCTCGTAGGCCCTTCTGGTGCAGGGAAATCAACGCTCGGCCGGTTACTTGCGGGGATCTACTCACCGCGGGTCGGCGACATCACCTTGGGTGGCGCCGCGCTCGACCGGATGTCGGCCGAGCAGGTTCGCAGCCACGTTGCACTGGTCAACCAGGAGCACCACGTGTTCGTGGGCAGCGTTCGCGACAACCTGCGGCTGGCTCGGCCTGCTGCGAGTGACGCGGAGCTGTGGACGGCGCTGCGCTCAGTGGACGCGCATGCGTGGGTGGCTGGGTTCGAGCAGGGTCTCGACACTGAGGTCGGTTCGGGTGGAGTGTCGCTGACTCCTGCTCAGGCACAGCAGGTGGCACTCGCGAGGCTTGTGCTGGCGGACCCGCACACGTTGGTGCTCGACGAGGCGACCTCGTTGATGGACCCGCGAGCGGCACGGCATCTGGAGCGCTCGCTGGCCGGCGTACTGGAAGGCCGGACCGTGGTCGCGATCGCGCACCGGCTGCACACCGCGCACGACGCCGATGTGATCGCCGTGGTCGAGGACGGTCGCATCGTCGAGCTGGGCGGCCACGACGAACTGGTCGATGCCGAAGGCCCCTACGCGGCGCTGTGGCACTCCTGGCACGGTGAGCGTTGACGGTGAGCGTTGACGGTGAGCGTTGACCTCGCGCCGATGAAAGACTGACGACGTGCTGACAACGTTGCTTTCGCTGCCCACCGTGATGGCCTTCGACGTGGACGGCGAGGGCCGGCTCCTGATCGGGTACGACGGGAGCGGCATCCGGCAACTGCATGAGATCGGCCCGGACGGTAGTTGGCGAACGCTCACCGAGCTCGCCGACACCGTCCGGGAGGCCCGGTACATCCCGGGCGCCCGCCAGGCGGTGATCGAGCACGACGCCGGCGGCAACGAGCGTGGTCAGCTGTCTGTGCTTGATCTCGAGGCGGACGGCCTGCCGGAGCTCGTCGAGTTGGTCTACGACCCGGACTACGTTCACCACCTGGTCGATGTGAACGCGGACCGCGTGCTGTTCACCACCAACCGGCGGAACGACGTCGACTTCGACCTGGTCGCCCGGGAACTGAAGACCGGGACCGACACCGTGCTGTACGACGGTGGTGGCTACCTGAGCTCGGTCACCGCATCACCGGACGACCGCTGGGTGCTCATCCTGATGTTCGGCGGGCCGGCCAACTCGGTCCAACTGCTGCTGGTCGAGGTCGCCACCGGCGTCGTCACCGAGCTGACCGCCTTCGAGGACCCGATCCACCAGACAGCTCCGTCCTGGCTGCCCGACTCATCCGGCTTCCTCATCTCCACTGATGTCGACCGCGACCGCCACGCCCTCCGCCGCTACCACCTCGCAAAAACACAAGAGAAGGAAAACAACCCCTCGCTTCGCTCGGGGGATGGGAGTGGAGCCTCGCTTCGCTCGGGGGACGGCAGTGGAGCCTCGCTTCGCTCGGGGGATGGGAGTGGAGCCTCGCTTCGCTCGGGGGGTGAGGGTGGGACCGGTGAGTGGAGTGATTTGTTGGTGGATGACGGGTGTGATCTGGCGGGGTGGGTTTGTCCGGATGGGGAGCAGTTGCTGGTTGGTAGGAGTGAGGATGGGGAGGTCTCGCTGGCGCTGCACAGACTGAGCGATGGGGCTCTGCTGACACCGCTCGCGTTGCCCGCCGGCGGGATCGCTGCCAGGCACCAGGTGGCCCGGGACCCGCTCTGGTCCGCGGACGGCAGCTATGCGGTGATCAACTACACCTCGCCGGTCCAGCCGCTCCAGGTGGTCCGCTACACACGGGAGACGGGCGAGCTGTTGCCTGTCGAAGTGCCCGACTTGCCCGAGCTTCCGGCTGGCCTCTCGCACCCAGAGAGCCATCGCATCCCGACTCCGGACGGAGAGGAGGTGCCTGCGTTCGTCTTCCGCCCCGCCGACGGTGGTGACGGCTCAGCCGTCATCTACATCCACGGCGGTCCCGAAGCCGCATCGATGCGCGTCTGGAACCCGGTAGTGACCGGACTCGTCGAGGCCGGCCACACCGTCGTCGTACCGAACGTGCGTGGCTCAGCGGCGTACGGGAAGCGCTGGTACTCCCTCGACGACAAGACCTTGCGACTGGACTCGGTGGCCGACCTCGCGGCCATCCACGCGTGGTTGCCGACCATCGGGGTGGACCAGAGCCGGGTGGCGCTCTACGGCGGCTCGTACGGCGGTTACATGGTGCTCGCCGGTCTCGCGTTCCAGCCGGCGCTGTGGGCGGCCGGTGTCGACATCGTCGGGATCGCTTCGCTGGTCACCTTCCTGGAGAACACCTCCGACTACCGGCGGGCCGTCCGCGAACGCGAGTACGGCTCGCTGACCGACGACCGGGAATTCCTCGAACTGGCCAGCCCGCTCAACCGGGTCGACGACATCCGGGCGCCGCTGTTCGTCATCCATGGCGCCAACGACCCGCGGGTGCCGCTGTCCGAGGCCGAGCAGATCGCCGAAGCCCTGGCCAAGCGCGACATCCCCTGCCAGCTCCTCGTCTACGCCGACGAAGGCCACGGCCTCGCCAAACTCCACAACCGCCTCGACGCCTATCCGCAGGCGCTCGCGTTCCTCGCCAAGCACCTGGCGCCCTGAGCCGGACGTTCGTGTCAGGGCGCTAACGAAGCGCGGGGAGTAGCGGGATCAGGCTGGTTCCTTCGAGCCGGACCGGGAGGCCGAGCGGGACGGCGAGGTTGAGTTCGGCGTGGCCGATCGCGACGCCTTCGAGCATCGGTACGCCGAGCGGCACGAGTCGCTCGCGGATCACCTCGGCGACCAGGTCGGCGTTGTCGGAGTCGGTGAAGTCGCCGATCACCAGGCCGCTGACCTGGTCGAACCAGCCGGACCTCAGCAGCTGGGTGAGCAGCCGGTCGACCCGGTAGCTCTGCTCACCGACGTCCTCCAGTACGACGATCCCGGCCGGTTGCGCGAAGGTCGGCGTACCGATGCTGGCGGCCAGGAGAGCCAGGTTGCCGCCGAGCAACCGGCCTTTCGCAGTACCGGGGACTACTGACCGAGCGCCGGCCGGGGCGAGCAGGTCGGTCACCGATTCGGGGGTGAAGAGCAGGTCGCGCAGACGGTCGCGGCCTTGTTCGGATCCGAGTTGCTCGACGGCGGCCGCCATCGGTCCGTGGATCGTGACGAGACCGCGAGCGTTCAGGACCTCGTGCAGGGCGGTGATGTCGCTGAAGCCGACCAGGATCTTCTCGACCGCAGCCAGTTCGTCCAGGTCCAGGTGCTCGAGCGTGCGCTGCACGCCGTACCCGCCGCGGCCGCAGAAGACCGCCTTGAAGTCGGGCTCGAGCCATGCCGTCCGGAGATCCGCTGCCCGAGCGGTGTCCTCCGACGCCAGGTAGCGCAGCTTGTCGTGCTGCCCGAGAACGGACGGCATCACCTCGACCTCGAGCCCCCAGTCATGCAGGTACTTGAGCCCGATCTCCAGCCGGTCGACCTGAATCGGCCCGGCCGGCGCCACCACCGCAACGCGATCCCCGGCCGTCAGGCGCGCCGGTCTCCTCACCTCAGTCACCGGGCGACGGTATCTCCTACCAATCGACCTTCACACTGCTGGTCCTGGTGACGCCGTTGACGGTGACTGTGAGATCCGCTGTGCCGGGGCGGAGAGCGGTCAACTGACCGGTGGCGGGGTCGAAGGAGGCGACGGACCAGAAGGGGGCCGTGGCGGCCGGGCCGATGTGCAGGAAGGGGGAGCCTGACCAGTCCGCTGAGACCGGGAACGAGACCGGAACGCGACGGTCCTCCTGTACTACGGTCGCCGCGGCCGGCGCAGTCTGACCGCGGCGGAGGCTGGTCGGGGCGGCGAGTTCGAGGGAGTCCACATGCGGGCGGAGTTCGACCTGGAACCAGGAGCGCTCCGGCGCCGACCAGTTCCGCTGGGCCGCAGCAGCCGGGCGGGCAGACGGGTCGATCCCGACCAGCGCCCAACCGGTGAACCCACCCGCGTCGGGTGCGGCCGCCGGGCTCTTGCCCGAGTTGCCGGTCAGCGGCAGCAGTACGCCGTCCGTCCGGGTCGCCGCGAACGTTCCCGCGTGCGCTGCCATGTACGCCGCACCCTTGCCGGTCGATGCGCGGAAGCCGGCCAGCCAGCGCACCAGCAACTCGGCCTCCTTGCGGTCACCGAGCTGCGAGTTCTGCGTCGGTGAGGGGTCGTCGATCGGGTGGTGCGCCATCACCACGACATTGCGGATCGACGGGTTCGTCGCCGCGTCGTCCAGCTGCCGGCGCAGGTCGAGGATCTGGTCGAACCCGCCCGCCCGGAGCGACCCGAGCGACGAGTCACGCAGGATGAACCGGGTTCCCTTGTGGTCGAAGGTGCTCGTCGGCGCGCCGAAAACCTTGGTCCATTCGGACAGGTCGCCCGGGCCGTAGCTCTCGTGGTTGCCCGGGACGTAGTGCACCGGCACCTGGCCGGCGACCTCCTCGTCGATGATCTTCTTGGCCAGCGCGATGTCGTTCGCGAAGCCTCGGTCGACGAAATCGCCGTTGATCACCAGGAAGTCCGGGTGCTGCGCAAGCGCCTCGCGGATCGTCCGGCGGGCCTGGTGCACGTAGTCCGACTCGGGGTCGTCCGCGGTGAATTGCGCGTCGGACATCACCGCGAACTTCCAGCGCCCGCCCGAGATCAGCCCGTCGGTGACCACCATCGGGTCGATCACCTTGGCCGGCGGCGCCACCGTCACCGGCGGCGCACCACGGACGGTGAGATCGTCGATCACGATGCGGCCCGAGTACTGCCGGGTCGGCACGGTCTCGACCACATAGATCCGCCAGAACCGCAGCGGCATCGTCAGCCCCGGCGGGATGGTTGCCTCGACGTACTTCCAGCCGGTCCAATCCACCGTCGCCGCAAGGTTCAAGGTCTGCGCCGATCCACCCGCGCCGTCATAGGCGTTCGCCCGCAGCCAAGCACCCTTGCCATCGCCGTAGACCCACGCGCCGAGCTTCTGCGGCTGCCCGGGCAACGTCTGCTGCGGAGTTTGCGACAGGTACGCCGCCCGCGTCGCCGTGCTCCCCGTCAGCGAGTAGTCCAGCGCGATCGCCTGTCCACCATCGTGGCCCTCGGCAACAGATCTCGAGGCGGTAGCAGCACCAACCGGTACGGCGTTCGCCTGCCATTTAGCGGGATCGTCGACCTCGTCCACCACCTGGCTGGTGAGACCGGCCGTGACACTGAGCTGAGTCGTCAGACTGCCGACCTTCGCGGTGACGACCGTCGACACCGCATCCGCTCCGACCGCAGTCACGTCGAACCCATTGCCTCGGGCAACCACATTGATCAGGGCCGGGTCGTAGGTCAGCTTGACGTCGCGCGGCTCGATCCAGGTGGAGAAGCCGTCCGCGTCGAAGCCGTTGACCGTGAAGGAGCCTTTGGAGGTTGCGTCCGGCAACGACACCTGGCGGGTCGACGGCGCCAGGCGGATCGGCGTACCGAGGACTGTCATCGGGAAGCGACCGCGGGCTTGGCCTTTCGCCGCGGTGACGATGGCATCGCCGGCCCGCTGACCGGTCACGACGCCTTGGTTGGTGACCCGCGCATTGCTTCCCACCGACCAGTACGGCGTACCGCTGGCCGGCGCGTAGGTCTCGTCATAGCCGCGAGCGGTGAGGACGCGACTGAAGCCGGTCAGCACGCGGGAGCTCTTCGAGATGTCGGTGTCGGGCGACTCGGCCGCAGTACCGGCGGCTTCGATCTGGAAGCCGGTGAGCTTGCCGGATCCCTTGCTGGGAACGAGCCCGAGGCCGTTCGGGACCAGGCGTTCGCCACCGTCGGACGGGTTGTTGACCACTGCGGGATTCTGTTCACCCGGTGAGCGGGCGAGCATCGTCGACGAGCCGCCGCCGTCCAGGTTGAGGACGTCGTCGGCACCGAGGTCGACCATCAGCCGGCCCATCTCCTTGAGCGACAGGCCGCGCGATCCGGTCGCCCGGCCGTCCACGGTGAGCAGGACCATCCGGCGGCCGTTGTCGGTGAACCCGACCGCGGTCCGAGGCGCCAGGTCGGCGTCCGGTACGTCGTCGAGCACCTTGCCGTCGCGGGCGAGCTGGACGTTGCCGCTGATCCCGACCGCGATGTCGGCGGCGTCGGAGCGCGGACCGTACTGGATCTCGACCTTGTCACCGAGTTCGAAGGCGGCCAGGGCGGTCGCGCCGCTGTCGCGGCCGATCAGAGCCAGTTCGTTGGCCGCGAGCGGCGTCGTACCGGGAGTCGTGGTGGACGAGACGACGACGTTGTCGCGGAGGATCACCTCGCGGACCGCCGGGAGGCCGTCGACCGTGCGGGTACGCGGGGCGTCGCCCCATTCGGGGGTGTAGAGACCGATGCCGTTCGCGTCGACCGTCGGTGAGTTGAGGTTGCTGAGGTCGAGCTTGGTGGCGTCGTCGTCGGTGGCGGTACCTTGCAGGAAGACCTGGGCGATCTTGCCGAGACCGTCCTTGCCGATGACGGCGGTGTCGTTGTGGCCGGCCGCCGGGGCGTTGATCAGCCGGCCGTTGTTCTCGATGCCGACGCCGAGCGGAGCGGTCGTGTCGTTGATGTCGAAGAAGTCGCCGTTGACGCCGGCGATCGCGCCCTTGCGAGCGAGCTGCTGGCTGAGCGGCTGACCGCCGGAGACCTTGCCGGTGTTCACGTAGTCGACAGTCACGCCGTGCTTGTCGAGATCCGCGACCAGGAAGTCACCGCGCAACCAGCCACGGGCGTCGAGGCGCTCGAAGGCGGTGTAGTTCACGCCGGGCGCGACCGGGCTGTCCTGGCGGCTGGTGACGAGACCTTCGCCGGCCGGAGCGATCGCGACATCGGCGACATCGGTGGCCGCTGACGACTGCCGGAATGCCTCGACGGGCGCGGGCGAGGGGTGGGCCAGAGCCGGGGTGAAGACGGTGGTGACCAGCAGACCACCGGCCAGCATGCTGACCGCCGTACGCCGGGTCGTCCCCCCGCCGCCTACCCACGGCCGCGGTACTGAGCTTTTTGATGGGCGGAACACAGGGGCCTCCTCGGCGTGGACGGACGTGGCCATCCGACGCCGAGAGCCCTACCGCCCCGTGAGGCGCAGGTGTACGCCGAACGACCGACCGGTGACAAAGTAACGTCTCCGGTCGGTCTTCGGAAGATTATTGTCCACATTCGGTCCGGACGGCACCGCAGTCCGGAGAAGGAGGGATCAGTCGAGGGCGACGGGACGGCCGGCCGACTCCCAGGCCTGCATGCCGCCGTCGAAGTTGACCGCGTCCCGGCCCTGCGAGGCGAGGAACTGGGTCGCCATCGAGGACCGGCCGCCGACGGCGCAGACGCAGAGCACCTTCTGGTCCAGCGGCACCTCGCCGACCCGCTCCTGCAGCTGGCCGAGCGGGATGTGGGTCGCGCCCTCGATGTGGCCGCGGTTCCACTCGTCCGGCTCCCGGACGTCGAGGACGAACGCCTCGGCCAGCAGCTCGTCGTCCAGGTCGGCCACACCTACGGCAGGAATCTCCGGGTTCATCCCCCGATCATCGCAGCCCGCCCAACCGGAGCGCGCCCGGCCTGCTACTTGAGGAGTTTGGAGAGCCTGCGGTCGGCGAGTGGTTTGCCGCCGGTCTGGCAGGTCGCGCAGTACTGCAGGGAGGAGTCGGCGAAGCTGACCTCGCGGACGATGTCGCCGCAGACCGGGCACTTCTGACCCTTCCGGCCGTGCACCCGCAGCCCGCTCTTCTTCTCGGACTTCAGATCCTGCGCGGCCAGGCCCTTGGAGCGTTCGACCGCGTCGGTCAGGGTCTCCCGCATGGCGTTGTAGAGCACCTCGATCTCGTCCGCGCTCAGATTGGAGGCGGGTTTGAACGGGCTCATCTTCGCGACGTGCAGGATCTCGTCGGAGTACGCGTTGCCGATCCCGGCGATCACGCCCTGGTTCCGCAGGACTCCCTTCAGCTGGACCCGGCCCTGCTGCTTGAGGATCTCGCCGAACTGCTCAGCGGTAAGCGTGAACGGATCCGGCCCGAGCCGCGCGATCCCCGGCACCTCGGCCGGATCGCGGACCACATAGACGGCGAGCTTCTTCTGCGTGCCCGCCTCGGTCAGGTCGAACCCGGAGCCGTCGTCCAGGACGGTCCGGAGCGCGATCGGGCCCTTGCCGGGCCGGACCAGTCCGGTCGACTGCTCCTCCCGCCAGCGCAGCCAGCCCGCCCGGGCCAGGTGGATGACGAGGTGGACGCCCTGCGCGGAGATGTCCAGGAACTTCCCGTGCCGCTGCACGTCGTCGATCAGCAGGCCCACCAGCGACGAGATCGGCGGGTCGTAGGTCTTCAGCGCGGAGATCGCGGTGATGTCGGCACGCACGAACGCCCGCTCGACGGCACGTTCCCGCAGGAACCCCGCCAGCGATTCGACTTCCGGCAACTCGGGCACTCCCCCAGTGTGCCGCACCCCACCGACAACTTCCGGAAAAGCAAGGGAAGGAAAGCAAAGGAAGGAAGGCGTGGGGGGAGGTCGGGGACGAGTTCGGGTGGATCACCCATACGGAGTGGTTGCGGGGAGCGCTACCGTCTGTAGGAAGAGAGAAGGAGGGACCTGATGGGTTTCGTGAAGACATTGGTCAAGGGCGCTGTGGTGGCGAAGTTGCTGCAGGTGGCCCAGCGTGAGCTGAGCAAGCCGGAGAACCAGCGCAAGGCCAAGGAGATGTTCCAGAAGGTCCAGCAGCGCCGCAGCGCCCACTAGGCGGGCCTGATTGCCTCATCCCGGCGAGCGCCTGACGGCCCGCCGGGCGGAGGCGTGCGCGCCCACCGGCGCCAGGCGTACGGCATCGTGCCGGCGTCCGGCGGTCGGGTCAGCGGCGGACGGCCTGCAGGGTGTAGGTCGCCGCCAGGCGCTCGGGGTGTTCGGTAAGGCGCCACTCGCCGTCGGCGTCCACGGTCATTTTGCCCGGGAAGTTCTGCCACGGCGCGCTGTCGTGCTCCATCAGGCTGGTGAGCTGCATTCCGGCCTCGAACAGCGCCGTCACGATCTCGCCGAGACCGTGGTTCCAGGAGTGCGTCAGGTTGTTCGTGAACTCGGCCTCGGTCTCGACATAGGTGCCGCCGTCGTCGAAGACCATCGGCTCCGCGGTCTCGAAGTACGGGTAGTCGAGGGCCACCAGGTCACCATGGTCGCCGCCCTCGAGGGCCCACATCATCGGATGGCCCTCGCGAAGGAAGAGCCGGCCACCCGGCTTGAGCAGGCCGGCGACCGTCTGGGCCCAGCGCTCGATGCTCGGGATCCAGCAGAGCGCGCCGATCCCGGTGAAGACCAGATCGTACGACGCTGCGCCGAGGACCTCGACCGCGTCGTACACGTCGGCCTGGTGGAAGTCGATCTCGTGCCCGAGCTTGTCCGCGAACGCCTGAGCCTGGGCGATCGCTGGACCGGAGAAGTCGAGCCCGCTCATCCGCGCGCCGAGCCGAGCCAGGGAGACCGTGTCGGTGCCGATATGGCACTGGAGGTGCACGCCGCGCAGCCCGGAGATGTCACCGAGCCGCGGCCGGTCGAAGCTGACCACCTGCCCGATGAAGTCGGGGTCCTGCTCGTACTGCGCCAGCTTGTAGTCCGGCGAAGCAGCATGCGCGGCTACCCGCTCGTCCCAGCTGGCTTTGTTCACCACGCGATAGTCGTCCATCCCGCGACTCTGGCACAGCAGCCACCCATGCCGCCCCAGGTTTTACCCCTTCGGGCACAGGAAGACCGGCTGGAAATTCTCCAGCCGGTCCTGTCCGTACTACGCCGCGTGGCGGCCGTGGTGGTGGAAGAGCCGGGCGTGCCGGATGTTCACGACGGTGCCGCTGGTGGCGGCGGGCTTGTGGGAGAAGGGTTCGGCCATGCCGCCCAGGGCGAGCAGGTCGAGCTTGGACCTGGCCTCGTCACGGTCTGTGGCAACCCAGGCTCCGGCCGGGCCGTGCTCGAACCCGGTGGAGTGACGCCTGTTGCTGCTTTCCAGAGCCGCGATCACGGCCAGCGCGAGTACTGCGAGGACGATGATTCCGGTCATGGCAGTAATTCTGCTACCAGCCAGATTCAGCCACAATTGGCACTATTGACAGTCACCCACAAATTTCTGCCATACTGGCTCGCATGCTGCAGAAGATCGCTGTCGTCCTGATGGAGGACGTCGCCTTGTTCGAGTTCGGGGTGCTGTCGGAGGTGTTCGGGATCGACCGGACCGACGACGGCGTACCGGCGTTCGACTTCAAGGTCTGCTCGGTCCGGCCGGGTGAGGCGCTGAGCACCAGCAGCCATTCAGCCGTGATCGCGCCGTACGGGCTGGAGGAGCTGGAGGACGCCGATCTGGTCGCGCTGCCGGCGACCACCTGGCGGCACGAGTACGACGAGCGCATCCTCGACGCGCTCCGCCGGGCGCACGAACGCGGAGCGATCCTGCTGACGGTCTGCTCGGGCGCTTTCGTGCTCGCCAAGGCCGGGCTGCTGGACGGCCGCAGCTGCGCCACCCACTGGCGCTACGCGAAGCTCTTCCGCGAGCAGTACCCGCTGGCGAACCTCGACGCCGACGTGCTGTTCGTCGACGACGGCGACATCATCACCAGCGCCGGCACCGCGGCCGGCATCGACGCCTGCCTGCACCTCGTACGCCGTGAGCTCGGCAGCGCCGTCGCGACCCGGATCGCCCGCCGGATGGTCGTCCCGCCGCAACGCGACGGCGGCCAGCGCCAGTACGTCGAGGTGCCGGTGCCCGAGTCGGCCGGCGAGAGCCTGCAGCCGGTGCTCGACTGGATGGTGGACAACCTCACCATCGAGCACACCGTGCCCGAACTGGCTCGCCGGGCCCGGATGTCCGACCGGACCTTCGCCCGCCGCTTCGTCGCCGAGACCGGCACCACCCCGCTCAAATGGGTCACCACCCAACGCGTCCTGCACGCCAGAACCCTGCTCGAGCAGACGAAACTAGGCATCGAGCAGATCGCCTCCGAATCCGGCTTCGGCACCGCAGCGCTGTTGCGCCATCACTTCCGTAGGGTGGTCGGCGTACCTCCTCAGGACTACCGCCGGACCTTCCAGACTGCGAGCTGATGATCACCTACCGACCCGCCACCCCCGCCGACGCCGTTCCAGTACTGGCCTTCTGGGCCACCGCCGCCGAAGACGCGGATCGCCCGTCGGACTCACCCGACGCCGTACTGCGCCTGATCGAGCGCGATCCTGAAGCCCTGATCCTTGCCATCGACAACGAGACGGCCGAGGACGGCAGTGAGCTGATCGTAGGTTCGATCATCGTCGGCTGGGACGGCTGGCGCTGCCACCTCTACCGGCTCGCCGTAGCCCCGACCCACCGGCGCCGCGGTATCGGCAAGGCCCTGATCTCCCTGGCAGAGCAGCGTTTCGCCGCGTACGGCGGCACGCGGGCCGATGCGATGGTGCTGGACGCCAACACCGAAGCCCACCCCGCCTGGAGCGCTGCCGGCTACCAGCCGCAACCCAACTGGTCCCGCTGGGTCAAGCCGCTCTGACCCTCCCGGGTGGCCCCGGGAGGGCGCTGAGTCAGACTGAGCGCTGGTAGGTGCGGAAGGCTCGGGTGGAGAGGTAGGCGACGAAGAGGGTGAAGGCCAGCAGGTAGAGGCTGTGCCAGGCGACTGAGGACCAGTCCGGGGTGGCGGAGAGGGACTCGCGGGCGGCGACCGCGGCCCAGTTGACCGGGTTGAAGCGGGCACCTACCTCGACCCAGTGCGGGGCCAGCTTCGGGTCCATCATGATCGACGACAGGAACGTCAGCGGCAGCGAGACGAACTGGAAGATGCCGATCAGCGCCTCCTGCTGCCGGGTCAGCAGCGCGACCGCGTTCGAGAGCGAACCGAACGCCGTACCGACCAGCATCGAGGCGACGATCGTGACGACGTACCCGAGTCCGTTGCCCTCGTAGCGCGCCCCCGCCGCCAGCCCGATCGCGAACACCAGGATCGTCTGGATCACTGTGGTGGTTGCGTTGCTGAGCAGTTGCCCGGCCATCAACGCGCCCCGGCGGACCGGCGACGTCAGCATCCGGTCCATCACGCCACGCTCCATGTCGGTGATGAACGTGGTCCCCGCCCAACCGCTCGACATCAGCGCGGTCATCATCACGATCCCCGGCGTCAGGAACGCGATGTACGACGAGTCCGAGAACCCCGGCAACTGCACAACACCCTTGAAAAGCTGCCCGAACAGCAGCAACCAGATCGCCGGCTGCACCAACGTGAACGCGATCAAGGCAGGAGACCTGTACTGCGCGCGCAGCCATCTCCCGGTGATCATCGCCGTCTGGCCGGCCAGTCCGCCGGAGCGGGCTGAGGATCGCACTGCAGGAACTGTCATCGTGGCCATCAGGCGGCCCTCTCCTTCTCCGCATCGGATGCTTGCTCGGCCGCCCGGAAGGTGCGACCGGTGTACCGCAGATAAACGTCGTCCAGCGTCGGCCGCGCAACCGTCACCGCCGCGACCGGAATCGCCTGCTCCTCAAGGACAGCCAGGACAGCCGGTACCGCGGTTGCCCCGTGATCCACGCGCGCCCGCAACACGTTGCCATCGACAACGACCTCCCCGATCCCGCGCAACCCGCCGATCAAGGAGTGCACCCTCGTGGTCGAGGCATTGTCGGCCAGTTCGACCTGCACCGAATCGCCGTGCAGCTCGGCCTTCAACGCATCAGGACTGCCTTCGGCAATCACCTTGCCGTGGTCCACGATCGCGAGCTGCGCCGCCAACCGGTCGGCCTCTTCCAGGTAGTGGGTGGTGAGCAAGACGGTGAGCCCCTCGGCCGCGGAGAGCCGCTCGACCTCCGTCCACAGGTCGGCCCGGGCCTCCGGGTCGAGTCCCGTCGTCGGTTCGTCGAGGAACAGCACGCTCGGGCGGTGGACGAGTCCGAGAGCGACATCCAGTTTGCGTTGCATACCACCGGAGTACGTGCGGACCTGGCGATCGGCCGCATCGGTGAGGCCGAAGCGCTCCAGGAGCTCGGCGGACCGGCGTACGGACTCCTGCTTGGACAGGCCGTAGATGCGGCCGCTGAGGACGAGGTTCTCGGTGCCGGTCGCCATCGGGTCGGAACTGGACATCTGCGGTACGTAGCCGATCGCGAGCCGGACCGCCTGCTGGTCCTTGACGACGTCGAGGCCGGCGACCCGCGCCGTACCGGAATCCGCCCGGGACAGCGTGGTGAGGATCTTCACCGCGGTGGACTTGCCGGCGCCGTTCGGGCCGAGGAGGCCCAGTACTACGCCCTCCGGGACGCTGAACGTCAGTCCGTCGAGGGCGCGCACCGGCGGCTTCTTGCGGGCCGCCGGGTAGGTCTTGACCAGCTCGGCGACCTCGATCGCCAGATTTCGGGCATGCGTGGGTGGTGCCATGGTTCGAACTCCTCAAAGGTGTGGTGAGGAGCCGATCCGGGCGAGCTGGCTATCCTGATGGTTGCGCCTTGGGTGCCAGGTCTCGCCTGCGGGATCGACTCGAGGAACTGCGGCCCTTGACCTCGGCGTTGCCGCGCCCTGGTCGGGGGCCGTCCTTGGTTACAGCGCTTCCGGCGTGACCTCCTTCAGCCAGGGGAAGTCGACCCCGAGGTACTTCACCGGGTTCTTCAGGACGTCGCTGGGGGTGATGCCCAGCTCGGCGACGAGCTCGTGGGTCTTGCGCCAGAAGGCGCTGCCCTCCAGGCCGTCGGTGCGGATCTCGCCGGCCAGCCGCTCCGCATAGTTCCGCTCGGCGGTGAGCAGCTCGACCCGGAACTCCGACTCGATCCAGAAGATCCTCGGGAACTCCTTGGATCGCATGAACTCGTGCGCCGCGGTCAGCTCGGCGATCTGCGCGTCCAGGGCAACGATCCGTTGCTCCAGCAGCTCGACGACGCGGTCCGGGTGGAAAGCCGGTACGTAGGCGAGACCGGCTTCGAGCTGGCTGTACTCCTTCTCCGGCGAGCCGAGCAGCTCGGTCAGCCAGTCCGCGAACTCGGCCCGGCCCGCTTCGGTGATCGCGTAGACCGTCCGCTCGGGGCGGTTCCCCTCGCGCACGGTCTCCACCGCCTCGATGAAGCCGGCCTTCTCCAGGGCCGTCACCACGGAGTACAAGGACCCGTAGTTGAGCTTGATGCTGCCGTCCTTGCCCCGGCTCTTGAGCATCGTGGAGATCTCGTACGGGTGCATCGAGCGCTCCCCGAGGCTGCCGAGCACCGCGAACGCGAGGGGATTCCCCACCTTGCGCTTGACCACGCTCTGCCTCCTCGATCTCGATTACTCGAAATCGAGTATTAGCTTTCGGGTATCTCCTGTCAAGCGGGTCGCTCGAAGATCAGCTCGAGGCCGTCCTCCTCGTCCCACTGGTCGCCGTTCTGGGTGAAGCCGAAGGAGGCGATGGTGGCGAGCGAGGCGACGTTGTCGGGGCTGATCGTGGCGCGGACCACCCGTACGGCGGGTTCGGCGGCGGCCCGGTCGATCAACGCGGCCAGGATCGCCTTCGCATAACCGCGCCGCCGGTACTGCGGGTCGACGGTGTACCCGACTTCCACCATCCCGGCCTCATCCGGCGGCCCGTGGAACCCCGCATAACCGACCACCACCTCACCCGGCCCGGCCTCGTCGGGAGGGCCGTCAGCGGGCTCGGCTGGTTCGGCCAGGACCGCCCGGGCGATCCAGTCCGCCGCCTCCGGCTGCGTATCGAGCTGCTTGAGCCGGTAGTTCCACAGCCATTTCGCGCGATCGTCGACGAACAACTCGCCGAGTTCGACACCCGACTCGGCGCGGGGGGTGGTCAGGTCGTCCGCGAGCAACGCGGCCATCGTCGTACTGGACAATTCCGCGAAGCGGATCTCAGGGGTCATACCGCTGATGCTCGACTGCGGCGCGGCCCAGGTCCAACTGGTTTACCCGAGCGCCTCGGCGTACCAGGGCTTGATGATGTTGTCGATGATCGCGAGCCGCTCGTCGAACGGGATGAAGGCGGACTTCATCGCGTTGATGGCGAACCAGCGGAAGTCGGCCAGGCCGTAGTCGAAGGCCTCGGCGAGCAGCGCGAGTTCGCGGCTCATCGACGTGCCGGACATCAGCCGGTTGTCGGTGTTGACCGTGACCCGGAACTTGAGCTGGGCGAGCAGGCCGATCGGGTGCTGCGCGATCGAGTCGGCCGCGCCGGTCTGCAGGTTCGAGCTCGGGCACATCTCGAGCGGGATCCTGCGGTCCCGCACGTACGCCGCCAGCCGGCCAAGCTCGACCTTGCCGTCCAGGCCGGCCGCCGGGTCGTAGGAGATGTCGTCGATGATCCGTACGCCGTGGCCGAGGCGATCCGCGCCGCACCACTGGATCGCCTGCCAGATCGACGGCAACCCGAACGCCTCACCGGCGTGGATGGTGAAGTGGGCGTTCTCGCGCTGCAAGTACTCGAAGGCGTCCAGGTGCCGGGTGGGCGGGTAACCCGCCTCGGCACCGGCGATGTCGAAGCCGACCACGCCGGCGTCGCGGTAGGCGACCGAGAGCTCGGCGATCTCCATCGACCGGGCCTGGTGACGCATCGCGGTGAGCAGCTGGCGGGCGACGATCGGCCGCTCGGCCTTCGTCATACCGTCCTCGAAACCGGCCCGGACCGCATCCACGACCTGCTCGAGCGACAGCCCGGCGGTCAGGTGCTGCTCGGGCGCGTACCGGATCTCGGCGTACACGACGCCGTCCGCGGCGAGGTCCTGCACGCACTCGCTGGCGACCCGGGTGATCGCCTCCGCGTTCTGCATCACCGCGACCGTGTGGTCGAACGTCTCCAGGTAGCGGGGCAGCGAGCCGGAGTCGGCCGATTCGACGAACCACCGGCCGAGTTCGGCCGCGTCGGTGCGCGGCAACTGGTGGCCGATGTCGGCGGCCAGCTCCACGATCGTCGCGGGCCGCAGGCCACCGTCGAGGTGGTCGTGCAACAACACCTTCGGCGCATCCGCCAACTGCCCAGCCGAGATCATGCCGCCATCCTGCCAGGCGGTTCCACCGATCCGGCAAACGTTCAAGAAATTTGGGGGTGCCGGGTGCCATGGTGAGGAGATGGTCCTGCGTGAGCGTCCCGAATGGCAGTTCTTCGCCGTGCTGCCGAAGGCGGATCCCGTGCTGGCGGTGGTCTGGTGGCTGCTTCTGCTGGTGCGTGGTGCGCTACCGGCGGTGTTCGCGATCGCCATGGGCTGGCTGGTCGGCGCTGTCCAGCATCACAACGAGCTGACCGGCCCACTGGTTCTGATGGGTACGACGTTCGTTCTGCTGCAGGTGCTGACACCGGTGCACCAGGCGGTCAGCGCCAATCTCGGGAGCCTGGTGGCTGCGTGGCTCAACGACGAGCTGACCCGGGCGTGCGTGCAGCCGCCGGGGATCGGGCATCTGGAGGATCCTTCGCTGGCCGAGGATCTGACGGTCGCGCGGGAGTTCGATCGGGGGCAGACCGGGCCGCCGATGTACATGAATGTGGACTTCACCGCCAGCAGCCTGGTGGAGATGGTGGGCGGGATCGCTGCGGCCGTGGTGCTGTTCGGCTTCAGTTGGTGGGCGCCGGTGGTGCTGGTGGTTGCCTGGAGCGCGACGCATTGGTTGTTGCGGGAGAGCGGGGTCTGGCGGGATCGGAATACGCCGGAGGTTCGTTCTGCGCAACGGCATGCGGACTATGCGTATCAGCTGGCCGTTGAGCCTGCCGCTGCCAAAGAGCTGCGGTTGTTCGGGTTGGCGGGGTGGGCGGTGGAGCGGTTCACCGAGCGACGGCGGCGGTTGTTCGAACTGCAGTACACGGCGACCCGGCTGCGCGAGCGGCCGATGATCTGGAGTTTGCTGATCGTGGTGGTGGCGAACGGCGTGGTCTTCTGGGCTCTTGGCTCGGCTGCGGTCGGTGGCGATCTGGGGCTGGATCGGCTGGTGGTCTTCGCGCAGGTGGCGGTCGGGGTCAGCTCGATCGCCTTCGGCGGCTTGAACTGGGTTCTGGATGGAGCCGCGGCACCGGTTGTCGCCGTACGGAAACTGAAACCCGCGATGGCTCCGGCCGGTGCGTTGCCTGGTGGTTCTCGTTCTGTTTCTCAGGGTCCTGTCGGGATCAGGCTCCGGGATCTGAGTTTCAGCTATCCGCGGTCTTCGCGGGCGGTGTTCGACGGGTTGGAGTTGGAGATTCCGGCCGGGTCGTCGCTGGCCGTGGTCGGGCAGAACGGGGCGGGGAAGACGACGCTGGCGAAGTTGCTGTGCCGGTTCTACGACCCTTCCAGTGGCGCGATCGAGATCGACGGGTCCGACCTGCGGGACCTGGATGTGGACGGTTACCGGACTCGCGTCGCCGCGGTCTTCCAGGATTTCCTCCGTCTCGAACTCTCCTTGCGCGACAACGTGGCGCCCGGCGGTGCGCCCGAGGCCGACATCCTTGCCGCGCTGGCAGATGCGGGAGCGAGTGACCTGGCTTCGCTCGACACCCGGCTGGCGACCGGTTACGAGGGCGGGACCGACTTGTCCGGCGGGCAGTGGCAGCGGGTCGCCTTGGCGCGGGCGTTGTGCGCCGTACGGCAAGGGGCCGGTCTGGTGCTGCTGGATGAGCCGACAGCTCAGCTGGATGTCCGTGGTGAGGCAGCGATCTTCGATCGGATTCTGACCGCGACGCGAGGGGTCACGACGATCCTCGTGTCGCATCGGTTCTCGACGGTCAGGCATGTCGACCGGATCTGCGTGCTGGAGCACGGGCGGGTGATCGAGCTCGGGAGTCATGACGAGTTGATGGCGCTCGGCGGGCGGTACCGGACGATGTTCGACCTGCAGGCGCAGCGGTTCGCGGCCGAGGTCGACGAGGAGGGGATGAGCTATGACACGCTCTGACGATCTGCCGAAGGCCTTGCCGTCGATGTGGCGACTCTGCAAGCTCGGCTACCAGCACGAGCCCGGGCTGCTGGTCTTCGCCTTCGCGATGACCTTGCTGGCCGCGTTGCCCGATGCCTTGCTCGCCTTGTGGCTGAAGGTTCTGGCCGATGGCGTACTCCGTGGCGATCGGCGGGCCGTCTTCGTCGCCGCTTTCGGGATGGCGTTGTCGGTGACGGCGACCTGGTTCCTGCGCACCTTGTCGACGCGGATCTCGCGGCGGTTCCGGGACCGCGTCACGATCATGCTGGAAGCGCACGTCGCCCGGCTGCAGGCGACCGTTGCGACGGTCGAGCATCACGAACGCCGTGACTACCTGGACCGGCTTTCCGTACTGCGGAAACAGGTGTTCGTGCTCGACCACATGTACATGTCGCTCTTCTCGACCTGCGGCTGGATCCTGCGTCTCGCGGTGACGGTCGGGCTGCTGATGTCGATCAATCCGCTTCTCGCACTTCTGGTGCTCTTCGCGGTGCCGACCGTGGTCAGCTCCAGTTGGCGGCCTGGGGTGGAGCGGTCGACGGAGGAGAAGAACGCTTCGCACCAACGGCTTGCGGATCATCTTTTCCGGACTGCGACCACGCCGGCGCCGGGGAAGGACGTGCGGGTGACCGGGATCGGGCCTTCGCTGGTGACGGATCGGCGGCTGGCGTGGGAGCGGTGGTACAGGCCGATCGCACGAGTTCGGTGGGTGAGTGCCGGGTGGCATGCGGCGGCCTGGGCGATCTTCGGAGCGGCGTACGTGGGAGCGGTGTTGTTCGTCGCATCCGGGCTCGAGGGGTCGGTCGGGGAGGTGCTGCTGATTCTCGCGGCCGGCGCGCGGCTGTCGTCGTACATCGGGGCGACGGTCGGCGAGATCGGGTTCCTGCGCGGGATCTGGCTGGACGGATCGCGGCGGCTGGTCTGGCTGGAGAACTACGCCGCGTCCTTCGCCGCGGGCGCTGATCTTCCGGTGCCTGCTCGGTTGACTGACGGGATCCGGCTGGAGGGGGTTTCCTTCAGCTACGCCGATTCCGACAAGGTTGCCTTGGACAACATTTCGCTGCATCTCCCGGCCGGCAAGGTGATCGCGGTGGTCGGCGAGAACGGGGCCGGGAAGTCCACGCTGGTGAAGCTGATCGCGAAACTCTACGAGCCGTCCGACGGCGTCATCTTGCTAGACGGCCAACCCCTGTCGCGAATCCCGGCGGACGCTTGGCGCGCTCGGATCGCCGGCGCTTTCCAGGACTTCTTCCGGTTCGAGTTTCAGGCACGGCACAGCGTCGGCCTGGGCGACCTTCCCCGCTTGGACGACGAGCCGGCAGTCACCACGGCCGTCACCCGAGCCGGCGCCCAGGACGTCGTCGACCGCCTCGACTCCGGCCTCGCCACCCAACTCGGTTCCACCTGGCCCGACGGCGCCGAACTCAGCTTCGGCCAATGGCAGAAACTCGCGCTGGCCCGTGGCTTCATGCGCGACAACCCACTCTTGCTGGTCCTCGACGAACCCACCGCCGCCCTGGACGCCGAAACCGAACACGCCCTCTTCGAACGCTACGCCGACGCAGCCCGCACCAGCACCGACGGCCGCATCACCGTCCTGGTCTCCCACCGCTTCTCCACCGTCCGCATGGCCGACCTCATAGTCGTCCTGGACGGCGCCCACCTACTAGAAGTAGGCACCCACGAGTCCCTCCTAGCCGCCAACGGCCCTTACGCCACCCTCTACAACCTCCAAGCCACCGCCTACCGCTAATTCGTGCAAGCGACGCTTGCACAAATCTGATCTGCCCCGGGATTCCCCGCGATGGCCTTCGTGTCGCACTGCGCTGTCGACCGAGGCTGATGCTATGAACAACGGTTCTTCCCCACGATTCGCCGCCAAGCCAACTCGAACCTCCATGCCCGACTGGTATCCCGACCTCCTCGACTCAGTCGCCTCCCACATCACCACCGGCCACCGCCGAGCAATCACCGCCGCCAACACCGAGATGCTGGCCACCTATTGGTCTATCGGCCAGGAGATCCTCGCTCGCCAGCACCGGGAAGGGTGGGGCACCAAGGTCATCGCCCGACTGTCAGCGGACCTCAAAGACCGCTTTCCCACGGCCAAGGGCTACTCACCCCGCAACCTCAGGTACATGCGGACCTTCGCGGTCGCATGGCCGGATCCGCCAATTGGGCAGCGCTGCGCTGCCCAATTGCCCTGGCGGCACCACATGGTCTTGATGGACAAGCTCGACACTGCCGATCTGCGCCTCTGGTACGCGGAGACGGCGATCGAGCACGGCTGGAGCCGGGACGTCCTCGCCCTGCAGATCGACACGGGGTTTTCACCGTATTGGTGCTCCCGCTGTCGGCTCGGCGTTGAGGCCAGGGGAGTGAGGATCACCGAAGCTCAGGGAACGCTTGGAATGGGTCTCCCGGCTTCGCGTGACAGCGTGCTCGCGTGCACGTCATCCGGGGATCTCAATGGACCACATGGCGGGGGCGTGACAATGGTAGGGTGGTCCCATCACGATCAGCCCGGACGCCTAACGGCTCGGGCTGATTTTCTTTCGCGGCAGACCAGTCGTGACGGAGTACCAAAAGCCGTGGCTGCCGGTCTCCGGGCAGATCGAACGACTTGCCGAGCGCGGCGTCGACGTCGGCGATCGGGATGAGACTTCGTCCTTGCTCAACGCAGTCGGCTACTACCGGCTGACCGGCTACCTCTACCCCTTTCGGTCATCCGAGTGGGTGGCCGGACCGGATGGCCACGACACCCTGACCATCCTCGATAACTACAAGGCGGGAACCTCTATTGCCGCCGCCGCAGCGTTGATCGACTTCGATCGCCACTTGCGAATGCTGGTGCTCGAGGGAACCGAGCGTATTGAGGTGTCACTGCGAACGAGCGTTGGACACCTCCTGGGTGAGGTGTCCGCCTACGCCCATTGTGACCCTGCCAATTTCGGGCCTGCATTCACGGTGCAAGGCACCGATCCTCAGACCGGCGATCACTCGCCGAGCAAACTGGATCGCTGGATCGAACGGGTCGAACAACGCCAGAACAGCTCCGATGAGGCGTTCGTCGCGCATTTTCGGGATCGCTATGACAACAAGATGCCGATCTGGGCACTGACCGAGATCATGGAGTTCGGCCACCTCAGTCGGCTGTACGCCGGCCTCAACAACCCACTCGCGACGAAGATTGCGCAGTGGTACGGGGTGCCCACCAAACGCGTGATGGCGAGTTGGATCGCCAGCATCAACTACGTGCGGAACGTCGCCGCACATCACGCAAGATTGTTCAACCGGAAGCTGGTCGTTGCACCGAGGCGATCCAGTAGGGGAAGTATTCCAACGCTCGATCATCTCAGCGACTACGACAGCGCCAAGGCACGCTTCGGTGTGTACAACGCTCTAGCGGTGATGGCGTATCTCATCGGCGTCATCGATCCGGACTGTGGTTGGGGCGAAAGGGTCGCCGAGCTGGTCCTTCGCTTCCCGTCGTTCGATCAGATCAGCACCGAGTCGCTGGGAGCACCCGCTGGTTGGGACAAGCTCGCCTTGTGGCGGTAGCAGCAAGGCCGGCTGATGTCTGAGATGCAACGAGTCGTTGCCCAAGGAGGTGGCTTCGGTGTTGCCGAGTGTGGCTGAGTTGGAGGCTGAGCTGGCGGCTGGGCCGGAGGGGCTGTGAATCAGGCGGTGTGGATTTTGAAGACGGGGACGCCGGGGGCTACTTCCAGGAGGCGGGAGACGGGGGAGTCGGCGCGGACGTCGTTGCCGAAGAAGGCGCCTACTTCCCAGGCCCACTTCTTGAGGTAGAGGCGGATGATGTCGGGCTTGTCGGCGTCGGCGAGTTCTTCGGCGCGGAAGGTTTCGATCGTGCGGCCGACGCGGAGGGTGCCTTCGCCACTGGCGCGGAGGTTGCGGACCCATTGGACGTGACCGCGCGGGGCGACCAGGTAGCGCTGGCCGTCGAGGACGAGCAGGTTGACCGGGTTGCTGCGCCATTCGCCGGACTTGCGGCCGCGGACCGAGAGCACCCGGCTGCCCATCAGGCTGACGCCCAGGTTGGTCAGGCCGGCGACCAGCTTGTTGAAGACCAGCATGCTGCGCCGGCCCGACGTCACCACTCGCTTGTCGTTGTACTCCTGCATGGCGGTTGCTCCTCAAGTCTGCGAGAGCGGTGCTCTCTGTTGTGACCAGTGAACACCGTCCACGAGACAGTGTCAAGAGCAGTGCTCTCGCTTTAGGGCGGTGCTCGTGGCAGACTGCGAAACATGAACGCCGGACGCACCGCACGGGATCGGGCCCGGGCCGAACTGACCCAGGAGATCAAGGACGTCGCCCGCCGCCAGCTCGCGGCGGACGGCGCCGAACGGCTGTCGCTCCGTGCCATCTCCCGCGAACTGGGCATGGTGTCCTCGGCCCTCTACCGGTACTTCCCGAGCCGCGACGACCTGCTGACCGCACTGATCATCGACGCGTACGACGCCCTCGGCAGCGTCGCCGAAAAGGTCAGCGCCGCCGAAAAGGTCAGCGTGGCCGAAAAGGTCAGCGAGCCGGATCCCCGGAGCACCTGGATCGCGGTCTGCCACGCCGTACGGCAATGGGCCAAGGACCACCAGCACGAGTACATGCTGATCTACGGCTCACCGATCGCCGGCTACCAGGCGCCGGCCACGACGATCCAGTCCGCCGTCCGGGTCGCGATCGTGCTGCTCGGGGTCCTGACCAGAGCCCAGCGCGAAGGCAGACTCGACCCGCTCGAAGCTGCCCGCGAGCCTTCCGGCGTACTGGCTGAGCAGGTGGCTGTCGTCGCGCGCGCGGCTCCCGGCGTACCGGCCACTGTGCTGCTCCGGACGGTCGTCGCATGGACGCAGTTGTTCGGGATGATCAGCTTCGAGCTGTTCGGTCAGCTCGCCCGGACGATGGATCCGGCGGACGCGTTCTTCGCGGACACGATCGAACAGATGGCCACCTTCGTCGGCCTCAACCGCGGGGTGGCGGCCCGCTGAAGGCGGCCGGCAGCGGAAAGGCGAGGGCGCGGTTGACCCGGCGGACGTACTGCTCGCGCGGGATCGCGACGGCGCCGAGGGTGGCGAGGTGGCTGGTCACCCATTGGATGTCCAGGACCCGCTCGATCGCGTACTTGTCGCTGAGCAGCTCGACCAGTCCAGCGACGGCCGCCTTCGAACCATCCGTCTTGTGATGGAACATCGACTCGCCCGCGAACAGCCCGCCGATCGCCACGCCGTACAGACCGCCGGCCAGCTCGTCGCCGTCCCAGGCCTCGACCGAGTGCACCCAGCCGAGCTCGTGCAACTTCGTGTACGCCGCGATGATGTCCGCGTCGATCCACGACCCCGGCCGCTTCGGATCCGCACAGGCCCGGATCACCCGGTCGAACGCAGTGTTCACCCGGATCTCGAACTTCTCCCGGGCCCGTCGTAGCGATCGTGACGGCTTGAACCCGTCGACCTCGATCACGCCGCGCTCCACCGGCGACCACCAGAGCAAGGGACCATGACAGTCCGGCATCGGGAACAGCCCCCGCCGGTACGCCGCGAGCACCGTGCCCGGCTCGAGATCTGCCCCGGCGGCGACGACGTCTCCGGCTCCGGCGACCCCGACCGGTGGGAAGTCCCAGACAGACGGGGGAGGTTCGATTGGCACCCCACCATCCTGACGCACCCGCTCGCACCAGGACCGTCCGGGTCAGGCAGGGTGGAGGCATGACTTCCGAGTTCAGCGAATGGTTCGAGACGCCGATCACCGCGGAGATCGTGCGGGGTGCGATCGAGTTGGAGACGACGCCGTACGGCGTACTGCCGCATCGGCTGCCCGGCTGGGCCCGGGCGCAGAACACCGACGGCCAGATGGCGATGGCGGAGGCGCGACCGGCCGGCGTACGGCTTGCCTTCCGTACTGCGGCGACCGTGATCGAGCTGGATGTGCTGCGGACGAAGATGGCCGCCGTCGGGGCGCCACCGGTCCCGGACGGCGTCTTTGACCTGCTGGTCGACGGGGTGCTCGCAGAACAGGCGAGTCTGAGTACCGGGAACGTTCTGACGCAGGACTGGTCGACCGGGACGACCGAACTCACCCGCGGACCGGCCGGCACCCTGCGGTTCGAGGGGCTGCCGGCCGAGGTCAAGGACATCGAGATCTGGCTGCCGCACAACGAGACGGGCGAACTGGTCGCGCTGCGGACCGACGTACCGGTTGAGCCTGCGCCGGCTCGCGGGCGGCGGGTGTGGCTGCATCACGGCAGTTCGATCAGCCATGGGTCGAATGCCGCCAACCCGACCGCGACCTGGCCGGTCGTGGCGGCGGGGCTCGGTGAGGTGGAGTTGATCAACCTGGGCTTCGGCGGGAGTGCGCTGCTCGATCCGTTCGTCGCGCGGACGATGCGGGACATCCCGGCGGAGCTGATCAGCGTCAAGCTCGGTATCAACATCGTGAACGCCGACCTGATGCGGCTGCGCGCCTTCGGTCCTGCTGTGCACGGGTTCCTCGACACGATCCGGGAGGGGCATCCGACGACGCCGCTGCTGCTCATCTCGTCGGTCTACTGCCGGATTCACGAGGACACCCCTGGGCCGGGTGCACCGGATCTGTCCAGCGGAACCCTGAAGTTCAAGGCGACCGGCGATCCGGCGGAGGTTGCCGCTGGGAAGCTCACGCTGACGGTGATCCGGCGTGAGCTCGCCAGGATCACGGCTGAGCGTTCTTCGACCGATCCGAATCTGCATTACCTCGACGGGCTGGACCTGTACGGCGAGGCGGACTACGCCGAGTTGCCGCTGCCGGACGAGTTGCACCCGGACACGGCGACGCACCGGTTGATCGCCGAGAAGTTCGCCGGATACGCCTTCGCCCCTGACGGTCCGTTCACCGGCAAGCACGCATAGTCGCGTAGTACGGGACCGGCCAGGGTTTCTCCCGAGTGGCGGGTTCACAGGTGGCACGTAGAGTTGAGGATGCGCCCTGCCGCCAAGCCCGGGCGTCCGAGTCCGAAGGAGCACCGTGGCCGGAGTAGCCAGGTTCGTCGCCAGCAGTCTCGCGCCCGCCGCCCAGCGGTTCGCCCCGCAAGCCGCCGCCGGTGTCCTCCGTCAGGTGCTGGAAGTCGCCATCGACGGGTACCAGCGGTTCCCGGGCGCGGAGAAGATCGCCGCCAAGCATCTCGCCAAGAACGACGGCGACCCCGAACTCGCGATCGACACCGTGATCGAGCAGCACATCCGGCTCGGCGGCCTGCAGGGGTTCGTCACCAGCATCGGCGGGCTGATCACGCTGCCGGTCGCGCTGCCGGCCAACCTGACCGGGATCGCGATCGTGCAGGCCCGGATGGTGGCCGCGATCGCTCATCTGCGCGGATACGACCTGGACGATCCGCGGGTCCGGACCGCGGTGATCACCTGCCTGCTCGGCGAGGACGGCGTCACGGACCGGATCAAGAAGGAGAGCCTGGTGACGTCGCCGCTGGCGATCGCGACCGCGCCGGTGTTCGACCCCGAACTGGACCGGCAGGTGGCCGGCGAGGTCGTCGGTGAGCTGATCGCCCGGATCAGCGGCAAGCGGATGGCCCTCACCGTGACCCGGCGAGTGCCGTTGCTGGGTGGCGCTGTGGGTGCCGGGGTCGACGGCTGGTCGACGTACCGGATCGGCCGGTACGCCGACGAGAGCCTGGTCCGGCGAGCTCCTCGCTCCATCGAGCAGTGATCGCGCCGTTCTGGGGTCCGACCCTCGACTGCCCGGATCCGCGGGTGCCGCAGCAATGCCACCTGGACTTCAAGACCGCCGACCTGGACACTGCCGAGATCGAGGCGATCCAGGCCGGCGCCACGAGGTCCGCAGTACAGCCTCATCCCTCGGTGTTCCGGGTTCTCATCAATCCGGCCGGCCATCCGTTCGGCCTCTCCACCCGGGGGACGCCGGCCGGGCCGCCGGAATCCCGGTGAAACTGTCGGCGGCTGGTGCCAGGATGCTCCGGTGAGCACCCATCGCGCGGAACTGGGGGATTTCCTCAAGGCCCGCCGGGCGCAGGTGCGGCCTGAGGAGGTCGGCCTGCCGCCGGGCGGACGACGTCGTACGCCGGGGCTCCGGCGCGAGGAGCTCGCCCAGCTCGCCGGCGTCGGCGTGACCTGGTACACCTGGCTCGAGCAGGGCCGGCCGATCAACGTGAGCGGCCAGGTGCTCGACGCGGTCGCCGGCACGTTGCGGCTGACCGATCCGGAGCGAGCACATCTGTACCGGCTGGCCGAGGCGACGCCGGTGCGGCCGAAGACCGGTCTCTGCGCGAGCGTGCCGGTGATGACGGAGATCCTGGACGCGCTCGATCCACTGCCGGCGGTGATCACCAACACCCGCTTCGACATCGTGAAGTCGAACGGTGCGTTCACCGACCTCTTCTACGACTGGCACACGCTGCCGTGCGTGCACAAGAACCTGCTCTGGTGCATCGTCACCGAGCCGCTCGCCCGCCGGCAGTTGCTGAACTACGACGAGGAAGTTCCGTACCTCGTCGCGCGCCTCCGCTCGGCGTACGTCGAACACATCGGCGACCCCGACTGGGAAGAAGACCTCGCCCGGCTCCGCAACCTCAGCCCCGAGTTCGCCCAACTCTGGTCCCGCCACGAGGTCGCCGACTGCACCCCCCGCCCCCGCCACGTCGTCCACCCGTTGGCCGGAGAGCTCCACTTCACCGTGACCGAACTAGCCGTCCCAGCCCACCCCGACCTGGTGCTGTTCGTCGAGACCCCGTCGGACGACCTCACCCGCGAACGCCTGCCACTGACCCGCCGCTCCCTCGAACCCGCCGAAGCCTGAGCGGTGATACCCAGCGCAGAACCTTCAGCTCGAGCGACAAACCGGCTCAGCAGGTCAGCCGGCTAGGGCTTGGACTACTCGGCTGGCGGAGGGCTTGCCTAACTGGGTGGACATCCAGGTGCTGGTGGTGACGAGTTTTTCGAGGTCTACCCCGGTTTGGATGCCGAGACCGTCGAGTTGCCAGACGAGGTCTTCGGTGGCGAGGTTGCCGGTGGCGCTTTCGGCGTACGGGCATCCGCCCAGCCCACCCGCCGAGCTGTCCACGGTCGTGACGCCTTCGCGGAGCGCCGTCAGGGTGTTGGCGAGCGCCTGGCCATAGGTGTCGTGGAAATGCACGGCGACCTTGTCGACGCCGACACCCGCGCGGCCGAACGACTCGATCAGGCTGATGACCTGCCCGGGCGTCGCGACACCGATCGTGTCGCCGAGGGAGAGTTCGTGGCAGCCGAGCTCGACCAAGCGCGCGCCGACTTTCACCACCTGGTCGATCGGTACGTCGCCCTCCCACGGGTCGCCGTAACACATCGAGACATAGCCGCGGATGCTCAGACCGGCCGCGAGCGCCCGCTCGATCGTCGGCGTGAACATGGCGAACTGGTCGTCCAGGGTGGAGTTCAGGTTCTTCGCCGCAAAGGTCTCGGTGGCGCTGGCGAAGATCGCGATCTCCCGTACGCCGGCTGCCAGCGCGCGATCGAGACCGCGTTCGTTCGGGACCAGCACAGGAGCCCGTACTCCGCTGGGCAGGTCGAGTTGTTCGAGCAACTCGGCCGCGTCGGCGAGTTGGGGAACCCACTTCGGGTGGACGAAGCTCGTCGTCTCGACGGTCGTCAGGCCGGCCTCGACCAGGCGGCGGATGAACTCGGCTTTCACCGCGACATCCACGATCGCCGACTCGTTCTGCAGACCGTCCCGGGGGCCGACCTCGTAGATCGTCACCCGCTCGGGGAGTCCCTCGGCCCGAACCTGCTGCGGTTTCCGCACCTTCAGCCTCCGTCTCGTCCCTGCTGGGTGGGCAGGTGATCGCTTCGCCAGGAGGGGTCTCCTCCAGAATGGCGGGTGATGACAACTCTGGCTGACATTCTGCGCGGGATCGAGGGTGGGGTCTTCCCCGCCCCGGACTTCGAGGTCGAGGTGGTTCCGGCGCCGTCTCCGCGGGAGAGCTGCGTGGTCGCGTTCACGGCGCACATCGTGGTCGCCGCGGACGTGGATCCCGGATGGGTCGCCGAGCGGATCCCGGCCGGTGATCTCTCGGCGCCGCTCAACCCGCCGTTCCTGTTAGCACTGGAGCAGTTGATCGGCCGCCGGGTGAACGCGATCGACGCGATGCTGCTCGCCCCGGCATTGTCCGATCCCGCCGAACGCGCTGCGGCCGTGGCTGACCTGACCGAGCTCACCGATCACACGCACTCGAGGATCGTGCGAGCCTGGCGCTACCGCGACGACGTACGGGCATATTCGGATCCGTACGGCGGGTTGGTGGTGATCGGAAACGGTCTGGCCGGGCGACTCGAGGGCGCGCTCGAAGTACCGCAGGATGCTCGCGGAAAGGGCCACGGTCGCCGTCTGGCTCATGCGGCACGAGCATTGATCCCCGCCGACGCCCACATCTGGGCCCAGGTCAGCCCCGGCAACGCCGCCTCCCTACGCACCTTCCTAGCCGCTGGCTACACCCCAGTCGGCGCCGAAGCCCTCCTCGTCGACTGACCCGCCGGATTCATCCGCGGGCCGGGCGGTGGTAGGTGGGTGGGGTGTTGGCGGCGAGGTCGCCTCGGTAGGTGCCGTGGATGATTTCGGATTCGTAGCCGGCTAGTTGGGGCATCCCTAGGGTTCGGGCGATTTCGAGTTCGGCGGCTGCGTCGTACGGGACGCGGACGAACTGGATCGAGAAGGGTGCGTCCTCGAGGGTGTCGGGGATGCCTTCGAGGATGACGTAGACGGGTGTGGGGTCGCTCATGTTGTTGCCGACGCTGCCGGTGTTGAAGAGGATGCGGCGGTCGAGGTCGGCTTCGTAGAACGAGTCGTGGGTGTCGCCGTACCCGACGACGGTCGGGACCGGGCCGTCGCCGGTCGCGGGGGTGTTCTCGAACATGCCGAGGTACTCCTGCTCGTCATGGTCGAACCGGACCCTCCTGTGCACGCTCGTCGCGGAGGCGTGGAACAGCCGGATCCGGCGGCCGCTGAGGACGAAGTCGTGGCTGAACGGCAGGTCGCGCAGCCATTTCCACTGGTCCTCGCGGAGTTCGTTCTTCCACCAGCGCAGGCTTTCGTTGTCGATCTCGCGGTCAGGATCCGGGAGGAAGTCGTCCCAGTTGCCGAGGATGTTCACCTCGCACAGCTCCCGGCACCGGTCGACCACCGCGCGTCCGCGAGGTCCCTTGCCGACGTAGTCGCCCAGGTTGAAGATCCTGGTGATCCCCCGCGCCTCGATGTCGGCGAGCACCACCTCCAACGCCGACAAGTTCCCATGGACATCCGAAATCAACGCAATCCGCTCCAGCCCCATCCCCCCATCATCCCTCGCCGAAGCTCCATCCACCCCGCCCAGCCGCTGCAGGTAAGAGCAATCTCGCTCTACCGCAAACGGCGCGCGTCGGGGTTTCGGCCTGTCGGCGGTCCCGGATGGACCTGCAGGTGAACCAAAGCCCTTCTCGGGCGCCTCGGCGTGCGCCGGGTCTGGCTAGCCGCTGCCGGTGAGCCGGCCTGATAAGTGGATCCGTTGGAGACGGACGCCGACAGTGATCGGCCGCCGCCCGAGGTTCTGACGCCGGAGCCTCCGTCGGGGACACATGCTGTTTGGAGGAGACCGGTGTCGCGGTAGCTGGTCCTGAGCGCCTGGGTTCCGGCTAGCTGCTGCCGGTGGGGCCGGGGTGGTCGGGGGGTCTGTGGGAGGCGGGTGACGACGAAGAGCGGCTGCTGCTCGAGGTTCTGGAGCTTGAGGCTCCGGCAGCACCGCTTGAGGTTCTGGAGCCTGAGGCTCCGCCTCCACCGTCGAAGGTTCTGCTGCCCGAGCCTCCGCCTCCACTGCCCGTGGTTCTGCTGCCCGGGCCCCCACCGGTGCCACCGCGCATGCCGGAGGTTCGGGTGGGGGAGGGAGTGGGGGAGCCGTCGGCGGGTTCGCCTGCTGAGTGGGAGGTGGCGGTGGAGATTGCGGCTGCTGCTTTTCGGGTGGTTGAGAGGGCGGCGCCGGCTCCGACGGCGATCGCGCCGCTTGCCTTGCTGCCACCACCTCCACCGCCGGCCGAGGAACCGCTCGTGCGGCGGGAGGGGCGGCCTAGGTTGAGGGCGCCGGTGGCGACGTTGCCTGGGTCGGCGACTGCTGCTCCGGCGCCGGAACCTCCGCCGGCGACGGCGGCAGTGACGGGTACGGCGAAGCGCAGCAGCGCGGGCAGCGCGAAGATGGCGAGCAGCATCATCATCAGGCCGGTCAGAGCTTGCACCAGGTCGTTGCCGGACTTGTTGGTCATCCCGGCTTCGTTCATCTTCATCGCCGCCGCGTAGATGAGCGCAGCGGCCGGTTTATAGGCAATGAAGGCCAATGCGTAGGACATAGTTTCTAAGCTCCACAAATGGAGCGGCCCCCAGCGGCGCGGGCACGCCAGCCGAGGGCCTAAAGCAGTACCTGACTAGGAGGCACCACCATGAACGAAGACTACGACGTCACCATCCGCGAGCTTGCTGACCAGCTCAAGGCCGAGGCGCGCGCCGAGCTGGCCCTCTTCCTCCAGACGCTTGCGGACGTCCGGGAGGGCCTGCTCTAACACCCGCGTCCGCACGCAGAGAAGGCCCACCTCATCCGAATTGAGGTGGGCCTTCTGCACGTCCGAGACTAGTTGAGGCGCGGGCCTACGACACCCGCAGCGCCTCGTAGGCGTCGCGTAGCTCGGCGGCCTCCGGCAGGCCCTGCGCGTCCACGGCCTTGATGACTTCTTGGGCGCGCCAGAAGTTGGACGGTACGAGGCGGCCGGACGCGAGCGCGTCCATGGTCACGCTGGATGCCTCGTCCGGCTTGTGGCTGGCGAGGAGAGCTAGGGAGAGGTCCAAGCGCGCAGTCGCGGCCCGACGTGGACGCGGGGCGCCGTATTCGGGCGCTTCGAGCTGGGCGAGCACCTGCCGGGCGATTGGCTCGGCGCCGGGGTCGCCTACCCATGACAGGGTCGTTGCGACGTACGCATCCGCCTTGCCGGGGTCGTAGCGGTAATGGTGCTCGGGGTGGTCCGGCACCTTCAACGGCGAGACGAGGTGCTCGACGCGGGAGAGCACCTTGAGTGTCTCCCGCCGGTGGCCGAGGCGAGCTTGCGCACGGCCCTCCTGTGCGGTGGCCTGGATGAAGGCGGAACTGTTGTGCGGGGCAACGGCTTGCGCGCCCTGTGACAGCTTGATAGCTCGCCGGTACTCGCCGTCCGTCACGGCCTGCCAGGCTTCAGTTTCGAGGCACCACCCCGACAGCTCCGGATGCTCTCCGTGCTCGGCGAGTTGGGCGGCGGTCTGTAGCCGGGCAGCGGCGGCCGGCCGGTCGGCTAGGTCGATCGAGCAAGTCGCGGCGAGCAAGGACAGCCAGCTCCCGGCGACGACAAGGCGGCGATGCTCCGCCAGTGTCATGCGGGCGTCCAGGAGCTTGCCGACGTAGCCGAGATGGCGCCTGACGCGGATCAGGAGGAGATCTGGCGGGGTCGTGGGGTACGCCGTCGCGAGGTCGTCAACGGCGGTCTCCAGGCCCTCTAGCGTTTGCCTGCCGACATCGCTGGCCGCGACCCGTTGCCGTAGCTCGATGGCCTCCGCCTCGTCGGTGTTGGTTGTCGGCGCGGCAAGCCGGGCGAGGTCTTCCAGGTCAAGGAGGCTCATCCCGAACACGACGGCCAGCCACTCCAGCCAGTACCGGCGGGGGCGGCGCTTGCCCTGCTCCCATCGGGAGATCTCGTTGCGGGTGACGGCGGGGTTGCCGGAGGCGCGGGCGAGCATGTCGGCAAGTTGGGATTGGCTCAGGTCGCGCTCGGCGCGTAGCTGAGCTATCAGCCGTCCCACCCCGGTCTCCACTGCCTCACTCCTCCGTATGGCCTTTGGCCCCCAGTATGGCCCCTCCCGCCATGGCCTGGGCGGCAGAGGATGGCCTCATGACAACGGGGCAAGGAGTCGAGTGGACGGGTAGCCAGGATGAGCGGCAGCCAGCCAGTGACGCACGCGGATGGCCGATCTTGCGCGCCTCTGACTCCTGCGACGGCGCTAACCCAATGACCGGCCGTCCGTGCACGCTCGGCCACCACCAGGGCTATCACCGGGACGCCTCCGGCGCCGAGTGGCTTGACGAGGAGTAGCCCCATGATCGGCGGGGCGTGTGTGCCGGACGGATGCGCCTGCGTACGCCCCGCCTTCCAACCCGCGAGAGGATGCTGACCGGCGTTGAAGGTAGACGTTGCCCACCGTGCCGAGATCCTGCTCAGCGAGGCTGAGTGGTTCAAGCTCCAAACTCACTGGCCACCGAATCCCGCAGGCATCGTCCAAGTGCGCCGGATGACCGCGTCATGGACCAGCGATCTCCCCCGCCCAGTGGTCATCCTGGTAGGCATGCGAGTGCGGCAGGACGGGCACCCCGGCGGCAGGCGCGTCACTCACACGGTGTCGAGCTGGCGGGCTGACGGGCGGCGTGTGGTGGCTCAGTTCCCGGACGCGGTGGTGGACCAGCTCGAAGCCCATGGCATGGTGCTGCGCTAGAACAAATAGGTGTAAACGACAAGAGTCCCCGCCCTTCCGATGGGAAGGACGGGGACTCTTGTTTCAGGTACGCCAGCGTGCGCCGTTGGCGCGCTCATAGTCAGTGATCGCGGAGACAACCCGGCGCCCAACCTCGGGACCGTCGGAGAGAGCGTTGACGGTGAGGTTGATGACCGGCGCAGAGCCGATTCCGTTGCTGCCAGCAACCGACGCGGCGCCGAGCCTCACGGACGGCGACGCGGACAGGCCGCTCTCGATGTCAGACGAGACGGTGCTGAGGAAGCGCTTCAGCTTGTCAGTCTCGCCGTCCATGCCCTTGAGTAGACCGGTCATGATGGCCGCGCCCGCGGGGGTGAGTAGCCGCTTGTCGTAGGAGAGCGGCCCCTTGTGATCCTGAATCCACTTGGCGCGTGAGCCGACCCACGACTCCACGGAACTCCAGGCGGACTTAAGGCCGTCGAAGAATCCGGAGATGATCGAGCGTCCCGCGTTGTAGAGGGTCGAGCCGACGTTTCCTACCCAACCGATCACACTGCCTGCCAGGCCGCGGAACGTCGTCGCAATGTTCCCGATGAACGACGCGTAGCCGTTGGCAACCGAGATAACGATCTGCCGGCCCTTGGTGTACAGCAGGGCAGAGACATTGCCGAGCCAACCGAGGATTGCGCCGGGAAGACCGCGGATCGTGGTGGCGATGTTTCCGATGAACGAGGCGTAGCCATTCGCCACACTGATGACGATCTGGCGGCCCTTGGTGTAGAGCAGGGTTGCGACGTTCCCGATCCACTTGAGAATGGCGCCGGGGAGACCGGCAATCGTCTTGGCGATGTTGCCGATGAACGACGCGTAACCGTTGGCGATGGAGATGACGATCTGGCGCCCCTTGGTGTAAAGGAGCTTGGATACGTCGCCGATCCACTTGAGGACGTCACTGCCGATACCAAGGAAGAACTTTCCTATGGTGACGTAGACGCCGATGTAGCCCTTGATGAATCCGAGGAGCAGATCCTTGCCCTTGTCAACGAGCCACGAGGCCGCGTCGCCGATGGCGCCGCCGATCTTGCCGGGCAGGTCCTTGAAGAAGGACAGGACCGAGGAGAACGCGGAGGAGATGCCCTCGCCGAAGCCGGAGAAGAACGAGCCCACCGACTTGACCGCAGTCACCACGGCGCGGATGGCTGCGGTGACACCGGTCTTGAGCGCTGCAAAGGTGCCGTTGACGATCGTTCGAAACTTCTCGCTGTGCTTGTAGGCGTAGATGAGACCGCCTACAAGCAAGGCGATTCCGGCCACGATGAGGCCCACTGGACCAGTCGCGAATCGGATGGCGAGACCGAGGCCCCGGGTAGCGATTGCCGCGGCCTTGGTCGCAACGGTTCCCGCGATAGTTGCCACGGTGCTCGCGACGGTGGCGATCTTGTCGCGGGCTAGGGCGATGTACTTGCTTTGCAGGAACAAGGTTGCGACGTCTGACGCGTTGCTGAACACGTCGACGGCGACAGACGAGCCCTGCAGGAGGGCGGCGTACTTGCCGAGGCCAACGGCGTCCAGGCCACCGGCGAAGGCGCTTAGCGCGGAAGCCATAACGCCGGTCTTGGTCGCGGTCTCGTCAGTGGAGTCGCCGAGGTTGTCCATGGACTTGCGGGCCTTGTCGGCGTGGGCGTTGACCTTGTCGACCGCCGAGCTGGTTTGCTTGCCAACAGCATCCATCGACGACCCCAGCTTTTCCGCGGCGCCACCGGCGACGTTGAAAGACTTGGCGGCCTCGGATGCGTCCACAAGGAGGGCGATCTTGACGGCCGAGTTGCTCGTGGTCATCAGTACCTCCAGAAATGCGAAGCGGGGCTCACGAATGAGCCCCGCTGGCGGATGCGATGGAAGGTCACGCGCCGAAGACGATTCGGCGGGCCTCGGTGGGCCGGACGGCGCTGGTCACGCTGTATCCCTGAAGCCAGACATCCACCGTCTCCACGGCGATCTGAACCTCACGAACGACCGGAACTGATACGCGGGTGACGATGCTTCCGGGGGCGAAGACGTAGCCGGTAGCGCCCGACGCGGCAGTTAGCGCCCAGCTCGGCGACCACAGCCGGCCAGCGAAGGCGACGCCCTGCCCGGCGGTGTAGCGGCCCAGACGACGGCCACCCGAGTCCTTCGCTTCTACCATGTCCGTGAACAGCGAGGGGCCAGCCACCGAGACCGTCATGTCAGGGCCACCGCGGAGAACGTCCAGCGCGGCCGAGGCGGTCAGGAGGTCGCCCTCCAGGACGGCGTCCGCTGCAGCGGCGGTCAGTTCGATCTCAGTCAGAGTCGCCGCGGCGAGGGCGGTAGCAACACGGCCCTCCACGACGTCCAGGAAGGCCGACCGCATCAGGTTGGCAACCTCGTCCGCCGTGCGCGGTGCCGACAGCGAGTCGTAAGCCTCGCGGGTGATGACGGCGCGGGCAATGATGCTCTGCGGTGACTGCGTCGGGCCGCTCGCGACGGTAAAGGTCACGTCAGCGCCGGGGCCGCTGCCCTCGGTGCCAGTGGCTGCACCGTTGGTGAAGCTCGCGTGAATCGCGCCGGTCAGGGGCTGGCCGTCAGTGAGCGCCGGATCGGTCACGGTCGCGTCGTAGAGCGGGTGAGCCTGCGGGGTCTGGGCAAGGTAGTCGTACTGGTGGTTTGGCAGCAGGCCGGTTCCGGCGTTGGCTCGGGTCACGGCGAACTGGGCGGCCGGGGTCGCGGGGGCGAACGCGGCGTAAAGCGCAGAGTTGAGGATGCGCTTCGGGCTTGGGTCAGTCACTTTCGTGCCTTTCGTTGCCCAGAGCACGGAATTGCGCGCTGGGAGTCTGTGGTTGTGGTCGTCGTCAGCGGCGGCCGAAGTCGTTGCCGGGAAGGCGCTGCAGGCGCGATGAGTCGCGGCGAGCGTCGGCCGCATCCTTGGCTGCCTGTGCGATGTCCCGCTCTGCCTCACGCTCGGCGTGGGTGCGGATGAGTGTGGGTGTGGGCGCGGGGACCTTGAGGCCAGTCACCTTGCAAGTCGTCTCGCGCGCTAGCGCTGAGAGGGCCGTGTACTTGTCCAGGAGGTCACCGGCTGACGGGTCGAATTCGTCAACCAAGCGGCTGGCATCAACGACCTCGTCCATCGCGGCCACGATCAGCGCGTGCGCCTCTCGGGCCGCCGGGATTGCCTCGGCCACGGCGTCATCCCGCCAACGGTTGGCGGTGCGGCGCACGATGTTGAAGGCATGTCCGTGGCCGTCGCGGCCACGCATCAGGCGCTCACCGAACGTCAGCGCCTGATCAACTGAGATTGCGCCGCTGTACAAGGCGTTTGCGAGGTAGTCGGCGCGCGCTCGGTCGTCGTCCTGAGCCTGATTGAGGGCCGTCCAGGTGGCGTCAGCCTTGCCGATCTTGAGACGAGTTGAATCGAAGAGACCGCGAGGCAGAGAGACGAGGGCTTGAGCCGACAGAGTGCGGATCATTTCGCGTACGTTGTCGAGCTTCTCTGATCCATAGGTGCGGCCGGGCGTCAGTGGTGCGGTGATCTCCGCCAGCTTGGCAAGGGCGTCGGCGGATTCGGTTTCGGTGTTCTTGGTTCGCACGGGGTTCTCCAGTTCATTTGTGTTGTCCGGCCCCCAGGACGGCGGTCGGGAAGTTCATTGCCATGGGCAATCAGGAGGGGCTCACTCGCTCCGGGCGGCGTGGTAGGCGCGGCTGTATTCGCGCTGTCGCGCCCGCACGTTCTCCAGATGAGCGGCGCGGTAGGCGCTCGATCGCTCGGCGTCGGCGTCAGCGCAGGCGCGGCAGTGTTGCGAGGTCACGCGGGGCGCGGTGCAGCCGCGCCGGCGGCAGGGCTCGGAGGTACTCATGGGGTCCGTTCCGGAGGGAGAGAAAGGACAGATCGGAGGTGTCCAGCGGCCCTCTTGGTGGGAAAAAACGGGCAGGTCCAGAGGGGGGTGGCGCTCGCGGGCGCCCGGTCCAGTGAGTCGGCGGGACGCGGCGCCAGTCGGCGCAGGATTCTTCGATGGCGTGGCGCACTAGCAGGCGCCTGAGCGGGGCCTTGAGCGCCGGTCTCATAGCACTGGCGGGTCTGTCTACTTGGGCCAGGCTGCAGCCCCGTGGGCGCGGCTAGCGAGCGTGCCCGTTGCCGCGGTAGCACTCCTGCGGGACCGTGACAACGGTCGGCAGGACAGGACACAGCTAGGCGGGACCGGGACCGGGACGGGATGCGGGACTACTACCCCCGGGGGGGTCTTCACCTGGAAGGGGCGGGGGTCGGTCCCGGTATTGCGGGACGATGTGCCAGCGGGGGTGACGTTTACACGCCTACCCCTACCCCGGGGTTGTTGACGACAGGAGTGGTTGCCTTAGGCAATCGGGGCCTAGGGGTGACTATGCGACGCGGGCTAGTCCGTGAAAGCCTCGGCCGCCCTTCAGCCGGACCGCGCCCGGTCGCACGCCGTCCAGCCTGAGCAACGCGGCATAGATCGACTCAGGGGCGAGGCAGTGCCCGGTGTGTATCGTCCATATGTCAGCGGCCTGGCGGACCTCAATGCGGGAGGTGAAGCCGCCGGGAGTCACCGTGACCTGTCGGCCGACAAAGGACGTGTCCTCTAGCAGGGACAGCGCGGCGCCAGGGTCCAGGCGAACGCCCTTGCGAGCAGGCGCGGGGACGGTGGCGAGGCGGAAGCCGTAGAGGCCGCGATGCGGACCGCGCCGTGACTCGCGCAACTCGCTGCCCTTGCCCGCGTAGCCCTCTCGGACCGCGGCCAGGAGTTGGCGGTTGTCTAGCAGGCTGTCCGGGTGGGCGGCGTCGTAGGCTGCACTGAAGTCGGCGCGAGAGATCCATGAGTCATCGTCGCGAGTGAGACCGGGCCAGGTGGCGCCGTCCATGATGACTGCCATAACGGCGTCCATCTCGGCGGCGAGGCGGTCAGCCTCGGCGTTGGCGGTGGCCCGCGCCGCGGCGTCTAGCTCCTTCTCACGTTGGAGAGTGCGCCACTGGTCTAGGGGGATAGATCGGTGTCGAGGCATGGCTCTGTTACAGCCTTCGGGGGTTGTGACGGCGGCCCGCGCTGGCGAGCGCCAGACGCGGGGGCGATGCGGGGTGCGCGTCCGGGGTGGTCGTCCGGCCGAGCGATAGTGCAGCCGTTGCGCTAGGCAACGGGTGAGCTGGGCCATGGTGGTGGCCTGTCCGCGGAACACGCGGGGTTGTGGCGCGGGGGGTGCAGGTTGCTCCACGTAGGGAGGCCAAGGCCCCTTAAACCACCTCTCTCCTAGAAGACAGAGATCAGAGAGAGGTAGGTAGGTTTTAGGGGCACGGCCTCCCTACGTGGAGCAACCTGCACCCCCGCGTGACCTGCAGGTTTGGCGGAGCGTTGCCGCTCGACGCCGCGTCACCTTGGCTACTGGTACGTAGAACACGTGGAGCCCCTTGCACCAAGGGTGCATGTGGAGCAAGGAAATCGGGAGCGCCGCCGGGTCGCGTCGCTCCGGCCGTCACAGCGGAGCAACGCGACCCAACGGCGCGGCGACAGTGCCCGCGGGTACCACCCCGCGGCCCAATGCACTGTCAGGGAAAGGGTGTCTGTCTCCGCGTCTACGGCGTAAGGCCGGAGCGGAAGGTTGCTGGAAGCATCAAACATGCCGGGTTTCGCCGCGTCGGGGCGGCCCTCACGGCTCCGGGCAGGAGAAGGGGCTGCGATCCGGATTTGTGCATGGCGAGATCGGCGCGGGCGTCAGCCCGGCATGTTCAATGCTTACCGCACGACGGGCCTTCCACGAGCCCTCATGCCGTGCGGTGGATTGGGTGGGTGCGACGGCCCCCGGTGCCACACAGGGGAAGGATGGCCCCTTTTACACCGGAGACCGTCGCAATCCCGCTGCCCCCGTGAGGCAGCGGGAAGTCATCAGCGCGGGGCAGTGACGCCCGCTCGCGCAATCTGAATTGCAGCCTCAGCAGGGATGCCAAAGCACAACCACGCTTGCGCGCGGTCCCTGACGACGGCGGCGCGAGACTCCCGCTCGCGGCGGGTCTTGCGTGCACGCGCACACCGCGGAGAGCACGTCTCGGCCGGGCCGTGCCGGTCGGCGGTCGCTGTGCATTCGGAGCACTGGATGAGGGCCATGGTGCGGCCTCCTCTCGTTCGTGCCGTCCGCCCATGCGGCAACTACTGATCAATGAAGAGGCCAAGCTCGACCGCGGGGCGGTGCGTGTCGAGGCTTGGCCTCTCATTTATGAGTTGTGTCAGAGCTACTTGCCGTGCTCACGATGCGGCAAAATCAGAGCCAAACAACACGGCACCTGCCTGCGATGTTGCGGTCGCCCTTGGACGCCGCCTTGCCGACGTACACCCTGAAGCCGGTCTCTCGGAGCAGGGCGCGGCGATTCTCGTTGTCTCCGGCAACCTCCCACGCTTGCCCCCAGGTCTGTCCGGTGGACTGGATCACGTGGAAGTCGCCAGAGCGGTCGCGGTTGACTAGCTCGGCCTCCCGCTTCCTCAGCCGCGTCATGCGCTTGGCCAGTCCAGCCACCTCGGCGGCCGACGCGGTAGCAAACGCCTTGCCCACCGTGGCGATCTCGTCCAGGACGTCATCAAGCTCGGTGTCTGCCGCGTCCGACGCCGGGACCGTCCGCGTACGCTCCACGTCGCCGAGAGCGCCGAGCCAGCGTTCTGCGGCATGTGCGTCGAGCATGGTTGCGGTGGCCGTCGCCGACACGTCGCACGTGTACCCCGTGCGCAGGGCGTTGCATACGTAGCGTCCGGCCGACGTGGTCATCGCCGTCTTGCAGCCGGCGCAGTACGCGAGGCCGCCCGACAGCAGGTACTTGACCGGTCGCCCACCCGTCGGCTTTGGCTTGTCGGAGGCAGGATTTAGGCGGTCCTCCACGGCCCTACGTAGCGCCCGGTCGGTGAGCAGTTCCTTGGTGGCAGCCGTCGCCAGGACGCGGCGTACGGACGTGACAGTCCACTCCCCAGCGGTCGGCACGTCGCTGCCCTTGCGGCGCTTAGGACGCGTCCTGTGGCCGCTGGCATTGAGCCACTGAGTCAGTGACCTCATGCTCTCCCCGGCTGCCCAGCGGGCCGCGAGGTCGCGGACGATCGCTGCCTCTTCCGGCTTCACGGCCAGCACCTTGCCGCCGTCCGGTCCGGGGACAACCTGCCAGCCGAACGGGACCGGGCTGCCCGTGTATCGACCGGCCTCGGCTAGGCGGCGCTGAGTCGCCTTGTTACGGGCGGCGATGCGGGCTCGCTCTGCCCTTGCCACCTCAGCCGCGATCACGAAGCGCCAGCGGAACGCCTCGGCGTCGCGCTCGGAGTCCAGGCCGTCAGCGGTGATGAGACGGACCGGCGGCCTGACTACCGCGCCGGTCTCAGGGTCCTTGCCTTCGACAACGTCTAGCACGCGTGCGGCGGCGTTGACGCCCTCTCGGGTAAGGCGGTCAGTGTGGGATGCCCACAGCTCGTTAGCCCGTCCGCTGACCGCGTCGCCTAGCCACGCCACGAACTCCGGACGGTCTCGGATGGCGCCCGACTTCCCGTTGTCCACGTGCTCGCCAACGACCACGCAACCGGCGGCTTCGGCGGCCTGACGGAGTTCGGCGATCATCCCCGCGAGACTGAGGTTGGTGTCCCCCGCCTCGCGCGAGAGTCGAGCGTAGAGAGTGGCGGTCCGGCGGGTCGGTGTTGTCATGTACAAAACCGTACCCTATGCTAGCGCCCACGCGCAGTACTTCTTGAACCACGCCTTGCCGGCTTCCGTGTTGGTCGCGGCCGCGGCGATCGGGAACGTACCGGCGAGCAGCACGAGCATCGCCGAGCGGATCAGCAGCAGGATGATCTGGATCACCGAGGTCACGAAGACGGCGAGCATGCAGAACGACATCACGATCATCGGCAGCTGCGCCGTCCCATGTTGTCCGCCACCCTTGATGACGAGCCCGCCGAGCGCCGTACTGAACGGCTTGCCGTGTGTCGCGTTCTGCACGATCTCGAGGGCGAGCCCGTCGGCCCACGAGGACAGCAGCTGGATCGTGGCCGTCCCCATCCCGGCGACCAGCACCAGCATCATCGTTGCCTTGAGCAATTCGCGGATCGGTTCGCCGCGCTGCTCCCAGGCCGTCCGGATGCCGGCGATCATGATCGCGAACGTGAATACACTCGCGGCGATCGCCACCGAGTAGCTGTGCAGGAAAGCGACCGGACCGGTGGCGGTCCACTGCTCACCGGACCGAGTGGCGACCTGCGGAGTGTCGACCTTCATCCAGAACGTGGCCAGACCGCCGACCCCGGACTCGGCGGTCTCGCGGATCTTGGCGGCGAGGTCGGCGAACATGCTCGTCGCTACCGATTGAAAGCCTTCGCGGACTCCGCATCCGAGGTCGTTCCATCGGCACATCAGACACCGCTCCACGAGACGAAGCCGGAGAGGTCACGCTGCTGGGCGTACGGCGCGCCGAGGGCGCTGCCTGGTGGCGGTGGGATCAGGCGCCAGTCGCCGGCGTGCCAGACGAGGGTGAAGGTCGCCGTCATGAACGCGGTCTCGACGGGCATCGCCAGCAGCACGGTCGCGCGGTCGGTGGTCGCGTCGAGCACGCGGAAGCCGGCGATCTGGATCGGGTTCGAGTTCTCGTCAGCGGTTTCCTTTCGCAGTTGTTTGAGCAGCGCGTCGGTTTCCGGGCCTGGCAACATCAGTTTGCCGACGGTGGCGAGGGCCTGGTGCTGGTCGGCCATCGCGGCGATCACGTTGTACGCCGCGAAGACCGCGCCGGTGGGTGAGTGCGCGAAACAGCGCCGGAAGCCGTCGCGATCTTGCTTCCCAGGCCCGTACGCCGAGGAGCGCGGCACCACCACTCTCCGGTTCACCTCCCACTCATCCACCACCGGCGCCTCCACCGGCACCCCCTGATCCCCCACCGGCAACCCACACCCCTTCCCCCCATCCCCCGAAGCCGGCCCACCAGGAGCACAAGACCCGGAGCCGGGCGAGGGTGGGTTGGTTGGGGTGGGGGCGCACGGGGTGGGGGCTGGGCGGTCGGGCGTACCGGGGTTGGCGGTCGGCGTACCGGGGTTGGCGGTCGGCGTACCGGGGTTGGCGGTCGGCGTGCCGGGGGTGGCGGTCGGCGTGCTGGAGGTGGGGGTGGTTAGGAGGAGGGCGGCGCTGAGGAGGGTGGCGCCGAGGACTATGCAGGCGGCGATGAAGCCTCGGCCGTAGGGTGACTTCTGGTCGTTCGCGTTCATCGTGATCCCCGATCTGCGGTGTCCGGGACCAGCCTGGCAAAGATCGGGGCGGCGCCGCGGAAGTTATCCACAGGCGGTTGTCACGCTCGGAAACCCATCATTCGTGTCTCGACCTGTAGCCGATAGGTCACCCCGTGTAGCGAAGTGGACGGGTCAGCTAATAGAGTCCGCCCATGACCATCGCGCCTTCGCTTTGCTCGCCCCTAGCGCTCGCCGATGCAGAACCCACTCCCGTCGCCGAACCTTGGGAAAGCGACGTGATCACCGCGTACGGCCTGCTGCGTGAAGCAGCAGCCGAACTCGATCACCTGATGCGCCATTCCCTGAAGCGCAGTGGTCTGCAAATGGCAATGTTCGAACTGTTGCTGCGGCTTGCCCGCAGCCACGGCGAGAGACAGCGTCTCACCTCACTCGCCCGGGAGCTGACCGTCACCACCGGCGGCATCACCCGGCTGGTCGACCGTGCCGAGAACCTCGGCCTGGTGCGTCGGGAGCCTTGTCCCGACGACGCCCGTGGGTCGTTCGCGGTTCTCACGGAGGAGGGCAAGCGTCGCCTGCGCGAAGCATTGCCCGACCACCTCCTGGAGATCGACAGCCTGTGGATGTCGCAGCTGGCGGACGACCGTGACCTCGTCCTCGGCAGGCTCCGCCGGGTGCGTGACAACGCCCGTCGCTGGCCGAACGGCCGGCCCACCCTGGGTCCGATCACCGACCGGATCTGACCACCATCGCATTACCCGCTTCTAACGGATGGGGCGCTCGGCTGGTGCCGGGCGCCCCATCGAGCAATTGTTGAGTAGTGAACCAAGCCCAAGCCCCGGTAGAGCCCCGGCCGGCGGCCGCACCGCGCCCGCCGCAGCGTCGGGGGCCGCTCGTCCGGGCCGCGATCGGCGGCATCCTCGCCGCGCTGGCAGGACTGGCCGCGGGCCAAGTGGCCGCCGCGATCCTCGGGACCGGGCAGACGCCCGTGGTGGCGATCGGGTCGGCCTTCATCGACCGCACCCCGCCGTGGCTGAAGGACTTCGCGATCTCGGTCTTCGGGACGCACGACAAGCTCGCTCTGAAGACCGGCATCCTGATCGTGCTGCTGGCGTTCGCCGCCCTCGGCGGAGTTCTGTCCGTACTCCGGTACGCAGCGGGCGCCGCCGTCGTCGTGGTCCTAGCCGGCCTGGCCGTCATCGCAGCGGTGCACCGGCCGGACGCCGGCCAGACCGGGTTCGTCCCCTCCTTCGTCGCCGGTGTCGTCGCGTTGCTGGTACTGCGGTTGTTCTCGCAACGCCTCGCCGGACTGATGAAGCACCCGGACGACGGGGTGAGCCGGCGCGGGTTCCTCCAGCTGTCCGCCGGCGTCGCGCTCGGTTCGGTCGCAGTAGGTGCCCTAGGCAACGTTATCGGCGGGCACCGGGCTGCCGTCACGGATGCCCGCGAGGCACTCCAATTGCCGTTGCCGCCGAGCCTCGACCCGCCGGCCGGCGTACAGGTTCCGGAGGCTCCGCCGTGGGCGACGCCGAACGAGGACTTCTACCGGATCGACACCGCCCTGTCCGTGCCGCTGATCATGCCGGAGGACTGGAAGTTGCGGATCCACGGCATGGTCGACCGCGAGATCGAGCTGGACTTCGCCGCCCTGCTGAAGCGCACGGTGGTGCACAAGTGGGTCACGCTCACCTGCGTCAGCAACGAGGTCGGTGGCGACCTGATCGGCAACGCGCTCTGGTCGGGCGTGCTGCTCAAGGACCTGCTGAACGAGGCGGGTGTTTCGCCGAAGGCGGACGCGATCCAGTCGATGTCGAAGGACGGCTTCACCGCCGGTACGCCGTTGAGCACGCTGCTCGACGACCGCGAGTCGATGCTCGCCTTCGCGATGAATGGGAAGCCGCTGCCGCTGGAACACGGGTTCCCGGTGCGCATCGTCGTACCGGGTCTTTACGGGTACGTCTCGGCGACCAAGTGGCTGACGGATATCGAGGTGACCCGGTTCGACCAGTTCGAGGCGTACTGGACACCCCGTGGCTGGTCCGAGCAGGGCCCGATCAAGCTGTCCTCGCGGATCGACGTACCGCGGTCGAAGGCGTCGACCGGTCAGGTCACCGTCGCCGGGGTCGCGTGGGACCAGCACGTCGGCGTCTCCAAGGTGGAGGTCCGCGTTGACGGCGGCCCGTGGCAGGAGGCGACGCTCGCGGCCGACGCGTCGACCGACACCTGGCGCCAGTGGCACTGGACGTGGGATGCGCCGCGCGGGCACCACGTGCTCCAGGTGCGCGCGTTCGACGGCAAGGGCAACCCTCAGATCGAGAGCCAGGCGCCGCCCGCTCCGAACGGCTCCACCGGCCTGCACAGCGTCGACATCAAGGTCGGCTGAGCGGCAACGGATCGGCCGGTTAGGCGTTGCCTGGCCGGCTGATCGCGGTCAGGACCATGGGCAGGAAGCGGTGTTCGAGGGAGCCGGCCGGGACCTCGGTCGGCTCCAGCAGGCTCTGCGAGCGCGCACCCTCGTGCAGCGCCATCACAAGCCGAACGAACTGCTCCGGCGGCACACTGAGCATCAGACCACTGGTGGAGATGATCTCCTCGACCAGCCGCGTCAACTGCTCGCGGAACATCCGGCGCTGCTCGTTCAGCGCCTTGGCCGCATCCGGTTGACGCAGCGCGTGCAGGGTGAACTCCGTGGAGATCAAGTACCACTGCCGCTGGTTCGGTGCTGCATCGTCCAGCAGACCCAGTACTGCGTCCAGCAGGGTTCCTGGCTGATTCGCAAGGTCCGGCAACAGCGCGGCGATCTGCTCCAGCAGCCGGTCCGTGGTCGCCTGGAACAGGGCGAGCACCAGCTCGTCCTTGGAAGCGAAGTTCGAGTAGAAGGCGCCGCGGGTGAATCCGGCCCGCTCGCAGATGTCCTCCACGGAGGCGCCGTGGAAGCCGCGCTCGGCGAACACGTCGAGGGCGCCTTCGAGCAGACGGGCCCGGGTGGCGGAACGGCGGCGCTTGGGTGTTTCCATGGTCTTAGGATACAGTTCTGTATTGAATACACAACCGTATTGAACGGGGTACCCCACGATGGAGCTCAGGGCCTACGCGATCAGCGTCCAGGGTCCGCACGCACCGATGCTGAACCCGACATCGGTCGCTGTCGGCGATCACCAGTTGGTCCTGCTGGCCGGCTACCCCGGCCCGGGCCACGTGGCGGCGGCGCTCAGCCTGTCGGGGCGGCTGCGTCCCGACGGCGGCGAGGTGATGCTGGACGGCAAGACCGACGGCCGCGTACTCCGGCAGCGGGTCGCCGTCGTCGACGCACCCGGGATCACCGAGCCGGACGATGCGCTGCCGGTGAAGTCGGTGGTCGGCGAGGAGCTCGCGATCGCGGGGAAGAAGGCCGGCGGCAAGGCGGTGCAGGCCTGGCTGGAGGAGCACGGCTGGCACGAGTACGCCGACAAGCGCTTCGAGCACCTGTCGATCGCCGTACGGACCGAACTGCTCGCGGAGCTGACGGTGGCGCGAGCGGACGTCGAGGTGGTGATCCTGACGATGCCGGACCGGCACGGTGGGGATCCGCACGACTGGTACGCGCTGGGCAAGGATCTGGCGTCGCGGGGTTACGGCGTCATCATCACGTGCGCCGAAGCCTCGGCCAGGCTGCTCGGGGTGACGGCGGCGCAGCTGGGCTCGATCGATCAGCCTGAACCACTCAAAGTCGCTCCGGTGGAACCTGTTGAGCCACTCGAAGAAACCAAGACAGACATAGAGGCTGAGGTATGACCGCCATCCGGATGGCTTTGAGTGAGTTGCGGCGGCTGACGGCCGGCCGGTTGCCGAAGCTCGCGGTGATCGCGATGCTGTGCGTCCCGATGCTGTACGGCGGTCTGTACCTCTACGCGAACCACGATCCGTACGGGCGGCTCGACAAGGTCCCCACCGCGGTCGTTCTCGAGGACGAGGGCACCACGCTGTCCACCGGCGAGAAGCTGTCGGTCGGCCCGCAGGTCGCCGACGAGCTGGTGAAGTCCAAGAGCTTCGACTGGCACCGCGTCGATCGCGCCGAGGCAACCAAGGGGGTGGAGGACGGCAAGTACGAGTTCGCGCTCGTGTTGCCGAAGACATTCTCCGCCGACCTCGCCTCGAGCGCGGAATTCCAACCGAAGCAGGCGACGCTGGAGCTGTACACGAACGACGCGAACAACTACCTCGCGCACACCATCGCGAACCAGGTCGTCGCCCAGGTCACCAAGACGGTCGCCTCGCAGGTGAGCGAGACCGCGGCGAGCAAGCTGCTGGCCGGCTTCAGCACCATCCACGGCCAGATCAGCAAGGCCGCCACCGGCGCCGGGCAGTTGCAGAGCGGCCTGACCTCGGCGAACACCGGCGTCACGCAACTCAAGACCGGCGCGACCCAGCTCAACACCGCGCAGGCGCAGCTCTCCGCGGGTGCGACCAAGCTCTCCACCGGGATCGGCCAGGCGTCGAAGGGTGCCAATGACCTTGCCAACGGCGCCGGCCAGCTGACCACCGGACTCAACACCCTGAAGACGAAGACTGCCAATCTGCCCAAGCAGACCAAGGATCTGGCGACCGGCGCCGACAAGGTTGCTGATGGCAATGAGAAGATCTCGGCCGTCGGCAAGCAGGTGGCGACCGCCTCCAGCACGCTGGTGAAAGACCTCTCCAGCCTCGACGCCGCCCTCGCCCAGCGACTCAAGGCGCGTGGGTTCACCCAGGCCCAGGTCAACCAGGTCCTGCAGGAGACGGCCAAGTTGCGCGGCCCGGTGGTCACCGCGAACACCAAGATCCAGTCCACCTCGAAGCAGCTCAACCAACTGGCGACCGGCGCCCGGCAGGTCTCGAACGGCGCTGCCACCTTGGCGAACGCGACGCCGGCCCTGACCTCGGGCATCAGCAGTGCGGCAGCCGGAGCAGGCAAGCTCAACACCGGCGCGACCCAGCTGAAGACCGGCCTGGGCGCCCTCCAGACCGGTGCCACTCAGCTCGCCACGGGCGAGCAGCAAGCCGTCACTGGCCAGAACCAGCTGCTGACCGGCGTCACCACCCTCAGCACCGGCATCGGCAAGCTGAAGACCGGTGCGACCGAGCTCAACACCGCCCTCACCAACGGCGCCAAGCAGATCCCGGACCCGTCAGCCGAGCAGCGCAAGGCCGTCGCCGAGACGCTGGGCGCACCGGTCGGGCTGCACAACACCTCGCAGGCGACGGCCGACAGCTACGGCGCCGGACTCGCTCCGTTCTTCCTCAGCCTGTCCTGCTGGATCGGTGCGTACGTGCTCTTCCTGCTCGTCCGTCCGCTGTCACCGCGTGCCCTGGCGGCCCTCCAGTCGCCGCTGCGGGTGGCGCTCGGCGGTTGGTTGCCGCCGGCCATCTTCGGCGCGATCCAGGCCGCGCTCGTCTTCACCGCGGTGATCTTCGGGCTCGGGATCGACACCACCCATCCCTGGCTGACCGTCGGCTTCCTGATGCTGACGTCGATCACCTTCGTGGCGGTGCTGCACGCGCTGTCCGCCTGGTTCGGTGCCGTCGGCAAGTTCCTCGGCCTGATCCTGATGGTGATCCAGCTCGTCAGCGCGGGCGGCACCTTCCCCTGGCAGACGATCCCCGCGCCGCTGTACTTCTTCCACCACGTGCTCCCGATGAGCTACGCGATCGACGGCGTCCGGCACCTGATGTACGGCGGCCCCGGCGATAGCCTCGGCCGGGACCTCCTGGTCCTCGCCGCCTGGCTCCTGGCTGGCATCACCGCCTCCGCCCTGGCCGCCCGCAAACAACGAGTCTGGGTAGCCAAGAAGCTCCAGCCCGAACTCGCGCTCTGATGAGGAGCGGGCTAGCGGTAGTTGTCCAGGTTTGAGGTGACCTTGTCGAAGACGGCTCGCTCGTGGTCCTTCGGGGCGTAGACGACGATCTCGTCGAAGCCTGCGCCGCGGTAGCGCTCGACCAGCCGGGCGAAGCCGTCCACCGACTCCCATGGACTGATCGCGCCGTAGGCCAGCAGGATCCGGCGCACCGACCGTCCACCGAGCCCTTCGTCGAGCAACCTCAGCCGCTCCAGCGAAGCCTCGTAGAAGTCGGCCTCTGAGGCAGCACCCGGGAACGTCACCCAGCCGTCGCCGTGCGCAGCCACCACGGCCAACGCCTTGGGTGCATTCGCCGCGATGATCAACGGCACCCGCTCCTGCACCGGCCCGGGCGTCATCGAAGCGAGCGAGTACGGGTAGTACGGCCCGTCGTGGTCAGTCACGTCGCCCGCCAAAAGCCGCTCGACCACCTCGACGAACTCGGTCAGCCGCTCGACCCGCTCCCGCGCCGTCCACACCGGCACGCCCGCCATCCCGTGATCGGTCGGCCAGACACCCGACCCGATCCCGAAGTCGAACCGCCCACCGGCCACGTGGTCCATCGTCAGCACCTGCTTCGCCAGCACGGTCGGCTGCCGGAACACCAGGTTGGCGATCAGCAGCCCGACCCGGATCCGGCTGGTCGTCGCCGCCCACGCGGTCACCACGGTCGGCCCGTCGAGCACCGGCACCGCCGGGTCGCGCGGATTCCGCAGGTTGTCCCCGGTCCACAGTCCGTCGAAGCCGGCCTCTTCGGCCCGGCCCGCCCACTCCGCCGCGTCGGTCCAGCCCGCGGCATTCACTTTCAGCCCGAATCGCATACGGCAAGCCTGCCACGGCACCAGCAGACCGGCCCCGGATTTGCCTGTTCGTGCAACCCGGCAGGTGATCTACTCGACTTGCGCTACCAAAGGGGAGGTTGGACGTACCGATGACCATGATCAAGGTTGCGGTCGACGGTGGACAGTCAGCGCTGAGGCTCCGCGTGATCGGCGGCCGGACCGGCACCGGCCCTGGATTCACCCACGGTTCCAACACTGTGCAGGACATGCTCGACGCGATCAGCACGGCTGCCTCGGAGGCGGAGCTGACCCAACCGGTGGAGGTCGTCGCCCTCGGTCTGACCGGCTTCCCCGCTGATCCGCCGATCGCTCGACTTCTCGCGGAAGGGATCGCGAAAACCCTTGCTGCCAAGGAAGTCCGGCTCACTCAGGACATGGTCACGGCGCACGCCGGAGCACTTCCCGACCGGTACGGCGTAGTTGTCGCCGCGGGCACCGGATTGGTCTGTCTCGCGGTCGACCGGGATGGATCCTGGCGCAAGATCGACGGGCACGGATACCTGTTCGGCGATGCCGGGAGTGCCTTCGCGATCGGCCGGGCCGGCCTGGTCGCAGTACAGCGCGCCCGGGACGGTCGCGGACCTGCGACCGCGCTGGCGGAGACCCCGCTCGACCCGGTGAATCTCTACTCGTCGCCGACGCTCGTCGACGACGTGGCCCGCTTCGCGCCCGTAGTACTGGCGGCCGCTGCTGATGGCGATGCGGTGGCGCGCGCCATCGTCGTACAGGCTGCTGGTGATGTTGCCGAGACGATCGAGGCGGCTGTCCGGCCGATGACGGGGCGCGTTCCGGTGGCTTGTGTCGGTGGGTTGTTCCAAGGCGGTGAACAGTTGCTCGAACCGCTGCGGGCGGCGCTGCCATCGCGAGCCGAGTTGGTGCCGGCTGCCGGAAACTCGCTGGACGGTGCCGAGCGGCTGGCGGTCGGTCCGCCGGGTCCGTACGCCGACCTGATCCTCGTCCACCGCTCATGACGAAGCACTGAAATGAGCGGGCTGTTACTGGCTGCCGCCTCGCTCGATGTGACGCCACCACCGGGGCACCCCCTCGACGGGTACGCCGCGCGCACCGGCCCAGCAGCCGGTACTGCGGACCCGCTGCGGGCGACCCTGATCTGGCTGAGTAGCGAAGATTCACCGGGCGTGCTCTGGCTGAGCCTCGACGCCATCGCCGCCGGAACCTCGCTAGCCGCTGAGCTGGCTGCGGCCGCAGCCGCGGCCGCGGACATCCCCGAAGCATGCGTGGTGGTCTGCGCCTCCCACACGCACTCGGGACCGGCGGGCTGGACCGGTGAGATCCATCCGGTGATCCCGGCCGCGCGAGAGCCCTCGCTTTATGAGCCACTGATCGCAGCGGTGGCCCATGCCTCGCTGCGGCGCTCGCCGGTCCGCGCGTACTGGCGGACAGTCGAGATCGATGGCGTCGGGACCAACCGCCACCGGTGTGATGGCCCGCATGACAACACGGCGGGCGTTCTCGCCCTGCACTCGCTCGACGGCTCACTCGCGGCGATGCTGCTCGACTTCGCCTGCCACCCGACGGCGTACGGACCCGAGAACCTGCTCTGGTCCGCCGACTGGCCAGGCGCCGCCCGTGCTGCACTCGGCGATGTCGTCGTGGGGTATCTGCAGGGGGCGGCCGGTGACGTCAGCCCTCGGTTCACGCGTCGGGGTCGCGGAGCGGCCGAAGTCTCGCGGCTCGGGGGCCTGCTGGCGGCACAAGTCAGGGATGCGCTCGGCGGGCCCGGCCTCGAGTTGCCGTCGGTGGCGCCGAGCATCCGGCGTACGACGGCTGTCCTCAGGGTCCGTGACCTGCCGTCGCCCGCCGAGGCCGCGGCGACGGTGGCGTCCGCCGAGGCCGGGATCCGCGGCCGGCTCGACGATCCGGCCGCGCGGATCGCCCAGACCCGGCTGGACGGAGCACGCGGCCAGGCGTTGATGGCGGCCGCCGAGCTGCCGCCGGAGCTCGAGTTACGGCTCAGCGTCGTCACGCTCGGCGACGTTGCCTGGGTCCATCTCCCGGTCGAGCTCTTCGCTCTGCACGGCCTCCGGTTGCAGGCTGTGAGCGGGTATCCGATCACCCGGGTGATCGGCTATGCGGACGGCTACTTCGGCTACGTGGTCGACGCCGAGGCCGACGCGGCCGGGGTGTACGAAGCCCTGATCACCTACTTCGACCAGTCCACAACCGAGGAGTTGCTGACGACCGCCGGTGCACTGCTCCGTACGATGGAGGCGTGACCAGCGATCTCGACGAGGCGGCCGCAGATTTCGCACGCGTCCGGCCGCGGCTCTTCGGCATCGCCTACCGGATGCTCGGCAGCGTCGCCGAGGCCGAGGACATCGTCCAGGAGGTCTGGATCCGCTGGCAGGGCTACGACCGGACCAAGGTGATCGAACCGGCCGCCTTCCTCGCCACCACGACCACCCGGCTCGCGATCAACGCCGCCCAGTCGGCCCGGGTCCGGCGCGAGACCTACATCGGCCCGTGGTTGCCGGACCCGATCGACCTGCGCGAGGACCCGGCGCTGGGTGCCGAACGGGCCGACGCGCTCGAACTCGCGCTGCTGCACGTCCTGGAGAAGCTGTCGCCGACGCAGCGCGCGGCGTACGTGCTCCGGGAGGCCTTCGACTACCCGTACGACGAGATCGCGACGATCCTGGAGATGTCGGAGCCGAATGTCCGGCAGCTCGTCAGCCGCGCGCACAAACGACTCGCCACCGAGCGGCGCGAACCGGTCGCCAACGACGAACACCGGCGCCTGCTGGAGGCCTTTCTCGCGGCCGCCCGGGACGGTGACGTCGCCGTGCTGGAGGAGCTGCTGGCCGCCGACGCGATCAGCTACGCCGACGGCGGCGGGGTCCGGAACGCGAGCAAGATCCCGGTCGCGGGGCGGACCCGGATCGCGCTGTTCATGAAGTCGTTCGCATCGCACTTCTGGACCGGCAGCACGATCGCCCTGACCGAGGCGAACGGCCGGCCGGCGGCGATGGTCTCGCGGGACGGCGTCCCGTTCGTGATGCTCAACATCGCCGCCTCGCCGGACGGCATCGACCGGCTCCTCTGGGTCATGAACCCGGACAAACTGGCCAAGATCTCCACCTGGGCCTGACCGTCAGACGTCGATGTTCGACATCACGTGCTTGATGCCCCCCACTCCCTCCGTTTTAGACCTCGATGTTGGACATCACGTGCTTGATGCGGGTGTAGTCCTCCAGGCCGTACATCGACAGGTCTTTGCCGTGGCCGGAGTGCTTGAAGCCGCCGTGGGGCATTTCGGCGACGATCGGGATGTGGGTGTTGATCCAGACGCAGCCGAAGTCGAGGCGGCGGGCCATCCGCATCGCGCGGCCGTGGTCGCGGGTGAAGACCGAGGAGGCCAGCCCGTATTCGACGCCGTTGGCCCAGCGGAGTGCCTCGTCCTCGTCGGAGAAGCGCTGGACGGTGATGACCGGGCCGAAGATCTCGTCCTGAATCGCCTCGTCGGTCTGCTGCAGGCCGGAAACGACGGTCGGCTCGTAGAAGTAGCCCCGCTCGCCGACCGCGTGACCGCCGGTCTGCAGTTGGGCGTGGTCGGGAAGACGGTTGATGAACCCGCCGACGCGGCTGAGCTGGTCGGCATTGTTGAGCGCGCCGTACGCGACATCCTCCGAAGGCTGCCCGGTCGTGGTCGCCTTCGCCTGCTCGGTCAGCGCGGCGACGAAGTCGTCGTGGATCCGCGGGCCCGCGAGGACCCGGGTCGCGGCGGTGCAGTCCTGGCCGGCGTTGAAGTAGCCCGCGCCGGCGATCGCCTCGGCCGCGGCTTCCAGGTCGGCGTCGTCGAAGACCACGACCGGGGCCTTGCCGCCGAGCTCGAGGTGGGTCCGCTTCAGCTTCCGCGCCGCCGCCGACGCGACCTCCATCCCGGCCCGCACGGATCCGGTGATCGCCACCAGCTGCGGGATGTCGTGATCGACCAACGCACGTCCGGTGTCGCGGTCGCCGCAGACAACGTTCAGTACGCCGGGCGGCAGGAACTCGTTGCACAGCTCGGCCAGCAGCACGGTCGAAGCCGGCGTCGTGTCGCTCGGCTTGAGCACGATCGTGTTGCCCGCGGCGAGGGCCGGCGCGATCTTCCAGATGGCCATCATCAGCGGGTAGTTCCAGGGCGTCACCTGGCCGACCACGCCGACCGGCTCACGGCGTACGTACGACGTATGGCCGGCCATGTACTCACCAGCTGACCGCCCCTCCAGCATCCGGGCGGCGCCGGCGAAGAACCGTAATTGGTCCACACACGGCGGCAGCTCCTCGGAAGCGGTCAGCGCCAGCGGCTTGCCCGTGTTGTCGCTCTCGACCTTCGTGAACTCCTCGGACCTGGTCTCCAGCGCGTCGGCGATTTTCAGCAGCGCCCGCTGCCGCTCGGCCGGTGTCGTATCCCGCCACGTCTCGAAGGCACGGGCGGCCGCACCGAAGGCCTGGTCGACGTCCTCGGTCCCGGACAGCGGCGCCTGCGCATAGACCTCACCGGTCGCCGGGTTCACCACGTCGTACTGCGCGCCGCTCAGCGCACCGATGGTCTTGCCGTCCACGACGTTCACGAAGGTCTGCTGGTCAACCATGACTGTCCTTTGTCTGCTTCGAGGCCTCAACAGGGCAGAGCCTATCGGGGATGACGACGGAATCGGTAGGTCTGCGGCGTTTCGACCGTCGACATACGCAGGCAAATGGGTCTCTGGGTGCGAAATCACTTGTCAACAGGCAATGCCCGGGAGAAGATGGCGGCCTACGGCCAGCTCAAGAAGAGGAACGTGATGATGCCCTCCGACGCCGCCGACCTAGCCCGTCTGCAGGAGTCCGCCCGCAACCACCTCTGGATGCATTTCACCCGGATGGGGAGCTACCAGACCGCTGACATCCCGGTGATCGTCCGGGGTGACGGCGCGTACATCTGGGACGCCGGCGGGAAGAAGTACCTGGACGGCCTGGCCGGTCTGTTCGTCAGCCAGCTGGGGCACGGCCGCACCGAGCTCGCCGAGGCCGCCGCCAAGCAGGCCGCGGAGCTCGCCTTCATGCCGCTGTGGTCGTATGCGCACCCGAAGGCGATCGAGCTCGCCGAGCGGGTCGCGAACTACGCGCCCGGCGACCTGAACCGCGTCTTCTTCACCAGCGGTGGCGGCGAGGCTGTCGAGACCGCGTGGAAGCTGGCCAAGCAGTACTTCAAGCTGACCGGCAAACCCACGAAGCACAAGGTGATCAGCCGCGCGATCGCGTACCACGGCACCACTCACGGCGCGCTCTCGATCACCGGCCTGCCGGAGCTGAAGGCACCCTTCGAGCCGTTGGTGCCGTCGACCTTCCGGGTGCCGAACACCAACTTCTACCGCGCCCCGCAGCACAGCGACGACCTGGAAGCCTTCGGGCGCTGGGCCGCCGACCAGATCGCGGTGGCGATCGAGAACGAGGGTGCCGACACCGTCGCCGCCGTGTTCCTCGAGCCGGTCCAGAACGCGGGCGGCTGCTTCCCGCCACCGCCCGGGTACTTCGAGCGGGTCCGCGAGATCTGCGACCAGTACGACGTCCTGCTCGTCTCCGACGAGGTGATCTGTGCCTTCGGCCGGCTCGGCCACATGTTCGGCGCCGAGCGGTACGGCTATCAGCCGGACATGATCACCTGCGCGAAGGGACTCACCTCCGGCTATGCACCGCTGGGCGCGATGATTGCCACCGACCGGCTGATGGAGCCGTTCCTGCAGGGCAATGTCTCGTTCGCCCACGGCTACACCTTCGGGGGGCACCCCGTCGCCGCGGCCGTCGCACTCACGAACCTCGACATCTTCGAGCGTGAGGGCATCAACCAGCACGTACGGGACACTGAGGGGGAGTTCCGTACGACGCTGGAGAAGCTGCTCGACCTTCCGTTGGTCGGCGACGTCCGTGGCGACGGGTACTTCTACGGGATCGAACTGGTCAAGGACAAGGCGACCAAGGAGACCTTCACCGACGAGGAGTCCGAGCGGTTGCTGCGCGGCTTCCTGTCCAAGGCGCTGTTCGACGCCGGCCTGTACTGCCGGGCCGACGACCGTGGCGATCCCGTCATCCAGCTGTCGCCGCCGTTGATCTGCGACCAGTCGCACTTCGACGAGATCGAGCAGATCCTCCGCGCGGTGCTGGTCGAGGCGGAGACCAAGCTCTAAGAGTCTTCAGAAGTCGAAGCCGAGCCCGAGGCGGTCGAGGGTTCGGAGCCAGAGGTTGCGGTGGCCCGCGTGCGCGTCTGCGCGGGCCATCGACCACTTGGTGAGCTTGATCCCGGCGTACCGCAGCGGTTCGGGCGGGAACGGCATCGGGCGTCGGCGGACCAGCTGGAGGCGGCGGCGGTCGGTGTCCTCGTCGTACAGGAGGTCGAGCATCACGTCGGCGCCGAAGCGGGTGGCGGCGACGCCCAGGCCGGTGTAGCCGAGGGCGTAGGCGACGTGTCCGGAGTACGCCTTACCGAAGAAGGCGCAGAAGCGGGTGCTGGTGTCGATCACGCCGCCCCAGCGGTGAGTGAAGCGGAGACCTTCCAGCTGGGGGAAGGTCGCGAAGAAGTGGCGGGCCAGCATGGTGTGGATGGAATCGCGTTGTTCGAGCGACTCGTGGATCTTGCTGCCGAACGAGTAGAGCGGTTCGTAGCCGCCCCAGAGGATGCGGTTGTCGCGGGTGAGGCGGTAGTAGTGGAAGAGGTTCGACGCGTCGCCGATGCCTTGCCGGTGTTGCCAGCCGATCGACGCCAACTGTGCTGTGCTTAGCGGTTCCGTCATTAGTACCAGGTCATAGACGGGCACAGTGTAGGGCCGAAGTCTTCGCAGCAGGGACGGAAAGGCGTTGCTGGCAAGGGCGATCCTGTCGGCCTGGATTGATGCTGTTGCTGTTAGCAATGAGTTCTGGCCAAGGCTGGTTGCTGGTGTGTTCTCGTAGATTCGTACGCCGAGGTCGAGGCAGGCCTGGCGGAGTCCTCTGACCAGGTTGGCCGGCTCGACGAGCGCAGTACGGGATGGTTCTGCCAAGGCACCTAAATAGGTCGGCGAGGCAACTTCCGCCTGCACCTCGGCTTGGTCGAGGAAGCGTGCCTTTTGCCCGGCGGCCTGGCGTGCTGAGACTTCCTCGGCCAGTTCGTCGAGGTGGTGCGGTGCCGTCGCGACGGTGAGTTCGCCGGTCCGCTCCCAGTGGCAGTCGATTCCATACTGCGTGATGGTGGCGCCGATCGCCTCGAGATTCTCCAGGCCGAGGCGCTCCATGGCGTCGATCTCGTCGGGCCAGCGAGCCAGGCCGTTGCCGTAGCCGTGGGTCAGACTCGCATCGCAAAAGCCTCCGTTGCGGCCGCTCGCCGCGCTTCCGCACGTGGCGGCCTCCAGGATGACCACGTCCAGGTGTGGATAACGCTCCTTCGCGCGAAGGGCCGTCCACAGGCCCGTGTAGCCGCCGCCGACCACGGCCAGGTCGGCCTTCTCGTTTCGATGGAGTGGCTCGCACGGATCGGGACCGGGCTCGTCGAGCCAGTAGACGGCCGGTTTCGCGTGCGCCAGCGCCTCCTCAGCGAGCACGCGCGGTCCGGCGTCGTCGGGCCAGCTCGCCGCCGAGCACCGCGATGACGGCGACCAGGAACATCGCCGTACCGACCACGTTGATCTGCGGTGGGATGTCGCGCTGCGCGGAGCCCCAGACGAACATCGGGAAGGTCACCGTCCGCCCGGCGTTCAGGTTGGTGATGATGAAGTCGTCGAACGACAGCGAGAAGCTCAGCAGGGCCGCGGCCAGGATGCCGGGGAAGACCAGCGGGAAGGTGATCCGCCAGAACGTCTGCCACTCGGTGGCGTAGAGATCCATTGCCGCCTGTTCCAGCCGGTTGTCCATACCGGACAGCCGCGCCTTCACGGTGACGACGACGAACGACAGGCAGAACATCACGTGTGCGATCAGGATCGTCCAGAACCCGAGCCGGCCGCCGAGGCCGCCGGAGACGAACAGCGCCAGCAGGGACGAGCCGAGCACGATCTCCGGTGAGGCCATCGGCAGGAAGATGAAAAGGTTCGTCGCCGCGCGGCCGCGGAAGCGATGGCGGACCATCGCGAACGCCATCAGCGTGCCGAGCGCCGTCGCGATCACCGTCGCGACCAGGCCGATCCGCAGGCTCGTGCTGACCGCGTCGCAGAGTCCGAACGGCTGGCAGGGGTGCTGCCAGTTGTTCAGCGTGAACCCGTCGAACTGGTACGACAGCTTGCTCTTCGGAGCGTTGAACGACATCAGGATCACGACGAAGATCGGCGCGAAGAGGTAGAGCAGCACCAGCAGTCCGAGGAACATGATCAGGTGCCGCGCGATCCAGCGGCTGACTCTGGTCATACCAGCTCCTCCGTCCCGGCACGGCGTACGTAGAACAACACCAGCACAGTGATCGCAGCCATCAGCGTCACCGAAAGCGCTGCCGCAGTGGGGTAAGCACCGGCCGCGAACAGGCGCTGGATGTCGTTGCCGATCATCCGCTGCTTCGGCGTACCGAGCAGCTGGGCGTTGATGTAGTCGCCGGCCGCCGGGATGAACGTCAGTAGAGTCCCGGCGACCACACCGGGCATCGCGAGCGGCAGGGTCACCGTGCGGAAGGTGGTGATGGCGTTGGCGTACAGGTCACCGCCTGCCTCGATCAGCCGGTGGTCGATCTTCTCCAGGCTGGCGTAGAGCGGCAGCACCATGAACGGCAGGAAGTTGTAGGTCAAGCCGGTGATGACCGCGGTTGTAGTGGCCAGTAGCCGGCCGTCTGAGCCGAGGATGTGCACAGCCTTCAGAGCGTCGACCACGAAGCCGTTGTCGCCGAGCAGGAGCTTCCACGACAACGTGCGGATCAGGAAGCTGGTGAAGAACGGTGCGATCACCAGTGCGAGCATCAGGTTCTTCCAGCGGCCTGCTTTGAACGCGATCGCATAGGCCAGTGGGAAACCCAGCACCAGGCAGAACGCGGTGGTGAGCAGCGCGTACCACAGTGAGCGCCCGAACGGCCGTGCGTAGTCGGCGATCGCGTCGACGTAGTTGTGGAAGCTCCAGGTCATCTTGAAACCGGCCTCGATCGACCCGTTCGGGTCGTAGAGGCTGGCCGCGATCAGCGACAACAGTGGCACGACGAAGAACAGGGTCAGCCAGAGCCCACCAGGAAGCAGCAGCAAGTACGCCGTACGCCGGCGCCTCGTCTCGGGTGGTGCCACAGGTTCCGCTCCGCCGATGCGACTCAGCGCGCTCATCAGGCGTCGTCCCCGACTTCCTCGACGCCGGCCAGCGCATCCTGTGCGGCATCGAGTACGAACGTGTGGACCGGTTGCCAGTGCAGGTCGACCGGGTCACCGACTGTGAGGGTGTCCCGCGCACCGGTGTTCTGCTCGAACACGGTGAGCTCCTGGCCCCACGGCAGACGAGCCAGGTACTGCGTGCTCACGCCGACGTAGCTCACATCGGTCACCACAGCGCCGCGTAATACGTTGCCGCCGTTCTGTTCTTCACCGGCCGGGGCGAGGAAGACCTTCTCGGGCCGGACACCCATCCAGACCTCGCCCTCCGTGACCCGGCAGCGCGGGATCGGCACGGTCACCTTGCTGCCGTGGACATCGACGACCAGTTGCTCGTCGGCCTTGCCGATGATCGCGGCGCGGACCAAGTTGGACTGGCCGAGGAAGTTCGCCACGAAGGTGGTGGCGGGGAGGTCGTACAGCTCGGTCGGCGTACCGAGCTGTTCGATCACGCCGGCATTCATCACCGCGATCGTGTCGGCCATCGTCATGGCCTCTTCCTGGTCGTGCGTTACGTGCACGAAGGTGATGCCGACCTCGGTCTGGATCCGCTTCAGCTCGATCTGCATCTGCCTTCGGAGCTTGAGATCGAGGGCACCGAGCGGTTCGTCGAGCAGCAGCACCTGCGGGCGGTTGATCAGCGCTCTGGCCAGGGCGACTCGCTGCTGCTGGCCACCGGACAGTTGCGGCGGCTTTCGCTTGCCGAAGGCACCCAACTCGACGAGCTCGAGCATCTCGTCGACCTTCTGCTTGACCTCCTTGACCTTGCGGCGGCGGAGGCCGAACGCGACGTTCTCGAAGATGTCGAGATGCGGGAACAGTGCGTAGTTCTGGAAGACCGTGTTGACGGGGCGCTTGTAGGGGCGAAGGCCGGTGATGTTCTGCGCGCCGAGGCTGACTGTGCCGGTGGTCGGCTCCTCCAATCCGGCCACCATCCGGAGGGTGGTGGTCTTGCCGCAGCCGGACGGGCCGAGCAGGGCGAAGAAGGCGCCCTGCGGAACGGTGAGGTCGAGGTCGCGGACGGCGTGGTAGCTGCCGAACTGCTTGCTGATTCCAGTCAGCACCAGATCGCTCGTTGTCGCTGCCGTTCTTGCGGTCGCTGTGGTCGTTGTCGTCGCTGCTGTCGGTGTGGTCATTGGTCAGCCCCCGATCGCGAGGTTGAAGTCGGTTTCGTAGAGCTTGGCCTTGGCCGTGTCGAGAGCCATGAACGCTTTCGCCTTCTCCAGCGTCGCGGCGTCCGGGAAGATCAGCGGGCTGTCGACCAGCTCCGGATCGATCTTCTCCATCGCCTGTTGGGCACCGTCGACCGGACAGATGTAGTTCACCCAGGCGGCCAGCGTGGCCGCCACCTCCGGGTCGTAGTAGTAGTTCATCAGCGCCTCGGCGTTAGCCTTGTGGCTCGCTTTGTTCGGCACCAGCATGTTGTCCGACCAGATCCCCAGGCCCTCTTCGGGTACGACGAACTTGATGTTCGGGTTGTCCGCCTGCAACGCGAGGACGTCGCCGGACCAGGCCTCGCAGGCAGCGATGTTGCCTGCGTTCAGGTCCTGGACGTAGTCGTTGCCGGTGAACCGCCGGATGTGGCCGGTACCGACGTAGTCCTGGAGCTTCTCCAGCGCCTTGCTCCACTCCGCGTCGTCGAACTTCGACGGGTCGGCGCCGGTCAGCTTGAGCATGAACGACATCGTGTCCGGCATCTCCGAGAGCAGCGTGACCCTGCCCTTGAGATCCGGCCGGCTGAGCAGGTCGGCGAAACTGCCGACTTCCTTGGTGAACTTCGCGTTGTAGGCGATCCCGGTCAGGCCGGTCTGCCAGGGCACGCTGTAGTCGCGGTTCGGGTCCCAGCCCGGTGCTCTGAGTTGCTTGAGCAGGTGCTGGTCGACGTTCGGGATCTTCGCGTGGTCGAGCTTCTGGATCCAGCCGAGCCCGACGGTCCGGGCGGCCATCCAGTCCGTGAGGACGATGATGTCGCGGCCGCAGGGCTGGCAGGCGCCGAGCTGGTCGCGGACCTTCGCGTAAAACTCGGCGTTGTCGTTGATGTCCGGGGTGTAGGTGACCTTGAGGCCGCTCTTCTTCTCGAAGGCGTCCAACGTTGGCAGGACGGTCTGGCCGTTGACTTTCTCGTCGGACTCGTCCATATAGCTGGGCCAGTTGGAGAAGATCAGCGTCTTCTCGGTCGCCGACCTGTCCGTACTGACGCAGCTGTCGGCGGACTGCTTGGCGGCCGGGATCCCGCAGCTGCCCGCGGCCAGCCCGAGCGCGGACAACCCCAGGCCGCGGAGGACGGTCCGGCGTCTGACGGTCTGCATCGGGACCTCCCACTGAGCGGCTTCGCGGGCGATACTGTCAAACCAATTACCTCAAGACAAGGGATTCCGTAGTCGAATCGCTATTTCGCAACGGAATCCGGGGTCATGACTTGCCTCCCCCCGGTGACGCTGACAGGATCGAGCCTGTGACCGGACGTAATGCGGGCCCTGAGAAGGCTCAGGGGCTCCTCGACGACACCGCCAAGGCGATCATCCGCGAGCTCCAGGTGGACGGCCGCAAGTCGTACGCCGCGATCGGCAAGGCGGTCGGGCTGTCCGAGGCCGCCGTCCGCCAGCGGGTCCAGCGGCTCACCGACGCCGGGGTGATGCAGGTGGTCGCGGTCACCGATCCGCTCGAACTCGGCTTCGCCCGGCAGGCGATGATCGGGATCAAGGCCGAGGGCGCGCTCGAACCGATCGCCGACAAGCTGGCCGCGATGGACGAGATCGAGTACGTCGTGATCACGGCGGGCTCGTTCGACCTGCTCGCCGAGGTGCTCTGCGAGAGCGACGAACACCTGCTCCGCGTCCTGTCCGACCGCATCCGCCAGATCGACGGCGTCAAGGTCACCGAAACCTTCGTCTACCTCAAACTGGTCAAACAAACCTACTCCTGGGGCGTCCGCTGAAATGAACCCTGGCGGAACGGGTGTTGAGGTGGGGCTGACTCTTCGCTGGGGTTTGCGCTGAGGCGGCGGGTGCTTGGTGGCGGTGTGCCGCTCTGGGCTGACGGTGATGCGCCGATGCTTGCCTCGGGCGCCTTCGGGCACGCTGTTCCGGGAGCTGGGTTGCCTCGTGCACCGTTGCCGGGCGATCGGGATGCTGACGTCGCGATCGTCGGCGCCGGGTTCACCGGCTTATGGACGGCGTACTACTTACTGAAGGCCGACCCCACCCTGCGGATCGTCGTCCTGGAAGCAGAGACAGCCGGCTTCGGCGCATCCGGGCGCAATGGCGGCTGGTGCTCAGCGCTGTTCCCAATCTCCTCCCGGCGCCTTGCATCATTGCCCGGTTCAAGCCGCGAAGCAGCGCAAGCGATGCATTGGGCAATGCAGGCAACGGTGAACGAAGTCGGCCTGGTCAGCGCCGCCGAAGGCATCGACTGCGACTACCACAAAGGCGGCACGATCGTCCTAGCCCGTACGCCGGTGCAGCTGGCGCGAGCTCGTGCTGAAGTGGCCGAGGCACACGAGTGGGGCCCGGGTGACCTGCGCTTCCTCGAACCGTCCGAGGTCGCCTCGCACCTCCACGCAACAAAGGTGCTCGGGGCAACATTCACTCCCCATTGCGCAGCCCTCCATCCCGGCCGATTGGTCCGCGGCCTCGCTTCCGTCGTCGAGCGACTGGGTGCGGTGATCCACGAACGCACCCCCGTGACGGCGATCGAGCCGGGTCGCGCGATCACGCAGTACGGGACAGTGCGTGCCGAGGTGGTTGTTCGTGCGACCGAGGGATTCACGCCGACGTTGGCCGGGCAGGCGCGGACGGTCGCGCCGGTCTACTCGTTGATGGTGGCGACCGAGCCGCTGGACGACGCCGTCTGGGACCGGATCGGGCTCGCCGGGCGGCCGACGTTCAGCGATCATCGGCATCTGGTGATCTATGGCCAGCGCACTGCGGACGGCCGGCTGGCTTTCGGAGGACGCGGCGCGCCGTACCACTTCCGCTCCCGGATCCAGCCCTCGTACGACGAGGAGCCGCGCGTGTTCGCCGCATTACGCGCCACCTTGCGCGATCTTTTCGACGGCCTCGACGACGTGGAGTTCACGCACGCCTGGGGCGGCCCGCTCGGCGTACCGCGGGACTGGTGCGCCTCCGTCGGCCTCGACCGCGGCAGCGGCCTCGCCTGGGCCGGCGGCTACGTCGGCGACGGCGTCTCGACCACCAACCTCGCCGGCCGCACCCTCACCGACCTGATCCTGCGCCGCGACACCGACCTCACCCACCTACCCTGGGTCGGCCACCGCTCCCCCCGCTGGGAACCCGAACCCCTCCGCTGGCTAGGCATCAACGCCGGCCTCCGCGCCATGACCCTGGCCGACACCGAAGAACGCCTGACCCGACGGGAAAGCCGCATCGCCCGCCTGATGTCACCCCTACTCGGCGGCTGATCGATAGGCCCAGAGGAGGGTGTGGCCGCCGGCGCCTTCGGGGATGAACTCTTCTCGCTCGACCACGAGGCCGGCCTCTTCGATCCAGGTGCGGGTGGTGGCAGCGTCCGGGTGACTCCACCACATGGGCGCGTCCCCACCGAGCCAGTTCTCTTCCGCACCGGTCCAGGCGGTGGCGCCGACCGTCGCCACGAAGAGCCCGCCCGGCCGCAACCAGTCCGCGATCCGATGAAGTAGCTCCCGCTGTTCGTCGACCGGAATGTGAATGAGCGCATAGAACGACAGCACCGCATCGAAAGACGCCGCCGGCAACACCAGCTTGGTCGCATCACCCTGCACAAAGGTCGCCGCCGGCACCCGCTCGCGCGCCCGCTCAACCTGTACGCCGCTGAGGTCGACCCCAGTCACCCGATGCCCAGCACCACTCAAGGTCGCCGCAACCGGAACCCCCGATCCACACCCCAGATCGAGAACCTGACTGCCATCTCCCAACCGCGCAAGGATCTCCGTCAGCCAGTCGCCGTACTTCGACTCCCCGTCATACGCCTCGTCGTACCGCGCCGACAATGCGTCATACCCCCGCCGAACCACATCCTTACCCGCCTCGCCATCCACACCCCCCACGGTAGGCGGAAACCCCTCACCCCACCTCCCCATTTCCACACCCGCCCGTCGCAGTACCGGCGTGCAAACGGTGGGCTTCCCTCCGCATCGCCTGCTTGCCCCACTCGTAGAACAATGGGCAACCCCGTCAGGAGGAGGTGAGCACACTCAAGACTCGGTTGAGGGGAGGTCGGTCAGGTGGTGGGGACCAGGGCTTGGGGGTGGAGGAGGGCGGCCAGGGGTGGGCCGGTGAGGGGGATGGTGGGGGACGGCCAGGTGGTGGGGGTGGGGGTGGCCGTTGTCAGTTCGGTGTGGGTGAGGTCGTAGAGGTTGGCGGCGTTGCCGGTCTGGGCGACGATCTGTTCCAGGAGGCGGTTGGTCTGCTCGACCCAGAGGAGGTTGTCGGGGGCGACTTCGTCGGGGCGGACCAGCAGGAGGTCGATGTCGCTGTCCAGGTCGCCGTCGGCGCGGGCGATCGCGCCGAAGAGGCTGGCGTGCAGCGGGGCGATGGTCCAGGTGGCCAACTCGGCGGCGAGGTTCGCGGCGAAGGTGGTGCGGAGGTCGGCGAGCATCTCGACCGCCTGGGCGGCCAGGTGCTTGCGGTTCAGGGAGTAGAGCAGGGAGTTGCCGGACTCGTGAACATGCACCAGGCCGGTGGTCGCGAGGCGTTGCAGGACCAAGCGGACACCCGCGACACTGCCGGAGCCGGCCAGGCTGTGGATCTGGCGGCCGGAGAGTTCGCGGTCGGCGCCCGCGAGGACCTGGAGAACAGGTCCGTCGAGCGAGGGGATGGCGGTACTGATCGGCCGGCTGAGGTCCACCCCGTCGAAAATAGTTGCTCAGGGCCCACATCTCTAATCCGCGTGATCGGTCAATTAAGGTGACTGTCATCGACGGAGACCAACGGGAGGCCGCGATGGTGAGCCGGGCGGAACGGAGCAGGAGCAATCCTGATCTCGGGGTGTTGTCGGGGCGGCTCCTCTTCGCGGTTCAGCGGGAGTTGTTCGGCTCGCTGGCCGAGCTCGGGTTCGACGATCTGCATCACCGGCACGGCGCGGTCCTCGCGTACCTGGAGCTGACCGGCGTACGGGCGACCGACCTGTCCCGGTTGTCGGGTCAGCACAAGCAGGTGATCGGGACTCTGATCGACGAGCTCGAAGGTCTTGGGTACGTCGAGCGCATCCCCGACCCGGTCGATCGAAGGGCGAAACTGGTCTGCCCGACCGAGCGTGGGCGGGCGCAGATGGCGGCGGCCGACAAGATCATGGCTGCCATCCAGGACCGGCACGCGCGGCGGCTGGGGCGCGAGAAGTACGCCGCGTTCAAGGCCGCCTTCATCGACGTGGTCGAACACCAGCGAAAGCGCTGACGCCCCGCCAAAGGAGGCTGGGGTTGGCAGCGGCGGGCGGAAGGCGGAAGGGAAAAACAAGCAGGGTTGATTCTTTTTGGTTGGGGTGGGAGGCTCGGCTGACGATCCGTCGTGCAAGGGAGCCCCGGTGCAACTGGACGATGTACTCGCTGATCTGAGTGCCGAGAACGCCGAGTTGGATCTGCTGGTCGGCGGGCTGCCGGCCGACGGGTGGGCGACGCCGACGCCGGCTGAGGGATGGACGATCGCTCATCAGATCGCGCATCTGGCGTGGACCGATGAGGCGTCGCGGTTGGCCGCGACGGAGCCGGCCGAGTTTCAGGCGGAGCTGCAGAAGGCGATGGCGAATCCGGCTGGGTTCGTTGAGGACGGGGCGGCTGAGCTGGCGTCGCTGCCGCCGGGGGAGTTGCTGACCTATTGGCGGGAGACGCGTGGTGCGCTTCCTGACGCGCTGCGGTCGGTGCCGGCGGGCGAGAAGGTGCTGTGGTTCGGGCCGCCGATGAGTCCGACGTCGATGGCGACCGCGCGGATCATGGAAACCTGGGCGCACGGGCAGGATGTGGCCGACGCGCTCGGAGTACAGCGGAAGCCGACCGCGAGGCTGAAGCATGTTGCGCATCTGGCGGTGCGGACGCGGAACTTCGCTTACCTGCTGAATGACAGGACGCCGCCGGCCGAGGAATTCCGGGTGGAGTTGCAGGGGCCTGACGGTGAGACGTGGAGCTGGGGGCCGGAGGACGCTGAGCAGCGGGTGACTGGGCCGGCGCTCGACTTCTGTCTGCTGGCGACGCAGCGGCGGCATCGCGACGACCTCGGCGTACGGGCTGTCGGTGCGGACGCCGGTGCGTGGCTCGGCATCATCCAGGCCTTCGCCGGCCTACCAGGCAAAGGACGTCGGCCGGGCCAGTTCGCCGGCTCGCCGGACGGTAGGCGTGCGGACGCTGGGTCGCCGGACGGTGGGCGAGGGCCGGTCGGATGACGGTGGATGAGCGGGTTCATGTGCGGATCGGGAATGCTTCGGGGTTTTACGGGGATCGGTTCAGTGCGTTTCAGGAGATGTTGACCGGGGGTGAGCTGGATTATCTGACCGGGGACTACCTGGCTGAGTTGACGATGTTGATCCTCGGGCGGGATCGGTTGAAGGATCCGGCGACCGGGTATGCGAAGACGTTTCTCCGGCAGCTCGAGGCCGGGCTCGGTGAGGCGATGGACCGCGGCGTACGGATCGTCAGCAACGCGGGTGGGCTCAACCCGGCCGGGCTCGCGACGGCGATCCGGGAGCTGGCGGACCACCTCGGGCTGCACCCCAAGATCGCGTACGTCGAAGGCGACGACCTGCTGCCGCGCGCGAAGGAACTCGGCCTCGGCCGGCCGCTCACCGCCAACGCGTACCTCGGCGCCTGGGGGATCGCCGAGGCACTCGACGACGGTGCCCACATCGTCGTCACCGGCCGGGTCACCGATGCGTCCGTGATCGTCGGCCCGGCGATCGCCGACCACGGCTGGCGGCGGGACGACTTCGACAAGATCGCCGGCGCGATGGTCGCCGGGCACGTGATCGAGTGCGGCTGCCAGGCGACCGGCGGCAACTTCGCCTTCTTCAACGAGATCCGCGACCTCGGCCGACCGGGTTTCCCGATCGCGGAGATCTACCAGGACGGCAGCAGCACGATCACCAAGCACGCCGGCACCGGCGGTGCGGTCACCATCGACACGGTCAAGGCGCAGCTGCTGTACGAGATCACCGGAGCCCGGTACGCCGGGCCGGATGCCACCGCACGAATGGATTCGATCGAACTCAGCTCCGACGAGCCCGACCGGGTCCGGATCCGCGGCGTCGAAGGCGAGCCGCCTCCGCCGACGTACAAGGTGTCGTTGAACAGCGTCGGCGGGTTCCGGAACCAGGTGGACTTCGTGCTGACCGGGCTCGATCTGGAGGCGAAGGCGGAGCTGGTGCAGCGGCAGCTCGAGCGCGGGATGCACCGCAAGCCGGCCGAGCTGAAGTGGTCGGTGGCGTGGACGGAACAGGCGAACGCCGACAGCGAGGAGCTGGCGAGCGTGCTGCTCAGGTGCACGGTGAAGGACCCGGATCCGAAGGTGGTCGGCCGCGCGTTCTCCAGTGCCGCGATCGAGCTGGCACTGGCGAGCTACCCGGGCTTCCACGTCACGGCGCCGCCCGAGGACGCATCGCCGTACGGGGTCTTCACCGCCGGGTACGTCGATGCTTCCGAGGTCGAGCATGTCGTCGTGCTTCCGGACGGCACGCGCAAGACGATCCGGCCGTCCGAGCAGACCTTGGAGCTGGCGCCCGCCGAGGAGGCGGAGCTGCCGATGCCGTTGCCGCAGCTGGTGGCGGCCGGGCGGCCCGCACGGTCGTTGACGCGCGAGGTGCCGCTGGGGCGGATCGCCGGTGCGCGGAGCGGCGACAAAGGTGGCGATGCGAACGTCGGGGTTTGGGTGCGGAGCGAGATGGCGTGGCGCTGGCTGGCGCACACGTTGACGGTCGAGAAGTTCCAGGAGCTGCTGCCGGAGACCGCTGTTCTCAAGGTGACGCGGCACGTGTTGCCGAATCTGTGGGCGCTGAACTTCGTGGTCGAAGGTCTGCTGGGCGAGGGCGTGGCATCACAGGCGCGCTTCGATCCGCAGGCGAAGGCGGTCGGCGAGTGGCTGCGGTCGCGGTACGTCGACATCCCCGAGGTGCTGCTGTGAGCGTTGATGCCGAAGGTGCTGCTGTCAGAGCTCATGTTGCTGCGAGTCTTGAAGAGAAGGCGTTGCGTGAGACCGTACGGCGGTTTGTCGAGCGGGACGTGTTGCCGGAGCTGGATCAATGGGAGCGCGATGGCGAACTGCCGCGCGAGCTGCACAAGAAGGCGGGCGACCTCGGGTTGCTCGGCGTCGCCTTCCCCGAATCGGCCGGTGGCGGCGGGGGTTCACTCCTGGACGCAATCGCGGTCACGGAGGAGATCCACTACGCCGGCGGATCCGGCGGATTAGTCGCCTCGCTGCTGACCTGCGGCATCGCGCTGCCGCACATCATTGCCGCAGGCAACCAGGCGCAGATCGACCGATGGGCCCGGCCGACGTTGGAAGGCGCCTTGATCGGCTCGCTCGCGATCACCGAACCAGACGGTGGGTCGGACGTCGCCTCCCTCCGTACTACGGCCCGTCGCGACGGCGACCACTTCGTCGTCAACGGGGCCAAGACCTACATCACCTCCGGCGCACGGGCCGATTTCGTCACCACCGCGGTACGGACGGACGGGCCGGGTGCGCACGGGATCTCGTTGCTGGTGATCGAGCGGGACAGCCCGGGTTTCGAGGTGTCGCGCAAGCTGGAGAAGATGGGCTGGCGCGCTTCGGACACGGCGGAGTTGTCGTTCACCGATGTACGGGTTCCGGTCGCGAACCTCGTCGGTGAGCCGGGGACCGGGTTCGTCCAACTCGCGCAGAATTTTGTCGCGGAACGGTTGACGCTCGGCGTACAGGCTTATGCCGGGGCGCAGCGGGCGTTGGATCTGACGGTGGAGTGGTGCCGGGCGCGGGAGACGTTCGGCCGGCCGTTGATCTCGCGGCAGACCGTGCAGCACACGCTGACCGAGATGGCGCGGCGAGTCGATGTCGCGCGGGTGTACGTGCACGAGATCGCGCGGCGGTCGATGGCGGGTGAGGACGTGTTCGCACAGGTCAGCTTCGCGAAGAACACGGCGGTCGAGGCGGGCGCGTGGGTTTGTGATCAGGCGCTGCAGTTGCACGGCGGGCTCGGGTACATGCGCGAGGCCGAGGTGGAACGGCAGTACCGCGACCAGAAGATCCTCGCCATCGGCGGCGGCACCACCGAGATCATGACCGCGCTCGCGGCCAAACGACTGGGGTTCACTTCATGAGCGATAACCGTTCTTCGATGCTTGAGAAGCTGGCTGCACTCGACGTCGAGCATGCGAAGGCTTTGGCTGGGGGTGGGGAGAAGTACGTCGAGCGGCATCATCGGCGGGGGAAGTTGCTGGCGCGGGAGCGGATCGAGTTGTTGCTGGATCCGGACAGCGCGTTCCTGGAGCTGTCGCCGCTGGCGGGATGGGGTAGCGACTTCGCGGTCGGGGCGAGTCTGGTGACGGGGATCGGGGTGGTGGAAGGCGTCGAGTGCCTGATCACCGCGAACGATCCGACCGTCAAGGGTGGCGCGAGCAATCCGTGGACACTGCGGAAGGCGTTGCGGGCCGACGAGATCGCGCGGGCCAATCGGCTGCCGGTGATCAGTCTCGTCGAGTCGGGCGGTGCGGATCTGCCGACGCAGAAGGAGATCTTCATCCCGGGCGGCGCGATGTTCCGGAACCTCACCCGGCTGTCGGCCGAGGGGATTCCGACGATCGCGCTGGTGTTCGGCAACTCGACCGCGGGCGGCGCGTACATCCCCGGCATGAGCGACTACGTGGTGATGGTCGACGGCGGCGCGAAGGTGTTCCTGGCCGGGCCGCCGCTGGTGAAGATGGCGACCGGCGAGGACGCTGACGACGAATCACTCGGTGGAGCATCCATGCACGCCCGTACGTCGGGGCTCGCGGACTACTTCGCCGTCGACGAGCGGGATGCGATCCGGCTCGGCCGGCAGATCGTGTCCCGGCTGAACTGGAAGAAGCTCGGGCCGCCACCTGCCGCGCAGTACGAGGAGCCGTTGTTCGACGCCGACGAGCTGCTCGGGATCGTGCCGGGAGATCTGAAGATCCCGTTCGATCCGCGGGATGTGGTGGCTCGGGTGGTGGACGGGTCGGTGTTCGACGAGTTCAAGCCGCTTTATGGATCGTCGCTCGCGACCGGGTGGGCGTCGATCCACGGGTATCCGGTCGGGATCCTGGCGAACGCGCGCGGGGTGCTGTTCAGCGAGGAGGCGCAGAAGGCGGCGCAGTTCATCCAGCTGGCGAACCGTGCTGCGGTGCCGTTGATCTTCCTGCACAACACGACCGGCTACATGGTCGGGCAGGAGTACGAGCAGGGCGGGATCATCAAGCACGGGGCGCAGATGATCAACGCGGTCTCGAACTCCCGCGTCCCGCACGTGTCGATCCTGATGGGAGCGTCGTACGGGGCCGGGCATTACGGGATGTGTGGGCGGGCGTTCGATCCACGGTTCCTGTTCGCCTGGCCGTCGGCGAAGTCCGCGGTGATGGGCCCACAGCAGCTGGCCGGCGTGCTGTCGATCGTGGCGCGGGCGGCGGCCGCGGCGAAGAACCAGCCGTACGACGAGGACGGCGACGCCAAGATGCGAGCCTATGTGGAAGGGCAGATCGAGGCGGAGTCGCTGCCGATGTTCCTGTCCGGACGCCTGTACGACGACGGCGTGATCGACCCGCGCGACACCAGAACCGTGCTCGGCCTCTGCCTCTCGGCGATCCATTCCGCACCCGTCCAGGGGACCGACTTCGACGGCGCCAACTTCGGCGTCTTCAGGATGTGATGGCGATGTCCTCATCCAGCGCATACACGTCCGAGCTGAAGCTCTGGTCCACGCCGCCGATCACCTCTGTGCTGGTGGCGAACCGGGGGGAGATCGCGCGGCGGGTGTTCCGGACCGCTCGGTCACTGGGGATCTCCTGTGTTGCGGTGCACTCGACGGCGGATGCTTCGGCGCCGTACGTCGGGGAGGCGGATGCGGCGGTGCATCTGCCGGGAAATGCGCCTGGTGAGACTTATCTGCGGGGTGAATTGCTGGTTGAGGCCGCGTTGAAGGCGGGTGCTGACGCGGTGCATCCCGGCTATGGGTTCTTGTCGGAGAACGCCGGGTTCGCGCGGGCGGTCGAGGCGGCGGGGCTGGCGTGGATCGGGCCGCCGGCTGCTGCGATCGAGACGATGGGCTCGAAGATCGAGTCGAAGAAGTTGATGGCGGCGGCCGGCGTACCGGTGTTGTCGCAGTTGGTCCCTGATGAGGTGACCGAGGCTGATCTTCCGGTGCTGGTGAAGGCGTCCGCGGGTGGGGGTGGGCGGGGCATGCGGGTCGTCGAGTATCTCGAGGACCTTGCGTCGGAGATCAAGGCGGCGTCGGCGGAGGCGTTGTCGGCGTTTGGCGATGGGACGGTGTTCTGCGAGCCGTATCTGGTGAGCGGGCGGCATGTCGAGGTTCAGGTGCTGGCGGATCAGCACGGGACGATCTGGGCGGTTGGTGAGCGGGAGTGCTCGATCCAGCGGCGGCATCAGAAGGTTGTTGAGGAAGCACCGTCGCCGTTGGTCGAGCGGTTGCCTGGGATGCGGGAGGAGCTGTTCGAGGCGGCTCGCAAGGCATCTGCGGCGATTGGGTATGTCGGGGCTGGAACTGTTGAATTCCTTGCCGATGACAACGGTCGCTTCTACTTCCTGGAGATGAACACGCGGCTGCAGGTCGAGCACCCGGTCACCGAGTCGGTCACCGGGCTGGACCTGGTCGCTTGGCAATTCGAGATCGCCCGTGGCGCGGAGCTTCCACCCGAACCTCCTGCTTCCGTCGGCCATTCGATCGAGGTCCGCCTGTACGCCGAAGATCCCGCTCACGATTGGCAACCCCAGACCGGCACCCTCCACCACTTCGACTTCCCCGACGCCGCCTCCACCTTCGCCAGCCCCACCGCCGACGTCGGCTCGTACGTCCGAAGAAGTGTTGGTGACGTCCCTCCGCTTCTTCGGACGCAAGCAGTTGGTACGGCGCTCCCGTGGGTGCGGGTGGACTCGGGCGTCGAGAGCGGGTCCGAGGTGTCGCCGTACTACGACGCGATGCTGGCGAAGGTGATCGCCTGGGGGCCGACCCGGGACTCCGCCGCCGCCCGGCTCGCGGCGGAGCTGGGTCGCGCGAAAATCCACGGGGTTCGGACCAATCGGGATTTGCTGGTGCGGGTTTTGCGGCATCGGGCGTTTTTGGAGGGGGATACCGATACGGCGTTCCTCGAGAAGCATGAGTTCGAGGTGCTGCCGGACAAGGCGGCTGAGGAACTCTCGGCCTTGGCGGCGGCGTTGGCGGATGCGGCTCGGCGGCGGAGTACGGCGAAGGTGCAGGGGCGGTTGCCTAGTGGGTGGCGGAACCTGGCGTCTCAGCCGCAGCGGAAAACGTTTGCGGTGGGAGATTCGACGTACGAGGTGTCTTATCGGCTGACGCGCGACGGGTTGGTTGTGGACGGCGACGTCGGGTTGGTCGAGGCGACCGCGGAGTACGTGGTGCTGGAGGTCGGTGGGGTACGCCGGCGGTTCGACGTCGCGGCGTACGACGGGCTGGTCTGTGTGGACTCGAGCCTGGGGTCGGTGGCGTTGACCGCGGTCGAGCGCTTCCCGGATCCATCGCAGCAGGTCGCCGCCGGGTCGTTGCTCGCGCCGATGCCGGGCACGGTGATCCGGCTCGGTGTCGAGGTCGGCGATCAGGTGAAGCAGGGGCAACCGCTGCTCTGGCTGGAGGCGATGAAGATGGAGCACACCATCTCCGCCCCTGCGGACGGGATTTTGACCGAACTCGCTGTCGGCGCTGGGCAACAGGTCGAGGTGGGGGTCGTTCTTGCGGTGGTCGGCACCGCTGGGATCGACGGACCGACGAACCCCGACACACCGGGGAACAAGGGACCGATGAGCGATGGGAGGAGTGTGGGATGAGGTTTGTGGAGAGTGATGAGAGGCGGGCGCTGCGGGGGGCGGTGGGGGAGCTGGGGAAGAAGTACGGGTATGGGTGGTTCACCGAGCGGGCGCGGAGCGGGGGGCATACCACCGAGTTGTGGCTGGAGGCGGGGAAGCTCGGCTATCTCGGCGTCAATCTGCCGGAGGAGTACGGCGGCGGAGGCGGCGGGATGGGCGACCTGTCGATCGTGCTGGAGGAGCTCGGCGCGGCCGGCTGTCCGTTGCTGATGATGGTCGTCTCCCCGTCGATCTGCGGAACGGTGATCACCCGGTTCGGCACAGACGCGCAGAAGCAGCGCTGGCTGCCCGGGATCGCGGACGGTACGACGACGATGGCCTTCGCGATCACCGAACCGGACGCGGGGTCGAACTCGCACAACATCACCACCACCGCCCGGCGGATCAAAGACGTGAAGGAAAGGAAGGAAGGCGAGGGTACGGCGGACGGCTGGTCGCTCTCGGGACGCAAGGTCTTCATCTCCGGGCTCGACGTCGCCCAGGCCGTGCTCGTGGTCGGCCGGACCGAGGACGCGAAGACCGGCAAGCTGAAGCCGGCGCTGTTCATCGTGCCGACGGACGCGCCCGGGGTCGAGTTCACCAAGATCGAGATGGACCTGATCAGCCCGGACAAGCAGTTCTCGCTGTTCCTCGACGACGTGCAACTGCCGGCCGAGGCCCTGGTCGGCTCCGAGGACGCGGCACTGATGCAACTGTTCGCGGGACTGAACCCGGAGCGGATCATGGCGTCCGCCTTCGCGATCGGGATCGCCCGGCACGCGCTGGACAAGGCCGTTGCCTACGTCAACGAACGCCAGGTCTGGAAGACCCCGATCGGCGCGCACCAGGGGATCGCCCATCCGCTGGCCCAGCTGAAGATCGAACTCGAGCTCGCCCGGCTGATGATGCAGAAGGCGGCCGCGCTGTACGACGCGGGCGATGATCTCGGCGCCGGTGAGGCCGCGAACATGGCCAAGTACGCCGCCGGCGAGGTCGCCGTACGCGCGACCGACCAGGCAGTGCAGTCACTCGGTGGCAACGGGATGACGGTCGAGTACGGCGTCGCCTCGCTGGTCGCCGCGGCCCGGGCATCGCGCATCGCGCCGGTCAGCCGGGAAATGATCCTCAACTTCGTCGCTCAGCATTCACTAGGCCTACCCAAGTCCTACTGAGTCGGTCAAAGTCGTGCTTCCAGCTAGCTGAAAGGACCGCCGCCAATGGTCATCGAGAGTCAGTTCCCGCCGGTTGAGGTGCTCCGTGTGCCGTTGCACGAGGCTGTTCTCGGTCGGGCTCAGGAGTACGGCGACCGGCCCGCGCTGGTCGACGGGGTCAGCGGCAAGGAGATCAGCTACGCGCAGCTCGACCAGATGACCCGGCGGATGGCCGCGGGCTTCGCCGAGCTGGGGATCAAGCACGGCGACGTGATCGCGCTGCACAGCCCGAACACGATCCTCTACCCAGTAGTTTTCTACGCCGCCACCCGCGCGGGCGCCACGGTGACCACTGTCAACGCGCTCTACACCGCCGATGAGCTGCACAAGCAGTTGGTCGACTCCAAGGCCCGGTTGCTGGTGACCATCTCGCTCTTCCTCCCCGTCGCCACTGCCGGGAGCGAGGGCACCGACGTCGAGCAGATCTTCGTCTGCGACCAGGCCGACGGGTACCGCTCGGTGACCGAGCTGCTCGCGTCGACCGCGCCGGAGCCGGTGGTCGAGATCGACCCCGCCGAGGACGTCGCCGTGCTGCCGTACTCGAGCGGCACGACCGGCATCGCCAAGGGCGTGATGCTCACCCACCAGAACATCGCGACGAACCTTCTGCAGGCCGAAGCGACCTTCGAGATGGGCGAGAACGAGCGGATCATCGCGATCCTGCCGTTCTTCCACATCTACGGGCAGGCCGTGCTGATGAACCTGCCGTTCCGGCTGGGCGCGACCGTCGTGGTGCTGCCGAAGTTCGACCTGCAGCAGTTCCTCAGCACGCTGGCGGAGCAGAAGATCACCCGGGCGTTCGTGGCCCCGCCCGTGGTGCTGGCGTTGGCGAAACACCCGGCCGTGGACGGGTACGACCTGTCCGCCCTGAAGCATCTGACGTCGGCGGCCGCTCCGCTCGACGGCGACCTGGCCGACGCCTGCGCGAAACGGCTCGGGCTGCACGCCGTACTGCAGTGTTATGGGATGACCGAGCTGTCGCCCGGGACGCACGCCGTACCGCAGGACGAGCTCGATCCGCCGGCCGGTGCCGTGGGCAAGCTGTTCCCGTCCACCGAGATGCGCCTGGTCGGTGCCGATGGCAACGATGTCGGCGAGGGCGATCCCGGTGAGATCTGGATCCGCGGGCCTCAGGTGATGAAGGGATACCTCGGCCGGCCCGCGGAGACCGACGCGACCATCGACCCCGAGGGCTGGCTGCACACCGGCGACATCGGCCGAGTCGACGAACGGGGCTTCCTGTACGTCGTGGACCGGGTCAAGGAGCTGATCAAGTACCACGGGTACCAGGTGCCGCCGGCCGAGCTGGAGGCCGTACTGCTGACCGACGACCGGATCGCGGACGCCGCGGTGATCGGCGTACAGGCCGACGGTAACGAAGTCCCGAAGGCGTTCGTGGTGGCGATGCCGGGCGTCGAGCTGACCGCGGAGGACGTGATGGACTACGTCGCCGAGCGGGTCGCGCCGTACAAGAAGGTCCGGCAGGTCGAGTTCATCGACGCGGTCCCGAAGGCTGCTTCAGGCAAGATCCTGCGGCGCGAACTGCGAGCACGGGAGGCAGCACGTGAGTGAAGGTGACCTGGCCGGTAGGGATGTTGTCCTGTGACCGAGACACTGCGCGAGCCGCAGCAGGACCGGAGCCGGGCGACCAGGCAGAAGCTGCTGGTCGCCGCGGTGGAGTCGCTGGCCGAGGTGGGCTACGCGGCGACCACTGTCGCGGTGGTGGCCGCCCGGGCAGGGGTGTCTCGCGGGGCGGCACAGCACCATTTCCCGACGCGCGCGGACCTGTTCGCGGCCGCAGTGGAGTACATGACCGAGGTGCGGCTGGATGAGATCCGGCAGCAGGCGACCAACCTGCCCGTGCGGGAAGGGCGGACCGAGGCAATCGTCGGCATGCTCGCTGACGTCTACACAGGTCCGCTGTTCCGTGCTGCGTTGCATCTGTGGGTCGCGGCGTCCACCGAGGAGCAGTTGCGCCGGCAGATCGTGCGACTGGAAGCGCACGTCGGACGGCAGGCCCACCGGGCTCTCCTCGAAGTGCTGGAGGTCGAGGAGCGTACGCCGGGTGTCCGGGAGACCGTGCAAGGTGTGCTCGACATGGCGCGCGGTCTGGGCCTGGCCGACCTCCTGACCGACGACGCGGCGCGGCGGCGAGGCGTCGTACGGCAGTGGTCGCTGATCCTCGACCAGGTGCTAGCGGCTGCGCGGTAGCCCGGCACGGGCCGCTATCCGCTGATCCACCTTGGCTGCCAGAGCGTATCGACCCGGCGGTCCGCCCGTACTCCGGACCGCGTTTCACCAGTTGGTCCTGCCTTCAGGAATCGTTGTCCAGTCACGTAGGTTGCTTTAGGTCATGACATCTACTGAGCGGATCGACACCTCCGGGGTGGGCCTGCGGTCGGAGCGCGGGCCGATCCTGCTCGCCGTGATGCTGAGTGTCGGCCTGGTCGCGATCGACGCGACCATCCTGGCGACGGCGGTGCCGTCGGTGGTCGAGGACCTCGGTGGGTTCAGCCAGTTCCCGTGGCTGTTCTCGATCTACCTGCTGGCGCAGGCCGTCTCGGTGCCGATCTACGGCAAGCTCGCGGACCAGCGCGGCCGCAAGCCGATCATGCTGCTCGGCGTCGGGCTGTTCGTGCTCGGCTCGGTGCTCTGCGGGTTCGCCTGGAGCATGCCGGCGCTGATCGCGTTCCGGCTGATCCAGGGCCTCGGGGCCGGCGCGATCCAGCCGATCGGGATGACGATCGTCGGCGACATCTACAGCGTCGCCGAACGGGCCAAGGTGCAGGGCTACATCGCCAGCGTCTGGGGGATCGCCTCGTTCGTCGGGCCGACTCTGGGCGGCGTGTTCTCCGACTACATCTCCTGGCGCTGGATCTTCTTCGTGAACATCCCGCTCGGACTCGCGGCGGCCTGGGTGCTGCTTCGTCGCTTCCAGGAGACGGTGGCGGCGCCGACCAAGCACCAGATCGACTACGCGGGGACGGTGCTGCTCGCGGTCGGTGGTTCGCTGCTGCTGCTCGGGCTGCTCGAGGGCGGCGTGATGTGGACCTGGGATTCCGTCACCAGCATCGCGATCCTGGCTGTCTCGGCGGTGCTCCTGACTGCCTTCGTCTTCGTCGAGCGCCGCGCACCCGAGCCGGTGCTGCCGCTGTGGGTGCTGGGCAAGCGGGTGCTGAACTCGGCGAACTCGGCAGCGCTGCTGGTCGGCGTACTGATGATCGGGCTGTCGACGTACGTGCCGCTGTTCGCACAAGGAGTGCTCGGTACGTCGGCGCTGGTGGCCGGGTTCGCCCTGGCGGCCATGACGCTGGGGTGGCCGATCGCGGCTTCGCTGGCCGGGCGGATCTACCTGCGGCTCGGGTACCGGACCACGATGATGTTCGGTGCGGTGATCGTGGTGATCGGCGCCGGCCTGCTGCTCACGGTGAACTCCGGAAGTTCCGTGCTCTACCTGGCTCTCGCCTGCTTCGTGATCGGTATCGGGCTCGGCTTCACCGCTTCCCCGTCCGTCGTGGCCGCACAGTCGTCGGTCGACTGGCGCAGCCGAGGTGTGGTGACGGGCGCCAACATGTTCGCCCGGTCGGTCGGGAGTGCTGTCGGGGTTGCAGTCTTCGGTGCTGTCGCGAACGGTGTGGTCGCCCGGAAGCTCGGCTCCGAGCACGGCGATCTGCAGAAGCTACCGGGCAACGTGCTCGCCCCTGCGATTCACGACGTGTACTACGGAGCTGCAGCGGCCGCTGTCCTTCTGGTGGTCGCTGTGGTCTTCATGCCGAACCGAGTGGCCGAACAGCCACGCGGTTAGGCGCCCCGGGACTCGGCTACCCGTCGGAGCCAGTAGCGGAACCAGGCTGGGCCGTAGGGGATGTAGACGCGAGTTGGGATGCCCCTGTCGTGCAGGCGAGCCAGCTCGTCCGGCCGGATGCCTAGTAGTTGTTCCATGGGGACAGTGCCGATGCTGAGCAGTACCGCTTCTCTCAGGCGAGCGTCGTGAGTCGCCAGTGACCAGTTCGCTTCGGCAGCTGCCAGTTGATGGGCCAGCTTGAGGTAGGCGATGTCCGTGGCTTCGCCGTACGGGTGTGCGCCTGTTGGCTCGACGTACGCGCCCTTGACGAGGCGCACCTGTACTCCGGCCTCGGTAAGTACGGCGATGTCGTCCGGTGAGCGCAGCAGGTTTGCCTGCACAGTGGCACCGAGTCGGTCCTTGAGCCCGCGACCGGCGACGTCCAGCACGCACTGCAGGACCTTGTCGGTCCGGATGAGGTCCTCGGCACCAAGTTGGAGCCTTCTGCCTTCCGGTAGCGCCTCGACAATCCTGGCGACCAGGTCGGCCGCGCCCTTCGGGTCGACGTCCAGGGCAAGGTGCGAGAGATCCAGGGACAACCAGACATCGGCAGGCGGCGCCGGAAGGACCTTGGCCAGCTCGAGGTACTCGTCGACGACCCGGGCAGCGTCTGCAGGGTCGGTGGACATCTCACCGAACAGGTCGACGCTGATGCCGTGCCCGAGCGCCAACTGTTGATCAGCAACCTTCAGCGCTTCGTCACGAGTCCGGCCGGCCACGTAGCGAGAGGCGGCGCGCCAGGCGTTCTCCTCACCGCCAGGCACGCTCTTGACCAGCTGTTCGAGTCGTTCGTTCGTCGCCAACTTGAAGAGCACTGCCCGATCCAGACGCATACCGGGAGTTTGCCAGCCTCTCGGGTGCGAGCATGTTCGTATGCGTGCTGTGGACTGTGTCGGTGCCCTGATCCGTGACGACCGGCACCGGGTGTACGTGCAGCGGCGTACCGAGGATCGACGGCTGCTACCGGGGATCTGGGACATCGTCGGCGGACATGTCGAGGCCGGTGAGACTCCGGAGCAGACTCTCGCGCGGGAAGTCGAGGAGGAGACCGGCTGGCGGGTCCGCTCGATCGACGCGACCGTCGCCGACTGGGAGTGGACCTACGAAGGCCGCGTACGCCGTGAGGTCGACTACCTCGTCAGCGTCGACGGGGATCTCGAGCGGCCACTGCTCGAAGCCGGTAAGCACGACGCGAGCGCCTGGGTCGGACCAGATGACCTCGACCTGCTGATGGTGAACCGGACCGACGGGGACCGGAGGCTCCGCGACATCGTGGCGCATGCCGTCCGGACCCGGTTCACCGAGCGGTTGATGCTGGTGCCGATCACTGGACCGGATGAGGTCCTCCCCGGACATGCGGCGGACCTGGAGCGCCTGCACGCGGATCCATGGGTGGCCTTCTGGTACGACGGCGCCTGGTCGGCGGAGGAAGCTGCACGCCAGGCGACGGGCTTCCACGAGCGCTGGGAGGCCAACGGGACGAGCAAGTGGATCGCCTACCGGCGGTCGGACGGGTCCCTGGTCGGACGTGGCGGAATGGAGCGGATGACCGCAGGGAGCGAGGAGGTGGCGAAGATCTCGGCGGTGCTCGACGACGGCGGCCGCTGGGCGGAGTACCGGCTGGAGCTGGGCTGGGCGTTGCTGGGCTCTGCTCGAGGCGAAGGGCTGGCGACCGAACTCGGCCAGGCCGGGCTGACGTACGCGGTAGAGACGCTGGGCGCGCGGTCGGTGATGGCGTTCACCGAACGGCACAACCTGGCCTCTCGCGCGGTAATGGAACGGATCGGCCTGAAGTACGCGGGCGAGATCCGCACCGACGGCCTGATCGAAGGCCGCCACGGGACGCAGCCCGACGCACCTTTCGCCGTCTACGTGACCTACTTCTGATCGAGGCCCGCGACGAAGCGAGTGAGCAGGACGGCGTAGGTCTCCCTCTCGGTCTCCGACCAGTCGTGGCCGCCAACCTGGACACAAGTAACTCCGCTGTGTGACCACCCAGGCGCGGTGGTCACACAGCGGAGTCGGCCACCTCGAGGGCGCCTCCTGGTGAGGTGTCAGGAGGCACTGGCCCCGCCCGGCCCGAGGTGTCGGCCAGGAGGTGGTTGGAACGGCTGGGCTGCGGCGATACAGGGACTCGAACCGCTAGCCCAGCCGGGCTGGTGGGCGGTGCGGTGCGGAGATCTTCTATGCCTCGCTGTACTGGCGGGCCAAGCAGGCCGTGAATGACTACGCCCGCGTGCATCTGGTGA